>CAZYPY010000128.1:0-8571 GCA_964649545.1 uncultured Microthrixaceae bacterium | reverse complement strand
GCTTTGCCCGCGGGTGAGCGGACGACCTCATCGACGCGTACCAGCGCCTTCGGATGCTTGTACCGCGCCAGGGCATCTTCGGTGGACCGGATGATGTCGTCGTCCGTCACATCGGCCTCGGGCCGCAGCTGGACGACCGCCACCACCTCCTGCCCCCAACGTCGGGAAGGACGACCCACGACGATGACGTCGTCGACCGCGGCGTGGCGGATGATCGCCTGTTCGACCTCTTCGGCGAACACCTTCTCTCCGCCGGTGTTGATGGTGACCGACTCGCGACCGAGGAGCTCGACCAGGCCATCGGGTCGGAGTCTGGCACGGTCACCGGGCACCACCATGCGGACCCCGTCGACCGTGGGGAAGGTCGCCGCGGTCTTGTCGGCGTCACCGAGATAGCCGAGCGGGATGGCCCCCTTCCGCGCGAGCCAGCCGATTCCTTCGTGTCCAGCCGCCAGCATGCGCTGCCGACTCTCGTCGAGGACGCAGGTGCCTTCCTGGGCGACGAACACGCCCCTGGTGAGTGGCTCTGCGGGACCCGGCTTCGTGACGTTGATGATCTGGCGACCCGACTCCGACGACCCTCCGACATCGGCGATCGAGCAGTGGGGAAGCAGGGTTCGGCAACGGTACTTCAACTCGGGGCTCAGCGTGGCGCCGCCGGAGGTGATCTGGGTGAGCGAGCTGGTGATCCGTGGCCGCACCTCGAGCTCCTCGAGAAGTGGTCGGGCGAAGGCGTCCCCGACGATCGTCATCACCTCGACACCGTGCTCCTCGACGGTGTCCCAAACGTCCGCAGGGTCCAATCGGGTCACGTCCTGTTGGATGACGACGGTTCCACCCGAGAGCAACATGCCCAGCGCAGCCCACTGTGCAGCGCCGTGCATGAACGGAGGTAGGGCCATGAGCCGGGGGCCCTGGCGCGCCGCGGACACCTCGACAACCGACTCGATGGTCGATGCGCCATCGAGCCTCCGACGAGCGCCGGCCGGCCGAAGTGCGGCGTCGTAGATGTCTCCCTGGCGCCAGAGCGTCCCCTTCGGTAGCCCGGTCGTACCTCCCGTGTACAGGAGGTAGAGGTCGTCGTCGCGAGGCGCTGCCGCGAGCTCAGCATCGTTGGCCGAGTCGAGCGCCCCGACGAAGTCCGACGCGCCGTCGAGCAGGTCGTGACCAGATCCGTCGGCCACCTGCAGCAGCATCGGGCGGCGATCGAGCAGGGGCAGGACGGCCGCGAGCGTCGGAGCGAAGGCCTCGTGGTAGACGACGACCCGGCAACGAGCGTCGTCCAAGAGGTAGGCGAGCTCGCTGGCGACGTAGCGGTAGTTGACGTTGAACGGGACGGCACGGGCGAGGTTCGCGCCCAGTGTCGCGGCGAGGTACTCCCACCCGTTGTAGAGGTAGAGGCCGACGTGATCTTGTCCGGACTCCCACGGCTGCAGTTCGGGTCGCTCACGGTGGAGGCCGACCCCTTCATCCGAGAGGAGGTTGGCGAAGCGTCTGGATCGGTCGAGCAGCTCGGCGTAGGAGAGCGAGGCCCCGCCATGGACGATCGCGTCCCTCGACGGCATCGCTCCCGCGCAGGCGGTGAACAGCTCCGCGTGGTTGAAACCCATGTCCTCCCGTTCCCTTCCGCCGCTCGGAATCGGCGGCGCGCGCACCCAGACGCGCTGATCTCTCGGCCGCCGGCATCCGCCATCGTCGACGGCACTATCCGACCGCGGCCAGGTGCCGACGGAGCCAGTCGTGCAGGTCGCGCATCGCCTGCTTGGTGGCGGGCGCGCCCGGCGCCAGGACGTCGAACCCGTGCGGGAGCCCGGCGTGGACGCGGAGGTCGACCGGGACGCCAGCATCCATCAGGCGCCTCGCGAACTCGACGTCTTCGTCCACGAACCCGTCCCCGGTGCCCACCATCACGTACGTCGGCGGCAGGCCGGCCAAATGCTCGGCTCGGGCCGGCGCGGCGTACGCGTCGAGATCCGGCGCCCCCACCCGATCGCCGAGGTAGCACCGCCAGCCGTAGGCGTTCGCCTCCGGTGGCCACACCGCCACCGGTCGACGGCTCGATCGGGTGATGCCCCGGTCGTCGAGCATGGGGTAGATCAGCAACTGGAAGGCCAGGTCCACGGTTCGCTGATCGCGGGCGAGGAGCGCCACGGCCGCGGCGAGGCCACCGCCCGCGCTGTCGCCGCCGATGCCGAGGCGTTGGGCGTCGACGCCCAAGGCGTGGGCGTGCTCACGTACCCACGTCAATGCGCCGTGGGCATCGTCCAATGCCGCGGGGTATCGCGACTCCGGTGCCAGGCGGTAGTCCACGGTCACGGCCACGATCCCGTGGCGGACGCACCAACGGTCGAAGCGGGCGTCGTCCTGGAAGCGGTCACCCATGACGAGCCCGCCGCCGTGCAGCCAGAGCACGCCCGGCAGCGGTCCCGTGGCATCGACCGGGCGGTGGACCCGGACGACCGGGCCATCGGGGATCTCGTGATCGGTGCGGGTCACCGAATCAGAGAGCGGGATGACGGCGCCCGCGACGGCCATCTGTGCACGGCACGCGGCGAGGGTCTCGTCCGAGAGGTCATCGATGAGCGCAGCCGCATCGATGGCCACACCGTCGATCTCCAGATCCATTACTATCATTCTAGTGGATTTGTTCGATCTGTCCGGCCAGACCGCCGTCGTGACGGGCTCGACCCGCGGTATCGGCCGGGCGATCGCCCACCGGTTCGCCGAACACGGTGCGAAGGTCGTCGTCTCGAGCCGGACGCCCGACGCGTGCGACGAGACCGCCGACGCGATCAACCATGCCTTCCCCGGTGCCGCCGTCGCGATCCCGTGTCACATCGGGCGGAAGGAGGACCTCGAAGCACTCGTCGAGAAGGCCACGACGACGCTCGGCCCCGTCGACGCGCTCGTGGCCAACGCCGCGGTCAATCCCTGGGCGGGGCCTCTGGCCGAGATCCCCGATACGGCCTTCGACAAGGTGATGGCCACCAACATCCGCTCGAACCACTGGCTGGCGAACCTCGTCATCCCCGGGATGAAGGCACGCGGCGGCGGTTCGATCACCTTCATCTCGTCGATCGGCGGGCTCATCGGCACCGACGTGCTCGGGGCCTACGCCGTCTCGAAGGCGGCCGAGATGCAGCTGGCCCGCAACCTGGCCGTCGAGCACGGTGCCGACAACATCCGGGCGAACACCATCGCCCCTGGCATGGTGCGCACGGACTTCGCCCGCCTCCTCTGGGAGGACCCCCCGACGCTCGAGCGGACCATCGACCGGACGCCGCTGCGCCGGATCGCCGAGCCCGACGAGATCGCCGGCGCCGCCGTCTTCCTGGCGTCGTCCGCCGGTTCGTTCGTGACGGGCCAGACCCTCGTCATCGACGGGGGCAGCACGATCGCGCCCACCATCTGACCTCTGTCAGTGCCAGTCGACGGTCTCGTCCATCATCCCCGGGTGACGCTCCTCGGCGTACTGCACGTACTCGAGCATGTGGACGCGCATCATCCGTTCGACGCCGTTCGCGTCGCCCTTGATGATCGCCTTCGCGATCTTCGCGTGGACCTCCTCCACCCGTCGCCGCTCCTCCGGAGGGAACAGGCCGTACACGCGGTCGAGGAGGACGTCCTGGAGCGAGTGGGCGGAGAGGCTCAGCACCGGGTTGCCCGCGAGGCCGGCGAGCATGGCGTGGAAGCCGGACGAGTCGGCGACGTAGCGCTCGTAGTCCTCGTCGGTGCCCGACTCCGCCCGGTCGAGCTCCTGGCCCGCGAGGAACGCCTCGAGCTTGGCGAGGTGCTCGGGATCCTGCTGCTCTGCCACGAGGCGGGCGAGCGCCGGCTCGATCACGGCACGGGCCGCGACGACGTCGTGGTACGTGGCGCCGAGCATGTGGAAGTAGAGCGACGACGTCCGGCCGTAGTGGACGCTGTCGGCCTGGGCCGCCATCGGGCCACCGCCGGGACCCGGACGGATGACGATCAAGCCTTGGACCTCGAGGAGGCGGAGGGCCTCGCGCAGCGAGGCGCGGCCCACCCCGTACTTCTCCAGCATCACCGACTCGGCGGGCAGCATCGTCCCCGGCTCGATGTCCCGGAGGTCGCGCACGATCTCCCGAGCGAGCACCTCGGAGAGCTTCTCGGTACGACGGGGGCCGACGACGCCCGGTGATCTCCCTGGAGTACGTGGTCGCCCCGGCATGTCCGGCGACTCTACCTGACCACAAAATCTCAGCGCATCATGCGAAGGTGATGCCGTAGAGCTCTGCGGCGTTGTCCTGGAGGACCCGCCGGCGCGTCTCGGGACTCAGGTCGCCGAGCACCTTGGAGAAGTGCCGTCGCGGCTCGGGATACAGGCAGGTCGGGTGAGGGATGTCGGTCTCGATGAGCACGTTGCCGACCCCGACGTCCTCGATCAACTTCTGGGGCGCGTTCTGCTCGAACCAGAACATCACGTACAGGTGATCGCGGAAGTAGTCCGTGGGCCGGCGCTGCTGGTGGCCGACCTCCTCGGGGAGCGACACCATCTCGTCGAGCTGGAACTCCATGGCCTCGAGGATGAACGGGATCCAGCCGATCCCACTCTCGGCGGAGACGACCTGGAGCTTCGGGTACCGGTCGAAGAGGTCGCTCATGCACAGGTTCACGATGATGCGGACGTTGCTCATGTACATCTGGGTGGCCATGGCGGCGAACCCTCGCTGAGGACCGAACGTCCGCCACGTGGTCGGAGGGACCGTCGGGATCGGGCGGCCGGGCCCCTGAGGAGGAAGCCCCACGCGCGGAGCGGTGGACGAGGCACGGGCCGCCTCCACGTCCTCGCGACGGCTCCCCGACCCGATGTGGAAGTTGGCGACCGCCCCCGACTCGTTGAAGAGGTCCCACATCGGGGCGAAGAACGGTTCCGGAAGCTCGGGCAGACCGATCATCTCCGGCTTGTCGGAGATGGTGAACCCGGTGATGCCCCGGTCGAGCATCCGGGTCATCTCTCGGACGGTGAGGTCCATGTCCCAGTACGGCAGCATGGCCTGAGGGAGCAGTCGCCCCCCGGAGGCCTCCTGGGTGTCGACCAGGAAGTCGTTGTAGGTCTGAAGCACCATCAGGCGCTGGGTCTCGTCCTCGATGGCGAACACGTGATTCGACGAGAAGCCGATCCCGTTCGGGTAGAGGATCTGCGCCCAGATGCCGGACTCGTCGAGCAGCGCGAGGCGCTCGTCCACCGACCAGGCCGCCCGGTCGATGTCCTCGAACGGCTGCACCATGTGCGTGCCGAGGTGCTTCTTGTGGCCGGTGCCGATGGTGTTGCCGCCGACGCTCGCCCAGCCCTCCCCGTTGAGGTACCAGGCCGTCTTGCCGTCGACGGTCCGCTGGACCGGGACCCGGTCGGCCAGTGAGGCGGGGACCCGGGAGGTCCAGAGGTCGCTCGGTTCGGTGAGGTGCGAATCGCAGTCGATGATCCGCACGTCGTCGAGGGTGTCCGTCCAGCTGTTCACGTATTCAATAATATCATGCGCAGAGATATTGTGCCAAGATGTCGGGATGGCACGACTGTGTGAAGGCCGGATCTGCATCGTCACCGGCGCCGGCGGCGGCATCGGGCGCGAGTACGCCCTCCTCCTGGCCGAACACGGCGCCCGCGTCGTGGTCAACGACATCGGCGCTGCGCTCGACGGCGGCGGCACCTCCGACGGGCCGGCCAACGCCGTGGTCGACGAGATCACCCGGGCCGGCGGCGAGGCCGTCGCCAACACCGACGACGTGGCGTCGTGGGACGGGGCCCAGCGGATGGTCCAGCAGGCGATCGACACCTACGGGCGACTCGACGTGCTGGTCAACAACGCGGGGATCCTGCGGGACCGGATGCTCGTGAACATGTCCGAGGACGAGTGGGACGCCGTCATCCGGGTCCACCTGAAGGGCACGTTCGCTCCCGCTCGCCACGCCGCCGCCCACTGGCGCGAGCGCGCCAAGGCCGGCGAGGCGGTCGACGGCCGCCTCATCAACACCACCTCGGTGTCCGGGCTGTACGGCAACGTCGGCCAGACCAACTACGGCGCCGCCAAGATGGGCGTGGCCGGCTTCACGATCATCGCCGCGGACGAGCTGGCCAACTACGGCGTGACGGTCAACGCGATCGCGCCCGGGGGGCTCACTCGGATGTCGAAGCTCCTCGGCATGGGTGGGGTCGAGAACCTCACCGAGGAGCAGCGAGCGGCCATGTCGCCGGCGTTCGTGGCGCCGGTGTGCGTCTGGTTGGCCTCGACGCAGTCCGCGGGGATCACCGGGCGGGTCTTCGAGTCGACGGGTGCCGCGTTCGCGGTGGCGGAGAGCTGGCACCGGGGCCCCGAGACCCAGCCGATCACCGACCCCGAGGCCATCAATGCCGTGGCGCGGGACCTCGTCGCCCGCGCCCGCCCCAACGCCGACATCCACGGCCGCGACCGCATCTGAGCTTCGTCAGGCGATCGGGTTGGCGAGGACGCCGAGCGGGCCACCTCGCAGTTCGACCTCGTCACCCGGGCGCAGCCACGGGTGGTCGTTCTTCGGGCCCAGGGCGCGGAGCTCGAGCAGGCAACCGGTGCCCACGGTGCCCGAGCCGATCACGTCGCCGGGGCGCAGCCGGGTGTTGGCCGAGGCGTGCCCCAGCACCTGGGACCACGTCCAATGGGCGTCGGCGAGGTCGCCACCGCCCTTCTTCCAGCCGTTGACCAGCACCTCGACGCCGCAGGCGTAGCGCCCTGGACCGGTGGCGAGCTCGTCGGGGGTGACCACCCGGGGTCCGAGCGACGTCGCGAAGTCCTTGCCCTTCGCAGGCCCGAGGCCGGCGTCCATCTCCCGCATCTGCAGGTCGCGGGCCGACCAGTCGTTCATCAGGACGAAGCCAGCGATCACGTCGCACGACGCCGGATCGTCGGGGTCGAGGTCACGGGCCTCCTGGCCGATGACGCAGGCCACTTCGAGCTCGAAGTCCAGGGCCCGGCACCCGGCCGGCACGGTCACGGGCTCGCCGGGGCCCAGCAGGGCGGCCGGATTGGTGAAGTAGAAGACCGGCGCGGCGTACCACGCCTTCGGCACCTCGGTCCCCGAGCCCACCCGGGCGTTGCGGACGTGGTCCTCGAAGATCATGAAGTCCCGCACCGACGGCGGATCCGGCAGCGGGTTCAGCAGGGTCACCTCCGCGGCCGGGACGAGCTCGCCGCCGGCGGCGCGATGGTCCACGAGCATCCCGAGGACGGCACCCGGCGCGTCGTCGCTGACGAGCCGGAAGCCGTCCTCGGTGACCTGGGCGACGGCGACCCCGCCGTCGGGGAGGGCGACGCGGGCGATCCGCACCTCAGGCCTTCTTGTCGGGCACGAGGCTCTCGCGCACCTCGGGCGGGACGATCACCGACCACTTCTGCTCGACCGCGTAGCCCTCCATCACCGGCAGGTACTCGACCTCGGTGTGGGCCTGCTTCATCATCCGCATGACCAGCGGGTGCTTCTCGGCGAGGCGATGGCCGAGCTCGAGCGCCGTGGCGTCGATGGCGTCGTCGTCGACGTACTCGGCGAAGGCACCGGCCCGATCCAGCTCCTCGCCGCTCACCGACAGGCCGAGCAGCATCATCTTGCGCATGAGCGGCTCGCCGACGAGCCGCGCGAAGAAGCGGCTGCCACCGACGATCCCCCGATCGATCTCCGCGGCGGTGAAGACCGTGCCGGGGCCGCCGACCACCAGGTCGGCCAGGCACGGCAGCACGGCGCCGGCCCCGAACGCCGCGCCCCGGACCCCGACCACGGTCGGCACCGGCGCCTGGTACCAGGCCTCGAGGGCGTGGCGGACGAAGACGCGCCGGTCGCCGGCGGTCGCGTAGACGCCCTCGTCGCCGTCCACCAGCTCCTTGAAGTCGATGCCGGCGCTGAAGACCTTCGGGTGCTCACCGGTCAGCACGATCGCCCGCACCATCTCGTCGTTGCGGACCGAGGCGACCACGTCCTGGAGCTGGCGGAACATCGCCGTCTTGATGGCGTTGACCGGCGGGTTGGCGAGCCGGAGGTGCAGGACGCCGTCGTCGCTGAGGTCGGCCTCCCATCCCTGCGGGTCATCCCGTAGGAGGGCGAGGGTCGGACCGGTGGTCATCGGGCGAGGTGGTACACGTCGGCGGCGTTGCCCCAGAGGGCCTTCTCGGCGACATCGAGGGGCAGGTCGGCGAAGTGCTTGTCGATGTGCACCCGGGGGTGCTCGGCCGGCGAGATCGGGCTCGGGATCAGGCTCGTGTTGTGGGGGTAGTCGGTCTCGAACATGAAGTTGTCGGGGTAGTCCTTCAGGAGGGGGAGGGTGCCGGTCTCGAACCAGAAGGTGCCGTAGCACTGGCGGCGGAAGATCTCGCTGGGGAGCAGGTCCGTGTAGCGGGTGGCCCCGTGGGCCTTCCAGTGCCAGTCGAGGTTCTCGAGCAGGTACGGGATGAAGCCCATGCCGCTCTCGACGGACACGAACTTCAGGCGGGGGAAGCGGTCGGCCACCCCGGTGGTGCAGATGTTGGCGATCGAGTCGCCGTTGCTCATGATCATGAGCATCGCGTTGCGCTTGGCGGTCCA
>CAZYPY010000127.1:4482-8614 GCA_964649545.1 uncultured Microthrixaceae bacterium | reverse complement strand
CGAGCGCTGGTAGCCGGCGGTGTCGCGCCGCGGCTGGCTGCTGTTCACCGCGATGTCGGTGATCTGGGGGCTGCCCTACCTGTTCATCAAGATCGCGGTCGAGGATCTCGACCCCACCGTCGTGGTGGCGGGCCGCACCCTGATCGCCTTCGTGCTGCTGCTGCCCGTCGCCGTGCACCGCAGGGCCCTCCGCCCGGTGCTCGCCCGCTGGCCGTGGCTGGTGCTGTTCGCCACCATGGAGATGGCCGTGCCGTGGCTGCTGCTCACCGATGCGGAGCAGCGGCTCCCCTCGTCGCTCACCGGCCTGCTCGTGGCCACCGTGCCGCTGTTCGGCGCCATCGCCGCACTCGTCCTCGGTGACCGCTCCGTGCTCATCCCCCGACGCCTCGTCGGCCTCGCCGTCGGCATGGCCGGTGTCGGGCTGCTCGTCGGCTTCGGCGGCGAGGACGGCACCGTCGACACCCGCAGCGTGGTCCAGGTGCTGATCGTGGCCGTGCTCTACGCGACCGCGCCCTTCGTGGCCGACCGGCGGCTCTCGGACGTGCCGACCCTCGGGGTGGTCACCACCGCCATCGGCGGGGTCGCGTTCCTCTACCTCCCCGCCGCCATCGTGCAGCGGCCCGATTCCACACCGCCGGCCGACGCGCTGTGGGCGATGGTCGCCCTGGGCGTGCTCTGCACCGCGATCGCGTTCATCGTGTTCTTCGCGCTCATCGACGAGGTCGGGCCTGCCCGGTCGACGCTGATCACCTTCGCCAACCCCGCGGTGGCCGTCACCCTGGGCGTGATCGTCCTCGGCGAGGCCCTCACCGTCGGGTTGCTGCTCGGCTTCCCGGTGGTCCTCGCCGGGTGCTGGCTCGCCGGCAAGCGCGACGAGCCCATGAGCGAGCTCGACGCCGAGGCCGCGGTCGCCCCCGTCTGAGCGCGCCGTGGCCACCTCGACCCTCAGCCTCGCCCTGGCCCTCCTCGGGGCCGCGGTCGTGGTGGGCGCCGTGTGGTGGACGGCCCGGCGCGCGTCCGGCGGTCGGGCGGCGGCGATCGAGCTGGCCGTCGGCTCCGGCGTACTGGTCGCCCAGGTGCTCGTCATCGGGTTGGCGGGCGGCGGCGCCTTCGACCTGATGGCGGTCGTCTACCTCGACGTCGTGGTGGCGATCCCCGTGGTCGCCGTGGCCCTGCTCGCCGGTGGCTGGTTCGGGGGCCGCTGGGGGCTCCCCCGCCTGGGACGCCTGGCCACCGTCGCCGCGCTGACGATCGCCGTCGCGTTCCCGGCCCTTGGCTTCTACGCCACCCACGTCGAGCCGTACCGGGTCGCCCTGGACGAGGTCGATCTCGCCCTGCCGGACGAGCGTGACGGCCGCGACCCCATCCGCGTCGGCGTGCTCACCGACCTGCAGACCACCCGCATCGGCAGCTACGAGCGCCAGGCGGTCGACCTGCTACGAGCCGCCCAGCCCGACCTCGTGTTCGTGGCCGGCGACCTCTTCCAGGGGACGCCGGGGCAGTTCGAGGCCAACCGGAACGCCCTACGCGACCTGATCGTGTCGCTCGACGCGCCGGGCGGCGTCTACGTGGTCCAGGGCGACACTGACGACGGTCCGACCCTCGACGCGCTCTTCGCCGGCACCCCCGTCACCTACCTCTGGAACGAGGTGGTCGAGACCCTCGTCGGGGACCGGACGATCCGCATCGCCGGCCTGGGCCTCGGCGAGGGGCGCGAGGGCCGCGCCGCGCTGGCCCAGCTCGCGGCGGCACCCGAGGGCACCGTGCGCCTCGTCCTCAGCCACCAGCCCGACTGGGCGCTGGAGGTGCCACCGGGCACCGTCGACCTCCTCGTGGCGGGCCACACGCACGGTGGGCAGATCCAGCTGCCCTTCGTCGGGCCGCTGCTGACCCTGTCCGATGTCCCTCGCGACGTCGCCGCCGGCGGGCTGCACGAGGTGGACGACACCCCGGTGTACGTGAGCCGCGGCGTCGGCCACGAGCAGCAGGGGGCGCCCCAGGTGCGCTTCCTGGCGCCACCCAACGTCGGCCTGGTCCGGCTCAGCGGGGAGGTCAACCGGTGAGGAAGTCGAGAATGTCGGGGAACGCCGCCGAGTCCTGGGCCAGGAAGGCGTGGCCCCCCTCGTAGAAACGGAGCTCGGCGCCCGCGATGCGCTCGGCGATGGCCTCGCTGTTGGCCGGCGGGGCGATGCCGTCGTAGCGGCCGCCGGCGACGAGCGCGGGGCACGCGATGCGGCCCAGCCGGTCGACCACGTCGTGGCCGGCGCGGGCGCGGAGCTGCTCGGTCTTGCCACGGGCCTGCTCGGGGTCGTCGGGCGTGGCCCGGCGGGCCGCCATCATCTCGACGAGGGCCTGGTCGCTCGGGTGCTCGGCCAGCCACTCGGGGGTGAATCGGGTGTCGAGGATGGTCAGCCCGATGGCCGCGGCCTCGGCGGGGGGCAGGTCGGCGAGAGTGTGCAGCGGGTACGAGGCGAAGTCGGGCCCGCCCGGTGACGTGCACAGCAGGGCGAGGCGCTCGACCCGCTCGGGTGCCGTCACGGCGAGCTCCTGGGCGACCATGCCGCCGAAGCTGATGCCGACGACCCGGCACTGGTCCCAGCCGACGTGGTCGAGCAGGGCGGCGGCGTCGGTGGCGTAGTCCGCCATCGAGTACGGGCCGGGCGGGATCGTGGTGCGTCCGAGGCCCCGCTGGTCGTGGGCGAGGACCTCGCAGCGGGACGCGAGGACCTCGAGGATCAGGGCCGCCTCCTCGAGGGTCGAGCCCGAACCGTTCAGGAACAGCAACCGGGGCCCGCTCCCCCGCTGCTCGTAGTGGACGTCGATCCCGTTGAGCGCGGCGGTGGGCACGGGGCCACCGTAAAGCGATTCGCCGCCTCGGACCGGCGCGGCGAAGATGCGCCGGTGAGCCGCACATGAGCGACCCGGGGGGCGAGGCCGACACCGACGAGCCGCCTGCGCCGACGGGCCACTGGGACCGTTCGGTCACCGCGCTGCTCCTGAGCGTGTTCTGCGCGTCGTCGGCGGCCTTCGCCGGCGTGACCGCGCTGGGCATCCAGGTCTTCGACCTGACCGGCCGGGAGATCGACCTCGGCATCCTCGGCCTGCTCGAGTTCCTGCCCGCCTTCCTGCTCGTGCTCGTCACCGGCTCGGTGGCCGACCGCTTCGACCGCCGCCGCGTCACCGCCCTGGGCGCGCTCGTCGAGGCGACGGTGGCGCTCGTGCTGGCCTGGTACGCCACCACCGACCCGACCTCGGCGGCGCCGATCTTCGCCCTCGTACTCGTCTTCGGCACCGCCCGAGCGTTCGTGGCCCCCGCGTCGCGGTCGCTGCCCGCCGACCTCATGGCGGCCGAGCACCTGCCCTGGCTCGTCGCCCGCCACTCCGCCACCTGGCAGGTGGCGATCATCTTCGGCCCGGTCCTCGGCGGGACGCTCTACGCGATCGACGTGGCCCTGCCCTTCCTGGCCATGGCGGTGCTCCTCGCGACCGCCGCGGTCGCGGTGCTGGCCGTCCGCGTCCGCCCCGGCGCCCACCACGCCGTCTCCGAGGCGGCCGAGGTGCCCGAGACGCAGCTGCGGGGCGCCCCGCTCTTGGACGAGGTCGTCGACCCGGTCGCCGCCACCGCCCTCGAGGCGCCGGCCGAGAAGGCAGGCATGCACGAAGCCCTCGAAGGCCTCCGCTTCATCCGCCGGACACCGGTGCTCCTCGGCGCGATCTCCCTCGACCTGTTCGCCGTCCTCTTCGGTGGCGCCATCGCCCTGCTCCCGGCGCTGGCCGATCAGCGCCTCGGCGTGGGCGCGGTCGGGCTCGGGTGGCTACGCGCCGCCGGCGGCATCGGCGCGGGAGCGGTCACGATCTACCTCGCCCGCCGCCCACTCACCCGCCGCGTGGGTCGGACGCTGCTGGTGGTCGTCGCGCTCTTCGGACTCGGCACCATCGTCCTCGGGGCCACGACCCAGTACGCCGTGGCCTTCGTGGCCATGCTCCTGCTCTCGGGCGCGGATGCGGTCAGCGTGTTCATCCGCGCCACCCTCGTCCCGCTCGTCACCCCACGGGACAAGCGGGGTCGGGTGCTCGCCGTCGAGAACGTGTTCATCGGCGGCTCGAACGAGCTCGGCGCGTTCGAGTCCGG
>CAZYPY010000127.1:0-4382 GCA_964649545.1 uncultured Microthrixaceae bacterium | reverse complement strand
CCGTCGAGAACGTGTTCATCGGCGGCTCGAACGAGCTCGGCGCGTTCGAGTCCGGCGTCGCGGGCCAGGTGCTCGGCGCCGCCGGCGCGGTCGTGCTCGGCGGCGTCGCCACCGTCCTCATCGCCCTCGGATGGTGGAGGTGGTTCCCGGCGCTGCGCGACGTCGACGGCTTCCCCACCCCGCCCGACGAGCCCGCGGCCCCCTGAGCGGGGCCGGCGCGGCGGACGGGGCGGGTCCGGAAGGGGACCTCAGGCGGCCTTCTCGAGGATGTGCACGCCGCAGGCCGAGCCGAGGCCGATCACGTGGGCGAGGCCCACCTTGGCACCCTCGATCTGGCGGGGGCCGGCCTCGCCCCGGAGGTGGTGGCAGACCTCCCAGATGTTGGCGATGCCCGTGGCGGCGATGGGGTGGCCCTTCGACTCGAGGCCGCCCGACACGTTCACCGGCGTCGAGCCGGTGCGCCACGTGGCGCCCGACTCGAAGAACGGCACCGCCTCGCCGGGCGCGCACAGCTGGAGGTTGTCGTAGTGCACGAGCTCGGCGGTGGCGAAGCAGTCGTGGAGCTCGACGAGGTCGAGGTCCTCGGGGCTGACGCCCGCCTGCTCGTAGGCCTGCACGGCGGCCCGGCGCGTGAGGGTGTTGACGTTGGGCAGCTGCTGGCAGCCCTCGTCCCACGGGTCGCTGGTCAGCACCGAGGCCGACACCTTGACCGCCCGGCGGCGCTGGTCGGGGTCGAGGGTCTTCAGCTTCGCGTCCGACACCACCACGGCGGCGGCGGCGCCGTCGCAGTTGGCCGAGCACATGGGCCGGGTGTTCGGGTAGGCGATCATGATGTCGCCCATGATCTCCTCGAGGGTCATGGCCTTCGAGTAGGCCGCCAGCGGGTTCAGCGTGGAGTGCGAGTGGTTCTTCTCGCTGATGCGGGCGAACAGCTCGAACGTGGCGCCACCGTGCTCGTAGCCGTACTCCATGCCGACCTGGGCGAACACGCCCGGCATGATCTCGGTGCCGATGCGGCCGTCGATGGGCGCCACGGCGCCGTAGCGGCCCTTCGGCGTCCAGGTGTCGGCGTCGTCCTTGCGCGAGCCGCCCGACAGCAGGCCGGCGCCGGCGAGCTTCTCCACGCCGACCGCGAGGCCCATGTCGCACTCGCCCGCCTTCACCGCCATGATCGCCGTGCGCAGGGCGGTGGCGCCCGTGGCGCAGGCGTTGGCCACGTTGTAGACGGGGATGCCGGTCTGGCCGATCTGCTTCTGGAGCTGCTGGCCGATGCCCGCGGCCGCGCCCATGAGGTTGCCGGCGGCGAGCACGCCCATGTCCTGGATGGTGACGCCGCCATCGGCGAGGGCGCCCAGCGCGGCCTCGGCGGCGAGGTCGACCACGTCGTCCTCCGGCCGCTTGCCGAACTTGGTCATGGTGATGCCGAGGATCCAGATGTCGTCACTTGCCATCAGTTCGCCTCCAGGGGTGCGAAGCCGAAGCCGATCGCTTCGGTGCCGGCGCTGTCCTCGCCGATCGGGAAGGTGGTCAGCTTGACCTTCATGCCCAGGCTCACGTGGTCGGCGTCGGGCTCGACGTCCACGACGTTGCCCCGCACGTGGGTCCCGCCGCAGTCGACGATGCCGGCCACGAACGGCACCGGGATGCCCGGGGCGGCGAAGGCCACGATGGTGAAGGACCGCAGCACGCCCTCGGTGGGGATGGGCACCTTCGTGAACTCGGTCTTGCCGCAGGAGGCGCAGGCGTTGCGCCGGTCGAAGAAGCGGGCGCCGCACGCCGTGCACTCGTTCGCCTGGAGGTGGGGCTCGTCGCCCAGCACCAGGTAGTCCACCAGGGGGACCTGTTCGGCCACGTCGAACCTCCGGGATCGGGGAGGCCGAACGTATCGCATGACCTGGGTTCCGTCGGAATGCGGGCTCGCGGCCATGATCGGGCGGTGCTGACCATCCTCCTCCCCCCGTCGGAGGGCAAGGACCCGGGCGGGGTCGACGGCACCGCCTGGGCCCCCGACCAGGGCCGCTTCGCCGCGCTCGCCGACGAGCGCCGACGGGTCGCCGAGGCCCTCGTGGCCACCGGCGGCGGCGACGCCAAGCTGCTCGGCGCCACGGGCGACCTCCTCGACCGCGCCCGCGCGGCCAACCGGGCCGTGCTCGGCGCGCCGACGCTGAAGGCGCACGAGCGGTTCACCGGCGTGGTGTGGGACGCCCTCGGCCCCCACGACCTGCCGGGGCCGGCCCGGCGCCGCGCCCGGTCGTCGGTCGTGGTGGTCTCGGCGCTGACCGGCCTGTCGGCGTGGGACGACCCCGTGCCCGACTTCCGCCTCAAGCTCTCGGTGCGCCTCGACCCCTTGGGGCGCCTCGACGGGTTCTGGCGTGAGCCACTGTCTGACGCGCTCAACCGCCACTGCCGCCGGCGGACGGTGGTGGACCTGCTGCCGATCGAGCACCGGGCGGCGTGGGTGCCCGACCCGTCCCGCTACCGCCTGCTGCGCCCCGAGCTGCGGACGGCGACGGGCGCCGCCGGCGGCCACAACGCCAAGGCGGCGAAGGGGCGGTTGGCGCGGGCGCTGCTGCTCGGCGCCGACGTCGACGAGGTGCTCGCGACCTTCTACGCCGGCGAGCTGCACCTCGACGTCGAGGAGGTCCGGCCGGCCTGAACGTCCTGTCCAGCGAGCGACGCAGCGCACACGACCGGTTCTGGCACCGGATTTCGGTGCCCTGGCACCGAAATCCGGTGCCGGTTCGGCCGGGTGGCGCCCGGTCCGCCTCGTCAGGCCAGCGACAGCGAGCCGTCCGGTCGAGCCACGAGGGTGGCGTCGACCGTGACCGGGCTGTCGGCGGCGGTGTGGTCGTCGACGAGCCGGAACTCGGCGGTCCACTCGTCCGGGGTGATGGTGTTCTTGACCCAGCCTCGGTGGCCGACCTCGTCGTAGACGATGTGCGGGTTGTTGGCCCGCAACACGGCCTGCACCGCGGCGAGGGCGGCACCCGACGAACCCACGCCCGGGGCGACGAACTCGACGCCGACGAGGTCGCTCGACGGGTCGTCGAAGTCTTCCCGCAACTCGGCCGCCCAACTGGTGTGCACGTCGCCGGTGAGGACCACCGGCGCGCCGCCGGCGTCCTTGAGGGAGTCGAACAGGCGCGACCGCGCCGTCGGGTAGCCGTCCCACTGGTCGAGGTTCCACACGGTGTCGTCGCCGGGGCCGAACCGCCACTGGTGGGTGACGATCTGCTGCGCCAGGACGTGCCAGGCGGTCTCGGCGGCGAGGCCCTCGGCGAGCCAGTCCTCCTGCTCCTCGCCGAGCACCGTGGTGGACGCCGCGGTGCTGGCGTCGCAACGGCGACCGGCGGAGATACCCGCGGCGGTCTCGCAGTCGAGCGGCGTGCGGTACTGGCGGGTGTCGAGCACGTGGACGGTGGCGAGGTCGCCGATCGCGAAGCGTCGGTAGATGTCGAGGTCGGGCCCGTCGGGCGGGTCGAGGCGGACGGGCTGGTTCTCCCACCAGGCCCGGTAGCCGGCGGCCCGGCGCTCGAGCAGGGCGGCCTCGTCGGGTGACTCGCTCTCGGGGTCGGGGGTCGAGCTCACGTAGTTGTTGGAGACCTCGTGGTCGTCCCAGGTGAGGACCCAAGGGGCCGCGGCGTGCGCCGCCCGGAGGTGCGGGTCGGTGCGGTAGAGCGCGTACTGGTAGCGGTAGTCGTCGAGGTCGATGGCGGTGATCACGCCCGGCCGCACGTCGCCGCCCGGGTGCTCGTAGAGGTAGTCGCCGAGGCACACGACGAGGTCGGGCTCCTGCTCGGCGAGGTCTCGATAGGCGGCGTAGCGGGCGGCGTCGTACTGGGCGCAGCTCACCTGGGCGAGGACGAACTCGTCGGGCGTCGTGCCCGATGCGGGCAGGGTCTTCGTGCGCGCCCACGGCGTGCGGAAGTCAGCGATCGAGAAGCGGTAGCGGTAGGCCGTGTCGGGGTCGAGGCCGTCGACGTCGAGGTGCACGGTGTGGCCGTGGTCGGCCGGCGCCACGGTGATGCCCTCGGCGGCGGGCTCGCGACCCTCCAGGGTCTGGACCTCCCACCGCACGGGCACGTCGGCGTTCGGCATGCCGCCGCCCCGCTCGAGCGGCTCCGGCGCGAGGCGGGTCCAGAGGATCACCGCGTCGCTGAGCGGATCGCCTGAAGCGACGCCCAGGGTGAACGGGTCGCCGGGCAGGTCCGGGACCGGAAGGGTCGTCGCCGTCGTCGTGGTGGCGCCGCTCGACTCGCCGCCGCTGGAGCAGCCCGCCGCCAGGAGCGCCCCCGATGCCGCCGCGCCCGCCAGGAAGGTCCGGCGTGTGAGCCGGTTCGTGTCCGCCATGGGTGGCGAGGCTAGGGCGCGCGAGCCGCCGG
>CAZYPY010000126.1:0-8745 GCA_964649545.1 uncultured Microthrixaceae bacterium | reverse complement strand
GGATTTCCCTGGGATTTCCCCAGCCCGGCTGGGGAGAGCAGGGCGGGGCTGTGGGAAACCGCCGGGTACGGTCCCCCGCGTGCGCCAGCTGCTGCCCCACCCGCTCGAGGACGTCGACCCGGTCGCCGCCTACGCCGCCGACGAACGGCCGGCGCCGCCCGGTCGGCCCTGGCTGCTGGCGAACATGGTGGCCAGCGCCGACGGAGCGACGGCCGTGGAGGGTCGCTCCGGGGCACTCGGGGGCCCCGCCGACCGGGCCGCGTTCACCGCCATCCGGGCGGTGGCCGACGTGATCCTCGTCGCCGCCGGCACCGCCCGGGCCGAGGGCTACGGGCCACCGCGCACCCCCGTGGCGCTCCAGGCGGCCCGCGAGGCCCGGGGTCAGACGCCCAAGCCCCGCATCGCGATCGTCACCCGGCGGGTCGACCTCGACCTCGGCGCCGAGCTGTTCGGCGACCCCGACAGCCGTTGCCTGGTCGTGCTCCCCGAGGACACGGCCACCGACCGGGTGGCGGCGGTGGCGGCGGTGGCCGACGTCGTGCCCGCGGGCCGCGGCGGGGTGGACCTGAGGGCGTGCCTCGCCCACCTGCGCGCCGCCGGCGTGGCCGTCGTGCTGGCCGAGGGCGGGCCGAGCCTGCTCGGCCAGCTCGTGGCCGACGACCTCGTCGACGAGCTCTGCCTCACCCTCGCCCCCGCCCTGGTGGCGGGCGAATCGGACCGGATCGTGCACGGCGCCGACCTGCCCGAGGGGCTCGCCCCACTGCGCCTCGACCGCGTGCTCGAGCAGGACGGCACCCTCCTGCTGCGCTACGTCCGCCACCGCTGAGGAGTCGCCGCCCCTCCTCGCGGACGGCCCCGGCGCCCACCCGGCGGCCACCGTCGGCGGGCGCCGGTCGCTCAGTGGGCCTTCGGGGCGGTGGCCTTGAGCAGGCCGATCTCGCGCTCGAAGTCGCGCGGGTCGTCGAAGCCCTTGTAGACGCTGGCGAAGCGCACGTAGGCGACCTCGTCGAGCTCGCGCAGGCGGGCCAGCACCGCCAGGCCGATCTCCTCGGTGGTGACCTCGCCGCCGGCCAGGCGCATCTCGTCCTCGACCGACAGGGCCAGGGCCTCGAGCTGCTCGTCGCTCACCGGCCGGCCCTTGGCCGACGCCGCGACACCGCTGCGGATGCGGCCCCGGTCGAACGGCATCGGGTCGCCCGAGCGCTTCAGGACCACGAGCGGCAGTTCCTCGAGTCGCTCGTAGGTGGTGAAGCGGTTGCCGCAGGCGAGGCACTGCCGCCGGCGGCGGATGGCGGCGTCGTCGTCCGCGGTGCGCGAGTCGACGACCTTGTCGTCCACGCCTCCACACGCCGGGCACCGCATGTGGTCGACGCTATCGCGCCGCTCGTCGTGGTCGACCGGTGTCACCGCCGGCGCCTCGAGGCCGACGGCGGCGGCGCCACCGAGCCGATCAGTCGAGCCGGAGCGCCATCCCCGGCACCAGCCGGGTGACGCCGCCGTTGCGGGCCACGAGGCGATCGACCGTGGCGGCGACGTCGCCGCCCTCGGGCGTGATCTGGCGGGCGATGCCCCAGAGCGTGTCGCCGGGACCGACCACCACGGCGGTGGCCTCGGCGGGGACTGCCGTCGGCACCACCGCATCGGGCGCACCGGAGGACGTGGCCGCGGCAGGAGCGGTGAGGGGGTCGCTCCCGACGCGGCCGGCCAGCGCCGACCGAGCCGCCAGCGCCCCGGCGGCCGCACCCACCACAAGTGCGGCAGCCAGGGCGAGGGCGACCAGACGGCGGCGCCGGTAGATCGAGGGGGGCGGGACAGCCTCGTCGAGGCCGCCCTGGATGAGGCGGAGGTGCGGGCGCCCCACCGGCAGGGGGAGGAGCTCGGCCGTGGCGCGCTCGGCGGCGGCGGCCTCGATGGCGTCGGGGAGGGGCTCGGCGAGGGATGAGATGGCGACCATGTGGTGGAGTCTCCTCGGGGGGTGTGACAGGAATCCCCGACGGCGGTGGGGTGGGCGTCGAACGCCCGTTCGTCCTCACCCAACCACGAACGGACGTTCGGTGTCAACCGCGTTCTCGAACAGGTGTTTTGCGAACAGGTGTTTGCCAGTGGTGCTCGGCCGTGGTACGGTCCAAACGCCTGTTCGACCCTCCGGGGCACGAGCGGGCGGCCCGCTCCGGGCCCCGCACCGACGACACGAACGAGGTCAGCCATGTCGGAGTCCCCCGCCCTCACCGACCGCCAGCGCGAGATCCTCGACTTCATCGACGCGCAGATGCGCGAGCGGGGCTATCCGCCGTCGGTGCGCGAGATCGGCGAGGCCGTCGGCCTCACCTCGCCCTCGACGGTGCACTCGCACCTCGCCACCCTCCAGCGCTACGGCTTCCTGCGGCGCGACCCCACCAAGCCTCGCGCGCTCGAGGTGCGCTACGACCCGACCTCGGGTGCCGCGGTCGAGCGACGTCCCGTGCGCCACGTGCCCCTCGTCGGCGACGTGGCCGCCGGCACCGACGTGCTGGCCCAGCAGAACGTCGAGGAGACCATGCCCGTCCCCGCCGACCTCACGGGCGACGGCGACCTGTTCATGCTGCGGGTCCGGGGCGACTCGATGATCGAGGCCGGCATCCTCGACGGCGACTTCGTCGTGGCCCGTGCCCAGCCCGACGCTGACCAGGGCGACCTGGTCGTGGCCGGCATCCCCGGTGGCGAGGCCACGGTCAAGACCTACAAGCGCGACGGCGACTCGGTCGTGCTCCTGCCCGCCAACGCCGCCTACGAGCCCATGGTCTTCGACCCCGACGAGGTCCAGCTCTACGGCCGGGTCGTGACCGTCATGAGGAAGCTGTAACGAGACCCTCGGTGCCGGCCCCGAGCGGTCCGCGCGGCACGGTCCGCTCGTACACTCTCCCGTTCAGCATCCGCGACCCACCACCACGACCCAAGGAGCAACGCGCCCCATGTCCCTCGCCCCCGGCACCGCCGCGCCCGACTTCGAGCTGCCCGACCAGAACGGGGAGAAGGTGAAGCTCTCCGACTTCCAGGGCAAGCAGGCCGTCGCCCTGGTGTTCTACCCGTTCACGTTCACCGGGATCTGCGAGGGCGAGCTCTGCGCCCTCCGTGACGACCACTCGCAGTTCACCGACGCCGGCGTCCAGGTGCTCGCCGTCTCCTGCGACTCCAAGAACTCCCAGAAGGTCTGGGCCGAGCAGCAGGGGTACACCTTCCCGGTCCTGTCCGACTTCTGGCCTCACGGCGAGGTGGCCCAGGCCTACGGCGTGTTCAACGACGCCCTCGGCTGCGCCACCCGCGCCACGTTCGTGATCGGCCAGGACGGCACCATCGTCGACGCCTTCGAGACCGACAGCCTCGGCACCGCCCGCGAGGCCGACCGCTACACCGAGGCCCTCGCCAAGCTCTGATCAGCTCCCAGGACGTCACGAGGGGCCGGTCGAGAGGCCGGCCCCTCGTCGCGCCTCGGTCACACCCCCTGTTCGAGGAGGTCGGCGAGGACGAACCAGGTGGCGTCGAGGTAATCGCGTTCGATGTGCTCGTCGGCGCGGTGGGCGAAGGTGGAGTCGCCGGGGCCGAGGTTCACCGCGGGCACGCCGGCGGCGGCGAAGCGGGCCACGTCGGTCCAGCCCAGCTTGGCCCGGATCTCGAGGTCGTGGCGGCCGGCCAGCGCGGCGAGGATCGGATGGTCCAGCCCCGGCGGCGCGCCATCGGCCACCTCGACGCGCTCGACGCGGTCACCGTCGTCGAGCACCGGCGCCAGAAGTTCCCGGATCGACGCCTCGGCCTCGTCGGGGGTGCGGTCGGGCGCGAAGCGGTGGTTGAGGACGACCTGAGCACGGTCGGGGACGACGTTGCGGGCCACGCCCCCCTCGACATGCACGGCCTGGAGCGCTTCGCGGTACTCGCACCCGGCGAGGACCGGACGGCGCTCGGGACGGGCCTCGACGAGGGCGAGCAGGGCGCTCAGGCGGTGCACCGCGTTGCGGCCCATCCAGGGACGGGCCGAGTGGGACCGCTGGCCGGCCAGCTCGATCTCGATGTGCATCGTCCCCTGGCAGCCCGCCTCGATGGCCGCGGCGGTGGGCTCCCCGAGCACCGCAGCGTCACCGGCGAGGAGGTCGGGGCGGGTGGCGAACAGCTCACCGAGCCCGCTCGACGCGGCGTCGATCTCCTCGCGGGCGTAGAACACGTAGGTCACGTCGATCGCGGGCGCCGGCATGGTGCGGGCCAGCTCGAGCATCACCGCCAGGCCACCCTTCATGTCGGCAGCGCCGAGGCCCCAGAGCACGTCACCCTCGATCCGGGCCCGCTCGTTGCCCGCGGCGGGCACGGTGTCGGTGTGGCCGGCGAGCACGATCCGACGCTCGCGCCCGAGCGTCGTGCGGGCCACCACGTTGTCCCCCACCCGGTCGACCGTGAGGCCCCGGACGGCCCGCAGCGCCCGCTCGAGGTGATCGGTGATGGCGGCCTCGTCGCGGCTGACCGACGGGATGTCGACCAGCTCCGCGGTGAGCGCCAGCAGGTCGTGCGGTGGCTGGGGCTTCTTCATGGCCCTCCGACCTCTCGCCTCGGCACGAGCCGACACCGCCGCCACAGCACGCCACGGAGGGGCACGGCGGCGGCGATCGGTCCGTCGGCGCCGCCCGATGCTGCGAGCCCGCTCACGTCGCCAGGCCGTGGCTGCGGAGCACGTCGTTGAGCCGGCCCTTGTCGTGGCGCTCGCCCTCGGCGAGGCGCTTGATCACGAGCACGCAGGGCAGGCCGAACTCGCCGCCGGCGAAGGCGCGGGGGCGCGTGGCGCTCACCGCCACACACCAGGACGGCACGACGCCGCGGCTGATCTCCTCCCCCGTCTCGGCGTCGATCACCGGGATGGAGCTGGTGAGGACGCAGCCCGCGCCGAGCACCGTGCCATCCCCCACCCGGGCGCCGTCGGCCACGATGCACCGGCTGCCGATGAGGCAGTCGTCGCCGACCATCACCGGCGAGGCCTGGGGCGGCTCGAGCACGCCGCCGATGCCAACGCCGCCCGAGAGGTGCACGTTGGCGCCGATCTGGGCACACGACCCGACCGTGGCCCACGTGTCGACCATGGTGTTGGCCCCCACCCGGGCCCCGATGTTGACGTAGCTGGGCATCATCACGACGCCCCGGTCGAGGAACGAGCCGATGCGGGCCGACGCGCCGGGCACGACCCGCACGCCCTGGGCCTGGTAGTCGGTCTTGAGGGGGATCTTGTCGGCGTACTCGAACGGGCCGAGCTCGATGGTCTCCATCCGGGTGAGGGTGAACAGCAGCAGGATCGCCTGCTTGAGCCACTGGTGGACCACGACCTCGCCGTCGGGGCCGTACTCGGCCACCCGGGCTTCGCCCCGGTCCAGCAGGCCGATGGCCTCGTCCACGACGGCCCGAACGTCGGCGTCGGACGGGTCGAGCTCGCTGCGGCGCTCGAACAGTTCGGTGATCTGGTCCTTCAGCTCAGCCATGGCCGCACCCTAAGCCAGCGCCGCGGCGGCGGGCTATCCGTTCAGCCCCGGATCCGGCGACGCGACCGCGTGGGCTCGCGGGATCCGCCCGCCCGCGGATCGCGCGGCCCGGCCCCTCCGGTCCGCGGCGGAGCCGTCGACGGAGAAGAACCCGTGGAGGCGGCCCCCAGCACCACTCTCGAGGGCATCGGACTGGTGTGGAGGTGCCCACGGGCCCGTGCTCGCCACCAGCCGGTCCGAGGCCCCCGTCGGCCTCGCAACGGGCTACCCCGACGGGGCGGGACCGGACGACCCGCCCTCGGGGTCGTCCGGCGGGCTCGGCTCGACAGGCGGTGACGCGATGGGCGCCCCCGGTTCGGGCCCCGGCGGGACGACCACCGCGCCGGCGACCGGCGTCGACGGCCCGCTCCCGGGCACGGCCGGTGGCCAGCCCGTCGGAGGCCAACCGGGCGGCGGGTAGGCCGACGGCGGGAGACCGGGTGGCAGGGAGGCTCCCGGAGCGCCGTAGCCCGGCCCGGGGCCGTACGGGGGAGCGCCACCCGGGGGCGCGCCGTAGCCGGCGGGGCTCGGGGGCGGCGGGTAACCGGCGGGGCCCGGGGGCGGCGGGTAACCGGGCGGCATGGACTCCCACCCGGGAGCGACCGGCGCCGCGGCCAGACGGGCCCGCCGGCGCGCCCCGCTGCGGCGGACCCCGGTCACGATGAGCACCGCGGCGCCGGCGACCACGAAGAGCCCTCCGACGCCGGCGGGCACGAAGACGACCACGAACACCGAGCCGACGGGGCCGAAGATGTCGATGCGGGGGCCGATGGCGACCCCGGTCACCGACGCGGGCACGGTCCCGACGCTCACGCGGTAGTCACCCGGTTCCTCCACCGTGAAGCGCAGCGCGGCACGGCCGGCATGCCCGCTGATGTCGTAGGTCTCGTCGAAGGCGACCGAGCGGAGCACCAGCGGAGTCGAGTCGGGCTCGACCGACTCGACGGTCACCGCCGCGGCGCCGACCCGGCCGACCGGGATCACCGGTCCTTCGGCGTAGACCAGGTACTCGCCCGGCTCGTCGAGGGCGACGACGTCCTCCCCCGGCACGGCGAAGCGCGCCATCGCGTCGATGTCGTCGCCGAGCTCGCGGAACTCGTCGATCGACTGCGTCAGGGCGAACCCGAACAGCACGGCGCCGAGGACGATGCCGGCGCCGAGGAGCAGGCCACCGACCCAGTAGCCGGCACGGCCGGGACGGAGGTCGCTCGCGGGATCGGTCATGGCGCGCCGTGCCACCTGGCGACCAACCGGCCGCGCCCACGGGCCCGGCACATGCCGCCCGACCCCGCCCCCGTCCGGCGGGAGCGGTGGCCACTGATGCGATCGGTCATGCCACGCCGAGGCGCCGGGCCATGAGCTCGATGCGGTCGTCGGGCTGGACCATGGCCAGCCGCACGTGGCCGGCGCCGGCATCGCCGTAGAACTCGCCGGGGCTGACCAGCACGCCGGCCTCCTCCGCCAGCCGGCGGGCGAGGGCCCAGGCGTCCCCACCGGGCGCCGGGACCCAGAGGTAGAACGCACCGCCAGGCAGCGGGGCATCGAGCCCGATCGCCGTCAGCACTGCGGCGGCCCGCTCGAGGCGCCGGCGGTAGCGGTCACGCTGCTCCTCGACGTGAGCGTCGTCGGCGTAGGCCACCGCCCCGGCCGCCTGGACCGGACCAGGCGGCATGAACCCGGCGTGCTTGCGCACCTCGCGGAGGTAGTGCACGAGCTCGCGGTCGCCCGCGTAGAAGCCGAGTCGGACACCGGCGAGGTTCGAGCGCTTCGACAGCGAGTGGACCGCGACCAGCCCGTCGATCCCCTCGGTGAGCACGGTGCGGGGCGGGCCGTCCCAGGTGAACTCGGCGTAGCACTCGTCGCTGAACACCGGCACGCCGT
Source organism: uncultured Microthrixaceae bacterium (assembly GCA_964649545.1). Taxonomy (GTDB): domain Bacteria; phylum Actinomycetota; class Acidimicrobiia; order Acidimicrobiales; family DATDAH01; genus JAEUJM01. Next base: position 1,333 of record CAZYPY010000126.1, on the reverse strand, counting down.
GCTCGCGGCCCCACGCCGCCACGGTGGCAAGGTCGTCGAGGCCACCGGCGGGGTTCCCCGGCGTGTTCGACCACAGGCACAGCGCACGGGCGGCGTCGGCCGGGTCGATGGCCGACACGTCGAGGCGCCACCGGTCGTCGACCGGCACGGCCACGGCGCGACATCCTGCCAGGGTGGCCCCCATGGCGTAGCTCGGGTAGCTGGCGGCCGGGTACAGCACGGTGTCGAGGTCGGGGCGGCGCAGGTGCAGCCACTGGGGCAGGCCGGCGACGAACTCCTTGGTGCCGACGCAGGCGCCGAGGTGGTCGGGGCTCACGGTGGCGCCGAGGCGCCGCCCGAGCCAGCCGGCGGCGGCCTCCCGGAACGCGGGGGTGCCCACCGAGGCCGGGTAGCCCCGCTCGGCGCCCGACGAGCCGAGGGCCGCGACCACGGTGGCCGGCGGCGAATCGCACGGCGTGCCGATGGAGAGGTCGATCACCCCGCCCTCGTGGCGTTCGGCGACCGCCTTCAGGTCGTCCAGGCGGTCGTACGGGTAGGGCGGCGGCGAGAACCCCGTGGTCACGGGTCCACGGTAGGCGGTCGTCGCGTCACGACACCCCGCAACGGCTCAGGAGGTGACCACGTAGGGCGTCAGCGCCGCCAGCGCGGCGTCGTCGAGGCGAGCCCGCACGGCCATGCCGCCCTCGGTGGGCCGCTCCTCCACCACGTCGCCGTCGCGGTGGACCCGGGCGAGCACGTCGCCCCGCTCGAACGGGACCAGCAGCTCGACCGTGCTCGTGGCCGCGGCCAGGCGGTCGCCCAGCGTCAGCAGCAGGCGGTCGATCCCGTCGCCGGTGAGCGCGGAGATGGCCACCGACCCGGGGTGGTGCTCGGCCCGCCGTCCCGCCTCGGGGGTGCGGTCGGCCTTGTTCCACACCAGCAGCTCGGGCACGTCGCCGGCGCCGATCTCGCGCAGCACGGCGCGGACGGCCTCGATCTGGGCATCGGGGTCGTAGGCGGAGGCGTCGACCACGTGGAGCAGCAGGTCGGCCTCGGTGACGACCTCGAGGGTGGACTTGAAGGCCTCCACGAGCTGGTGGGGCAGCTTCTGGACGAAGCCGACCGTGTCGGTGACCAGGACGTTGCGCCCGCCGGGCAGCTCGAGGCGCCGGGTGGTGGCGTCGAGGGTGGCGAAGAGGCGGTCCTCCACGAGCACACCGGCGTCGGTGAGCCGGTTCAGCAGGGTCGACTTGCCGGCGTTGGTGTAGCCGACGACCGCCACGGTGGGGATCCGTGACCTCTTGCGGGCCTTGCGCTGGTTGGCGCGGTGGTGGGCGATCTGGCGCAGGTCGGC
>CAZYPY010000125.1:0-9035 GCA_964649545.1 uncultured Microthrixaceae bacterium | reverse complement strand
TTCACGGGGAGACCCCATGGCCACCAGCGGGGACATCTCAATGACCGTTGACATCCCGCCCGACCGACCACGACCTGCCGTTCTCGACCTGGTCGGTGTCGAAGCTGGCCGAGTTCTTGGTGGCTGAGGGGGTGGTCGACGACATCAGCCACGAGGGCCTGCGGGTCCTGCTCCGAGAGGAAGGCGTCTCCTTTCATTCAGGTGATCAAGACGTTCAAGCAGAGCAACGACCCCGACTTCGAAGCCAAGAAGAACCGGATCCTCGAGCTCTACGACATCGCTGACGGCAAGACCGAGCCGGGCCCGGGCGACCCGACGGTGGTGATCTGCATGGACGAGTTCGGGCCCCTGAATCTGGCGCTTCGCGTTTCAGCGGGGTGTGACGGTGGCGAGTAGGTCCCAGTTGGGCCGGCCGGCGTAGAGCAGCGCCCGGATCCGGTAGTGGGCGAACCGGCGGAACCCGAACGCGACCCGCTTGACCCGCTTGATGAGGTTGTTGATCGCCTCGGTGGGACCGTTGGTCACCCGGGCCCGGTGCCAGGCGGCGATCTGGTCGGCCCAGCGGACGATGGTGCGGCCGAGCTGGCGGACCTCGGGCGGGCACGACTCGTCCTGGAGGTCTCGGCCGAGCCGACCGACGAACTCATCGGCGAGGTCGGGGTCGTCGATGTCGTAGATGCCCCGGACGGTCTCCTTGGCGTGCCAGGCGGTGCGGACCTCGCCGTGGGGGTCGCCGGCGTCGAGCAGTCCGAGGAGCCTCGAGCGCCCCTTGTCGTCGAGTCGTTCGTCGGCCTTGGTGAGCAGCCGCCGGGATCGGTAGAGCGGGTCGTGCTTGTGGCCGCGGTGACCGAGGGTCTCGTTCTGCACCCGGCGGCGGACGTCGTCGAGACGCTCGGTGGCCAGCTTGCACACGTGGAACGGATCAGCGACCTGCACCGCGGCGGGCAACATGGTGTCGAACGCGAGCCGCCACGGGCCCGACAGGTCCAGCACCGCCCAGCAGATGGCGTCGCGCCACGACTGGGGCATGGCCGCCAACCACTCGCACAACCCAACCGACGAGCGGCCCTCGATCACGTCGAGGAGCTGGCCGGTGGCCACGTCGACGATCGAGGTCGACCACCTCTGGGTGCGCCACCGCCCCAGCCGAGCGAAGAGCACCTCGTCCACGCCGAGGGCCTCCACCTGGCCGACGCGGCCGGCGTCGGCGTCCAGCAGCGCCTGGCCGTACGCGATCACGGCGTCGTTGACGGCGTGCCAGTCGGCGCCGAGCTCGTCGGCGACGTCGGACACCGCCCGGCCCCGCCGGCCGACCTGGACCGTTGCCCACCGTCCCGCCCGGTCGGTCACCGACAACCTCGGCGCGGCGATGGCGGGGTCCTCGTGGGTCCACGACCCCTGCCGGCACCACGACCGGGGGCAACACCACCGGTGCTTGCGCCAACGCAGGCTCACCGGCCGCCCGAAACAGGTCAGGTCCACCAACTCAACGACAGGCCGGTCCTTGACCCAGGCCCGCTCGCCGCAGCCCGGACACACCGGCGTCGAGACCCTCGACTCGATCGTGATCTCGAGCCGGCCGACCAGTGGTTCGGCGACTTCGAGCACGTTCACCGCGGGCAGACCGATCAGTACCTCGCACGCGCGCGTAGCGTTGAACACAGCAGGGGTTCCTCCGACGCTGGCTGGCTAGACACCGTCAGAGTCGCAGGGCCCCTGCTACGCGTACGGGACCCCCCACACCCCGCTCATCCGCGAAGCGCCGGTTTCCGTCCGCGTCGTAGCTGTAGGTGCTGACTCCCCGGCGGGCCCAGGCCGGCGAGTCTCGACCTGGAGCCTTCCGCCGCGTCGTATTCCCACGTCTCGGTCACCGCATGGTCATCGGGGGTCGAGGTGCGGATGAGGCGGTTCCCGTGTTCGTCGGTCGTTCACGTCACCAGCCCGCCGTTGGCGTCGGTCACCGCCGACAGGTTCCCCCGATCGTTGATACACATAGGCGACCGTCGACGCGGGCGACGCCGGGTTCCCACCCACCGGGGTCGGTTCGGTGGGGATCTCCTCGTCACGCGCCGAATAGACCCTGCGTGTCCAATCCCGGTCCGCCACGTTCGTCGTCGCTGACCGCTCGTTCGTCCCGAACGCATAAGCGGTCGTCGCGACGATTCCTGACGGGGACTTGACACTGGTCGGACGCGACGCGGCGTCGTAGCCGGTGGTGGTGGTCAGGCCGAGTTCGCCGGGATGGACCGTGGCGATGATCTGGCGGCCTGCGAGGTCATAGCCGTAGCCGGCGACGGTGGCGTCTGGTTGCCGTCCACGTCGTACGCGTACACCGTCTTACGGGCCGCCCCGGCCGGGTCCACGATCGTGGTCTGCATCCGGGTCCAACTCACCCAGGACATGGGTGACCGTGGAGCCGGCGACAGTGGGTCGCCAACTTTGGTCTTTTCGCCCGGTCGGGTCACCGAGTCCATCTCCCCCGACCCCTTGTAGCAGTAGGTGGTCGTGAGTTCGACCGGCTCCGCGGCCTCGACGCCCTCCACGAACCGCTCCACCTGGGTCATCCCGGTCTGCTGACCCGACACCCGGATCGTACGTGTCGCTCGTGACCGTCCCCTGCGGGACCGTCACCTCCGCCAACGTCCCGTCATCGTTGTACACGTAGGTCGTCGGCGACTCGCCCTCGGTCACCGACGCCACCTGCCCGGTCAACGGGTCATTGGTAGTGACCGTGGAGATGTCCAGATCGGGGCCCGACCTGTCGTCCGGGTCGACCTCGACGCTCGTCTGGCGGCCCAAGGTGTCGTGGCCGGAGGCGGTCACCAGGTTCAGATCGGGACCGCTGCCGTCGGCCGGGTCGATCGCCACCGCGCCCATGGTGGCGGTGGTCGGGTTGAACTCGTCGTGGGTGACGACCCCGTCCGGGCCGGTGACGTCCTCGACGCGGCCGTCGACCACGTTCAGGTAGGTGACCGGAGACCCGTCCTGGGACGGACCCGTGATCGACGACGGAACCCGCTCGAACCCGTCATAGCCGTGGGTGGTCACGAACTCGTCGGAGCCGTCGACCACGGTGCGGGTCTCGAGGCGACCCGACCCGTCATAGCTGAAGTCGGTCACTGCGCCGTCCGCGGCCTCCAGATGGGTGAGCCGGCCCTGGTCGTAGGTCCGGTCGGTGGCGTTCGACCGGCGGCCCACCACCCCGGTCAAGTTCCCGTTCGTGTACGTGCGTTCCACGAACGCGCCCAGCGGGTCCTCGATGACCACCACGTGCCCGTCAGGGTCATAGATGTGGATCTCCCGCCGACCAACGGCGGTACTTGCGATGAGAAGCGACTCCCCGACGTCAGGTGCCGCCGGCCGAGTCGCGCACCATGCGTCCGAGGCGCCGCAGCACCCGTGGCAGGGCCCGCAGCGCGCCGCGCACGTCGCGCGACAGCGACACCTGGTAGTCGCTGGGCCGCGGGCCGACCCGGTCGGGCAGCCAGGTGGAGTGCAGCAGCAGGCCGGGGTTGAAGTCGGGGGCGGTGGCCCGGGCAAGTGGGCCCGCCTCGAGGTGCCCGGCGTCGAAGAGCTGGAGCTCCTTGGGGCCGTCGCGGTGGACCACCACGAGCACGTAGCCGTCCTCGGGGTCCTCGGCGCCGACGCGGGGCACGAAGGTCGGCGGCGACGGGAACGCGCCATCGTCGTAGGTCCACACCTCGGCCACCTTCATGGCCTCCAGGTCGAAGCGGGCCAGCGACCCCGGGATCACGTGGTCGGGGAGGTCGGCGGGCGCGACCACGCCGTCGGTGGCGTCGCCGTAGAGGCGCCACCACGACTCCGGGATGAGGTCGGGGTCGTAGCCCGCGCCCACGTACCAGAGCTGGCGCTGGTGGGCACGGGCACCCTCGGAGTAGACGTCGGTGGTGGGCAGCACGCCGCCCCACACCCGCTCGGCGTCGTGCGCGACCTCGGCGTCGTGCACCTCGCCGGTCGCCGGGTCGATCACGTAGCGGCCGATCACCGACGGCTGCACCGCCACCGTGATGAGTCCCTCGTAGGCCGGCGGCAGCGGCCGGCCGTTGCGGTGGTCGGTGTCCTGGGCGGTCAGGGTCAGCGTCAGGTCGGCGAGCGGCGCGTGCTGGGCCACGAGGCGGACCTTGCCGTCGACCTCGTCGTGGTCGACGTACAGGTGCCCCGTCGGCATCGGGAGGCGCACCTCGGTGGCCCGCACCGTGCCACCGGGGGGTGTGGCGGCGAGGTCGGCCTTGGCCACGAACCAGAGGCAGGTGTGGGACTGGGCCCGCTGGGTGCGGGGCCGGCCGGCGAAGGCCGCGGGCTCCACCACGAAGGGCAGGTCGCTGAACACCAGGTGGTGCTCGGTGGCCTTGATGTCGTGGATCGAGTCGAACGCCGACATCCCCTCGACGCGCCAGCGTCGCACGGGGCCGTCGAGGTCCCAGCGGGCGACGTGGGTCTCGGGGACGGCGCCGGGGGCCGACACCAGCGAGTAGTTCACGAACCACAGCGCCTGCTCGTCGAGGTCGGGCGCCGGGTGCGCGGCCACGGCGCAGAGCGGCTCCACGAGGCCGGGGGCGGCCTGGAGCCACTCGTCGTTGGCGCCGACCGGGGTGAGGGTGGCGAGGGTCTCGGGATCGACCTCGACCGGGCGGCCGGCGTCGTAGCCCACGAATAGGCGGCCGTCGATGCCGGCCACGTTGGTGTTGGCCAGGTTCGACACCCCGAACGGGGAGACCTCCATGAACGCGACCCGCCGGAACAGCCGGGGCCAGCGCCGGCGGAGGCGCTCGACCCGGGTGCGGACCCGGCGGTGCTGCACCCGAATGCACCCGGCCCCGTCCGGTCGCAGGCGGACCTTCTCGAGCAGGCCGTGCTCGGCGAACCAGTGCCCACCCGGCCGGCGCTTGTCGGGGCCGACGATGAACACCGACCCCGCCACGTCGTCGGGCCAGTGGCCCTCGATGACGGTCAGGCGATGGTCCTTCTCGCCCTGCCCCCAGAAGAGGTTGGTGGTCAGCGTGGCCACGGGTGAACAGTGTTCATCGGGACCGGCGGCCTGGCAAGGGGCGGCGCTCGCGGGTCGGGGCGCTCAGCGCAGGGTGTAGGTGACGGGCAGGTGCTTGACCCCGCTCACAAAGTGGGCCGACTGCCACTGCGGCTCGCCCGCCAGCTCGATGGTGTCGACCCGCTCGAGCACCTTGGTGAGCAGCGTCCGCACCTCCCGCCGGGCCACCTGGGCCCCCAGGCAGTAGTGCATGCCGAGGCCGAACGAGAGGGTCTTGTCGGCGTCGGTGCGGGTCACGTCGAAGCGCATCGGGTCGGCGAACACGTCGGCGTCGCGGTTGGCCGACGGGTACGACGTGAGCACCACGTCGCCCTTGGCGATCTTGGTGCCCCGCAGCTCGGTGTCCTCCTGGACCCAGCGGAAGAAGCTGCGCACCGGGCTGGTCCAGCGGATCATCTCCTCGGCGGCGTTGGCGGCCAGGTCGGGGTGCTCCTGGACCAGGCGCAGCTGGTCGGGGTGGCGCAGGAGCTGCTCCATGCCCCCGCCGAACGCGAACGACGTGGTGTCGTGCCCGGCGGTGGCGACGATGATGTAGTACCAGAGCAGCTCGGTCTCCCCCAGCGGCCCACCGTCCACCTGGCCGTTGGCGAGCACGGTGGCCAGGTCCTCGGCCGGGCGGGCGCGGCGGTCCTCGGTGAGCGCGCTGAAGTACTCCGTGAAGGTGCTCAGGGTGTCGGCCAGGAAGGCCATGGGGTCGGTGAAGTCGCCGAGGTACTCGGGGTCGCCGGCGCCGAAGATGCCCTGGGTGAGGCGCAGCATGAGGGCCTCGTCCTCCTCGGGCACCCCGAAGATCGACATGATCACGTGGAGGGTGAACGGCACGGCCAGGTCCTGGGCCAGGTCGCAGCTGCCGCCGAGCTCGAGGAGGCGGTCGGCGTACTCGTCGGCGATCTGGTCGATGGCGGGCTGCAGGCGGCGCACCGCGGCGGGCTTGAACCAGTCGTTGGTGACGTTGCGGTACTTCTGGTGCTCCTCGCCGTGGATGTGGACCAGCGTGCGGGGCAGGTCGAACCCCATGGCCTGGAGCAGGTCGTAGGTGGCGTCGGGCCCGGGGGCGGACCGCTCCGTGTTCCAGTAGACGTCCGAGCGCCGCGAGACCTCGAACACCTCGGGGTGGGTCGTGACCGCCCAGAACGCCGGCCACCCCTCGGCCTCGACCCGCATGATGGGCTCGTCCCGGCGGATCTCCTCGGCGATCTCGTGCCACCGGCCCATGTCCTCGAACATCGACGGGGTGATGAAGATCGCCCCCCGGGGGTCGGTCGACAGCACGGGGACGGGGGCGTAGTCGGACATGGCGGGGCCTCCTCGGTGGGAGACCGATGGTACGCCGCCCCCGCCCCGCCCCCGACCACCTCGATGCCCCACCCGCCGGCCGGTCGCCACGGGAGGCGCCGGTCTGCTCAGATGACGGCATGCGCGCGCCGTGGGGGGTCGACCGCCTGGGGGCACTTGGCCTCCTGGTGGCCACGATCGTCGGGATCGCGGCGTGCAGCAGCCGCGAGCCCCAGGGTCCGACTGGCGCCGGTGATGCGACCGCTACGACGGTCGTCGCCGAGCCCGAGGCGCCCGGGTGGACCCAGTTCGGCCACGATCTGGCCAACACCCGCCTCGACCGCGACCCCTCGGCGATCACCGCCGCCTCGGTGGCCGACCTCGAGCCCGACTGGTCCCTCGACGACCTCGTCGGGGTCACCGGCACCCCGATCGTGCACGACGGCGCCGTCTACGTGGGCGACTGGCAGGGCACGGTGCACGCCCTCGACCCGGCCACCGGCGACGCCCGCTGGACCCAGGAGCTCGGCGGCTCGATCACGGGATCGGTCCCGGTGGTCGACGACGGGGTCTTCGTCGCCAGTGGCACCACCCTGCGCCGCCTCGACCGGGCCACCGGCGAGGTGGCGTGGGAGGCCACGACCCACCGCCACCCCTTCGCCATGGCCTCGTCGTCGCCGGTCGTGGCCGACGGCCTCGTCGTGCAGGGCGTGGCCAGCGGCGAGGTCACGGTCCCCCAGTCCGACTACACGTTCCGCGGGTCGATCGGCGCCTGGGACGCGGAGACCGGCGAGCGGGTCTGGCGCCGGTTCCTGACCCCGGGCGACGAGACCGGCGGCGCCGGTGTCGGCATCTGGTCGACCCCGGCGGTGGACGTGGACCGCGGCGTGCTCTACGTCGGCACCGGCAACACCTACGAGGAGCCCACGGCGCCGCTCGCCGACAGCCTCCTCGCCCTCGACCTGCGCTCCGGCGAGGTCGTGTGGTCGACCCAGTTCACCAACCCCGACGTGTTCGCGGCGGGCGCCGGCGGCGGCGTCGACGCCGACGTCGGGGTCGGGCCCAACCTGTGGACCAGCGAGGGCCGCGACCTCGTCGGCGCCGCCGACAAGGCCGGCACCTACTACGCCCTCGACCGCGACACCGGAGAGGAGGTCTGGGCCACGACGCTCACGCCCGGGAGCATGCTCGGCGGGGCCATCGGTGGCGCCGCCCTCGTCGACGGCGTGCTCGTGGTGACCTCGAACGTCGGCAACCCCGAGAACAACGCCCCGCTGAACGAGTCGAAGGTCGCCGCCCTCGACCCGGCGAGCGGCGACGTGGTGTGGGAGCACGACCTGGAGGGCACCGTCTACGCGCCGGTGAGCGCGATCCCCGGCGTGGCCTTCGTGGGGACCAGCCTCGGCGACCTCCTCGCCCTCGACACCGGCGACGGGGACGTGATCTGGCAGTTCCGGGCACCGGCCCCGATCGGCTCCGGGCCGTCGATCGCCGACGACCACCTGCTCTGGGGCTACGGCTACACCCTCTTCGGCCCGCCCGGCGAGGGCGGCCTCCTCACCTTCCGACCCGATCCTGGAGACGACTGATGCGCCCCACCCACCGACTGCTCGCGACCCTCGCGGTCCTCGGCCTGCTCATGGTCGCCGGCGCCTGTGCGTCCGACGGCGACGGTGGGGACGAGGCCTCCCAGGAGGCGTCGGCGGCCACCACCGAGGCGGGCCCGACCACCACGACCACGCCGGCGGTCGCGGCGTCCGAGGGCTGCGGGGCCACGCCTGCGGCCGCCCCCGGCACCACCGACGAGACCATCGTGGTGGACGGCAACGAGGGCCGGTACCAGCTCATCGTCCCCGAGGGCTACGACGGCACCACGCCGCTCCCCCTGGTGTTCGGGCTGCACGCGCTGACGGTCAGCTACACGTTCGTGCCCGCCGGCGCCGGCTTCGCCGACATGGCCGAGGACTACGACTTCATCGGGGTGTCGCCGTCGAACCTCGTCGACAACGGCACGTTCTTCTGGATGGCGGCGCCGGTCGAGGACAACCCCGACGTGGTGTTCATGGAGGCCCTGCTCGACGAGCTCGAGGCCGAGCTGTGCATCGACACCACCAAGGTCTTCTCCACGGGCCAGTCGAACGGCGCCCAGATGTCGTCGGTGCTCGCCTGCCAGGTGTCCGACCGGATCACCGCCGTGGCCCCGATCGCCGGCGTCGAGTTCCCCGCCGAGGAGGGGGTCTGCGACGATCGCCCCGTGCCGGTGATGGCCTTCCACGGCACCGCCGACCCCATCGTCACCTACGAGGGTGGCGGCCTCAACGCGGCCACCATCGCCAACATGCACTACTGGAAGGGTGACGTGCCCGACGACGTCCCCGAGCACGAGGGCGTCGACCAGGCCATGGACAACTGGGCTGCCCACAACGGGTGCGAGCCCGGGCGCCAGGAGGAGCGGATCTCCGACGAGGTCGTGCTCGCCACCTGGGAGGGCTGCGAGGCCGAGACCGTCCTCTACGTGGTCGAGGGCGGTGGCCACACCTGGCCGGGCCGGCCCACGCCGGGTTTCGAGGAGCAGTTCGGGCCCACGACGATGGACATCGAGGCCACGCCGCTGATGTTCGAGTTCTTCCTCGGCCCCCCGGGCGAGCAGGGCGAGCCGGGCGACGCCGGCGCCGGCTCGACCACCACGACC
>CAZYPY010000124.1:0-9051 GCA_964649545.1 uncultured Microthrixaceae bacterium | reverse complement strand
CTCGTCTGGCGAGCGGTCCTGACGACCCCCGACTCGACACCTACGAGGGCGTGCTCCCCGGGTTCGACGCCGAGCTCCACCTGCCGACCGAGCTCGAGCCCTGGTTGGCGTGGCTCCGCCAGCTCGGCCACGACATCGGCGAGGACCCGGAGGCGGCACTGGCCGGCGAGCCCGATCGCCCCGCCGAGCATGGGGTCTCGGCCTTCCTGGCCGATCGTCTCATCGACTGGCTGCACGCGTCGCCCGCCGGCGAGCCCTTCTTCGTCCACGCCTCGTTCCTGCGCCCGCACCCCCCCTACGCCGCCGCGGGTCACTGGTCGACCGCCTACGACCCGGCCACCGTGCCGTCGCCGGTGCCGCCCGCCGATGTCCGCCACCCACTCCACGAGCTGATGGCCACCCATCCGGCCCTGGTGGCCCCCGACGGCGACGAGCTCCGCAGCCTTCGGGCGCAGTACTACGGCATGGTCAGCGACGTCGACCACCAGCTCGGCCGGATCCGCGCCTGCCTCGAGGCTCTGGGTCGTTGGGACGACACCGTGGTGGTCGTCGTGGCCGACCACGGCGAGCAGCTCGGTGACCAGGGCCTGATCGAGAAGGCGGGGTTCTTCGAGGTCAGCTACCGCACGGTGTCACTGTGGCGCGATCCTCGCCGTCCCGCCGGGCACGGCCGCGTGGTCGACGCCTTCACCGAGAACGTCGACGTGTTCCCGACCCTCTGCGACGCCGTGGGCGTCGACGTGCCGGTGCAGTGTGACGGGTTGCCGCTCACGCCGTTCCTCGACGATGAAGATCCGCCGTGGTGGCGAGAGGCCGCGTTCTACGAGTGGGACTGGCGGGACAACCTGCTCGGTCTGAAGGACTTCCCCTGGCCCTGGGATCGCCGGCCCGAGACCTGGCATCTCGCGGTGCGGCGGGGACCCGAGCGGGCCTACGTGCATTTCGGCGACGGGTCGTGGCGGTGCTTCGACCTCGCCGGCGACCCCACCTGGCGGACCGAGGTCGACGACCCCGCCATCGTGTTGGCCGAGGCCCAGGCCATGCTCGAGTGGCGGCTCAACCACCAGGATCGCACGATGACCGGGTTCCTCCTGAGCGACGGCGGCATCGGACGCTTCCCACCCCCACACCCGGCGATGGAGGCCGCCCGACCTGCGGTGGGCGACGGAGGCGACGGTGGAGCCTGAGACGCTGGGAGCGGCGTCCGCGGCCCTCCGCGCCGGCACCACGACGTCGGTCGCGCTCGTCGAGACCGCGTTGGCTCGTGCGGAGGCCCGTCCTGAGCTGAACGTCATCGCCCACCTCGACGCCGACGGCGCGCTCGCCCTCGCCGCCGAGCGCGACCGGCAACTGGCGACTGGCGACGTGCTGGGCCCACTGCACGGGCTGCCGATCACGGTCAAAGACCTCTTCGTCGTCGACGGGTTCCCGATGCGGGCCGGGGCGCGGGCGTTGCTCCCCGAGATCGGCGCGCAAGGCACCGCGGTGACCCGGCTGCGTGAGGCCGGCGCCATCGTCATCGCGACGGTGAACCTCCACGAGGTGGCCTATGGCATCACCGGCGAGAACCCCTGGACGGGCGACGTGGTGAACCCGCACGACCCGAGCCGACAGGCCGGTGGGTCGAGCAGCGGGTCCGCGGCGGCTGTGGCCGCGGGGATCGGCCTGGCGTCGCTCGGCACCGACACGGGAGGGTCGATCCGGGTTCCCGCCAGCCACTGCGGGGTGGTCGGATTCAAGCCGACCACGGGTCGGGTACCGCTCGACGGTGCCCTGCCCCTGAGTCGCACGTGCGACCACGCCGGGCCCGTGGTGCGCTCGGTCGACGATGCGGCGTTGTTCACCGCAGTCGCCGCCGGCGAGCCCCCGCGCCCACTGCTTCCCCGCATGCCCGCCCGCTTCGCGGTGCCCCTCGGCTACCTTCGCCCCCGGCTCGGTCGTCCGGTCCGCCACGCCTTCGAGGGATGGCTCGACCTGGTGCGTCGTTCGGGCGTCGATGTCGTGGACCTCGACCTCCCGGGGCTCGACGGCGCCCTCGAGGTCTTCCGGGCGATCCAGGGGCCCGAGTCGGCGCGCGTCCACGCCGCGGCACTGGCCGAGGATCCCTCGGGCTTTTCCCCAGGCGTTCAGGCCCAGCTGGTCGCGGGCGCCGAGGTGACCGCCGCCGAGGAGGCCGCCGCCCGCGAGGCTCGCCTCGCGTTGGCCGACGCGCTCGACGTCGCCATCGGGCGGGTCGATGCTCTGGTGCTCCCTGCGTCGCCGGTGCCGCCCCCGCTCCGGGGCTCCGATCGGGTCGAGCTCGAGTCCGGGTCGGCCCCGCTACGGCCGGCTCTTCTCTCGCTCACCGTGCCGTTCTCGCTGACCGGTCTCCCGGTGCTGTGCGTGCCGTTCTCCCGGGTCGACGGGCTGCCGGTGGGCGTGCAGGTGGTGGGCCGCCGGGGGGGCGACGACCACGTCCTCGCCGTCGGGGCCTGGCTGCAGTCGGGCCGCCGCTGACCGGTGGCATCGACCGAGGTCAGACCTCGTCGAGCCAGACCGGGGCGCGGTCGAGCAGGTACTGGCTCACTGCCAAGCACCGGTCGAGGACCTCGCACAAGAGCTCCTGGCCGAGGAACACCTTGGAGAGCGAGACCTCGATGCGGGCGACGATGGTGAGGCTGCGCTCCGGGGCGTCGGTCACCGACGCGTAGGAGTCGATGGCCGAGACCTCGAGGGGCAGGTCGGTGCCGCCGATGCCGGCCAGCTCGGTTGCGAGCACCAGCAGGTCGGGGCCGAGGGGGAGCGGGGGGAGGGCCCAGGTGAACAGCATGGGGAAGTGGAACTCGTCGGGCGGCTCTTCGTCCTCGGGCAGATCGAGCACCTTGTCCTCGAACGACAGGAGCACCCTCGGATCGACCTCGAGGGACAGATGGAGGTCGAGCGGGCCGCCGCAGGCCTCCTCGGGGTGCAGGTCGACCTCCCACGCCTGGCGCAGTGAGTACGACTCGACGAAGTGGCGCTCGTCGTGGACGTGGAAGCCGTGGTCCACGGCGTGGTCCTTCAGGTCAGCGATGAATCCGGCAACGTCGATGGCGGCCACATCCCTAGCCTGCCACGGAGGTGTGACGTTTCGGACACGGGAGCGGTGGTGGGCGACGACGAGGTGATGGCACTGCTGCGGGAGGCGGCGGGGGCCGTGGCGGAGGCGCTCCGGCCCCTCATCGACTGGGGTCCGTCGGGCCAGCGGGCCGGTCAGTATCGCAGCGACGTGGTGGCCGACGCTGCGGCGCGCTCGGTCCTCGACGCGGCCGGGGTGGCAGTCTTGAGCGAGGAGTCCGGCACCCACCCGACGGGCCATGACCTGACCGTCGTGCTCGACCCCCTCGACGGCTCGACGAACGCGGCGCTCGGCCTTCCGTGGTTCGCGACGAGCCTGTGCGCGTTCGACCGTCACGGGCCGAGGGCCGCCCTCGTCCGGCACGTGACGACGGGGCGCACCTACGAGGCGGTCCGGGGCGCGGGGGCGACCGTCGACGGCGCCCCGATCCGCCCCTCGGGCACCGAGGACCTCGCCGGCGCGGTGGTCGGGATCTCGGGGCTCCCGCCGCGACCCCTCGGTTGGTGGCAGTTCCGCGCCTACGGAGCGATCGCGCTGGACCTCTGCGCGGTCGCCGAGGGCCGTCTCGACGGCTTCGTCGACTGCTCACCGGACGCTCACGGCCCCTGGGACTACCTCGGCGCGCTGCTCGTCTGCGAGGAGGCGGGCGCGCCCGTGGTCGACGCATGGGGACGCGCCCTCACCGTGCTCGGCCACGGCGATCGACGCACGCCGGTGGCGGGCGCGACGCCGGCGCTGCTCCAGGCCCTGGTGCGCGCCCGTCGGACGTTCGGGGATGCGCCACCCGTATCCTGACCGGGTGCCCGCCCGACTGCACCGCTTCGCCCTGCGGTGCTATCAGCGACTCCCCGTGCTCGGCCGCCGTTGGGTCGTGCGCACGATCGCGCCGTCCTACACGGTCGGGGCCATGTGCGTGGTCGAGCGCGCCGACGGCGCCATCCTGCTCGTGCGCCACACCTACCGAGCCCGCTGGGGTGTGCCCGGGGGGCTCCTGAACCGACGCGAGGCGCCCGCGGACGCGGCTCGTCGCGAGACCCGTGAAGAGGTCGGGCTCGAGGTCGATCTCCTCGGTGAGCCGACCGTCGTCGTCGACGCGGTACCGCAGCGGGTCGACCTCGTCTACCGCGCCCGACCGGTGCGCCACGCCGACCTGGCCGCGATCTCGCCCGTGTCGGCGGAGATCGCCGAGGTGCGGTGGTTCGGGCCCGACGAGTTGCCCGAGCTGCAGTTCGAGACGACCGGCGCCCTGATGGCGCTCGCCCGGTCCCGACGGGAGCCGGGACCGGGCCGGGAGGTCGCCTGACGGCCGGTCGGTCGAGCGTCAGGGGATATTCTGACGGGCCTCGCAGGAATTGTCCGCGGTGTCGGTCCCGGCGTCGCCGAAGCAGCCGTCGCGCCCGGCGCCGCCGCTCAGGCGGTCGTTGCCGGAGCCCCCGTTGACCCGGTCGATGCCGGCGTCGCCGAAGAGGCGGTCGTCGTTCGCGTCGCCGAAGACCACGTCGTTGCCGTCGTTGCCGTGGATCGTGTCGTTCGCGGTACCACCCAGGGCCACATCGTTGCCGCTGTCACCGTTGACGGCGTCGGCCCCGTCACCCCCTTCCATGTGGTCGTCGCCGTCGCCGCCGGAGATGGTGTCGGCGCCCGCTCGCCCGAACAGGGAATCCCGCTCGGTGCCACCTTCGAGGATGTCCTTTCCTTCGCCTCCGTCGAGGTTGTCCCGGCCGGCGCCGCCTCGGAGGGTGTCGTCACCCGATCCGCCGAACACGGTGTCGCGACCGCTCCCACCGTCGAGCACGTCGCCCTCGGCCCCGCCACGGATGAAGTCGTCGTCGCCACCGCCGCTCACGACGTCGAGGCCGCCCTCGGCCAAGATGACGTCCCGGCCGGTTCCGCCGTCGATCTCGTCGGCCCCGCCCTTGCCCAGGATGGTGTCGTTGCCGGGTCCCGCGTCGATCTGATCCGCGCGTGCGCCGGCATCGATGTAGTCGTTGCCACCACCGCCCGTGATCACGTCCGCCCCGGGCGCGGGGCTGGCGAAGTCAAGGTCGCCGAGCAGCACGTCCGCGCCCGAGCCTCCGTTGATCGTGTCGGCGCCGTCCATGCCGACGAGCACGTCGTTGCCCGAGCCGCCGGTGAGGACGTCGTCACCGCCGAGTGCGCAGATGAAGTCGGCGCCTCCGAGGCCATCGACGACATCCGCACCGTCGGTGCCCAGGATCACGTCGTTGCCCTCGGTGGGGACGTGGCCCTCCGCCAGTGAGACGTTCACGGGCTCGTTGCCGCAGGTCGGCACCGTCACCGTCACCTGGATCTCGTTCGACTCCAGCAACGGTGTCTGGTCGGTCTCCACCGCGGCCGTGTTCCTCCAGGTGCCCCCGTCGGCGAGCACGGTGGTGTAGGAGCAGTCGATGGTGGTGGTGGCGCCCGCGGCGAGGTCGGAGACTGGTCCGGCGCAGTCGGGGGCCTCGACGTCGACGATCACGATCCCTGTGAGCGTGATGTTGCCCGTGTTCTCAAGGGTCAGGTGCAGGTCGACGGCCTGGCTCGCGAAGACCGACGTCTGGTCGGCGGTCTGGGCGATGGTGATGGCGGGTTCGGCGGGTTGATCAGCACCCACGACGCCGCGACCGGGTTCGATCACGGTCGTGGTCACCTCGTTCGAGTCCGCGTCGGGCGCCTCGTTGCTGGTCACGGTGGCGGTGAGGGCGACGCTACCGACGTGGGTCTCGTCGGTCTCGAGCTCGCAGTCGACCGTGACCTCCTCGCCTGGGGCGAGGTCCGCGACTGGACTCGCGCAGTCCGCCACCGTGGCGTGGATGCCCGTCACGGGACGGTTGCCGATGTTCTCGATCGTGAGGTGGTAGTGGATCGTCTCGGTCGCGATGACCTCGGTCTCGTCCGCGGTCAACGTGGCGTTCAGGGCGAACTCCTCGGTGGCGGTGGTGACGTCCTGAGCGGTGGCGGGGCCTGCGGCGGCGACCGCGAGCATCGCCGCCCCCACCGCCGCGTAGAGCGGGGCGACGGCCACTCTGCGTCGATTGCGGATGAACGATCCGAGCATGGAGAGAACCCCCTGTAGCGGAAACCGGAGGGTAGCCCAGGTGACCCGCCGGGCGCGGCCGGGTCCCGGGGCTAGCGTGGCCGATCCCGGGCGCTTAGCTCAGTCTGGTCAGAGCACCTCCCTTACAAGGAGGGGGTCGGGGGTTCGAGTCCCTCAGCGCCCACCGACCGACCGGAACGAGCACGGCCGGCACGTGGCGACGGTCAGGCCTCGTCGCCCTCCGCTTCCGCGTCGCCATCGGCCTCGTCGCCGGCGTCCTCGTCGACGGGGTAGACCTCGAGGGTCGCCTCGACCTCGTCGATGGTCCCGTCGCCGTCGAGGTCCACCCCGGTGGCGGTGACCTCCTCGACCACGTCGAGGGTGCCGTCCCCGTCGAGGTCGACCGCGGTCGTGGTGGACCGCTGGACGATGTCGGGCACGCCGTCGCCGTCGACGTCGATCGCGGTCGTGGTGACCTCCTGGATCACGTCGGTGACGCCGTCGCCGTCCAGGTCGTAGATCGTCGTCTCGGTCGTGGTCACGATGTCGGCGTTGCCGTCGCCGTCGACGTCGATCACCGAGGTGCGGGTCTCGGTGACGACGTCGTCGAAGCCGTCGCCGTCGACGTCCTTGGACACGGTCTCGGTGACGGTGACCCCGTCGGCGACCCCGTCGCCGTCCAGATCGATCTCGGTGACCTCGACGTCCGGCTCCTGGTCCTGGTCGCTCATGTGCCCAACCCTCGCTCTCGTGCGGTGCACCGGCGGCCGCCGGGCGGCGTCACGTTAGGCGCGGAGCCCGAACCCGACCACGGCCTCGAGCTCGGTGAGCGCCTGGTCGGGGTCGACGACCTTGATGGTGGTCATGCCCATGGCCCGCGCCGGCTTGAGGTTGATGCCCAGGTCGTCGAGGAAGACCGCCTCCGTGGGCTCGATGTCGAGGGCCTCGCAGGCCAGTTCGTAGAAGCGGGGATCGGGCTTGCGCACGCCGAGCTTCGACGACTCGAACACGGCGTCGAAGAGGGCCAGCACCTCGTGCATCTCCCGTTCGCGGTCGACGTGGGCGAAGTCGTCGGGGCCGTCGGGGTCACGGGCCAGCACGAAGTTGTTGGTGAGCAGGCCCGTCACGAGCCGTTCGCCGCAGCGGCGCACCGCCTCCACCATGGTCGGACGCAGGGTGCCTTGGAGCAGGCCGAGCACCTCGAGCCCGTCGACCTCGTGCCCCAGCGCCGCCGACTCGGCCGCGAAGCGGGGCCCGAACTCGGCGGGCCCGATCTCGCTGCGCTCGAGGCGCGCCCAGGCGTTCGTGTCGGGATCGCTGGCGTTCACCCGGCGCAGGAAGCCCTCGGGCAGGCCCCGATCGGCCTCGAAGGCGGCGAAGGCCTCGAATGGGGAGGACATGACCACCCCACCGAAGTCGAACAGCGCCGCACGGATCACCACCGCAGACTACGGAGCGGGCCGACCACCGTGACGATCCACGCGGCCACCGTCGCGATTCACGCAGGCGGCCGTCGTGGCGGTGACTGCCTATGGTGCGGGTGATGACCGCTCAGCGGGGGAACACCGCGCCGAAGATCACGCTGGTGGGTGCGGGGGGCATGGCCTTCGGTCCCACCATGGTGAACGACGTCATCCACACGCCGGCGTTGGCCGGCAGCCGGCTCGTCCTGCACGACGTCGACGAGGCCCGGCTGCGGCGGGCCTACGCCTTCGCGGCCAAGCTCAACGCCGCGTGCGGGGCGCCCATCGTGCTCGATCGCACCACGGACGCGGCCGACGCCCTCGACGGTGCGGACTTCGTCATGAGCAGCGCCGAGCACGGGCGCTTCCGGTACCGCCGGCAGGACTACGAGGTGCCCAACCGCCACGGCGCCCGCCAGATCAACGGCGAGAACGGTGGGCCGGGCGCGGTGTTCCACACGCTGCGCAGCGTGGCCAACACCCTGTCGATCTGTCGAGACATCGAGCGCCACTGCCCCGAAACGTTCCTGGTGAACCTCTCCAACCCCCTGAGCCGCGTCGCGCTGGCCATCGACCGCACCACCGACCTGCGCACCGTGAGCATGTGCCACGAGATGCCGAACGGCGTGGCCCGCCTCGCCCACTTCCTGCGCCGTGACAAGCGGGACATCGTGGCCGCGGCGTCCGGCATCAACCACTTCACCTTCTTCACCGAGCTCCGCGACCGGCACACGGGCGAGGATCTGCTCCCGCAGGTACGGGCGCTGTTCGCCAAGCGCTTCTTCGACTACCACCCGCTGACGGTGGCGGCCGTGCGTCGCCTCGGCGCCATCGGGCCGCTGGGTGCGCTCGGTGACGAGATCTATCAGCCGCTCGTCGTCCACCTCGTGCGCGAGTACGGGCTCGTGCCGTGCTCGATCGACAGCCACATCGGGGAGTACCTGCCCTTCACCGCCGATGTGGCCGACTGGTACCCGTCACGCCCCGACGTGATGGCCCGGTTCAGCGCCTTCACCGAACGACTGAGCGAGTGGGTCGCCGAGACATCCGTGCCCCTGCCCTTGCACCGCGTCGGTCACTCCTCCGAGGAGGTGGTGCCGATCATCGCCGCCCTCTGGACCGGCGAGCCGGCGCGCGTGATGGCGGTCAACGTGCCCAACCGCGGGTACGTCCCCGACATCGCCGACGGCGCCATCGTCGAGGTGGGTGCCACCGTCGACGGTGACGGGGTGCATCCCGACACGGTCGCCCCTGTCGGCGAGCCCCTCGCCGGGTGGATCGCCCCGCAGCTGCACCTCCAGGACCTGCTCGTGCGGGCGACCATCGAGGGGGACCCGGATCTCGCCTTCCAGGCTCTCGTCGAGGATCCGTTGTCTCCCCCGGACGAAGCCGGCTGTCGGGCCATGTTCGACGAGCTCTGCGAACTGCAGTCCGAGCACCTGCCGTTCTGA
>CAZYPY010000123.1:0-9103 GCA_964649545.1 uncultured Microthrixaceae bacterium | reverse complement strand
GTCGTTGAGCAGGATCTGCTCGGCCTGCTGGAACAGCTCGGCCTGGGCGTCCTTGTCCGTGGTGGCCTTGGCCTCGTCGACGAGGGAGTCGAACTCCTCGACCGAGAACCCGTAGTTGTTCCCGCCGAGCGCATCGGTGTGGAACAGGTCGTACATGAAGTTGTCGTACGTCGGGTAGTCGGCGAACCAGCCGGCCCGGCAGAAGACGCAGGCGCCCTCGGCGAGATCCGAGAAGTAGGTCTCGGAGTCCATGGGCTCGGCGACAGCCTCGATGCCGATGGCGGCGAGGTTGTCGACCATGATCTGGGCGACCGGCTCGTGGCCGGCGTCACGGTTGAACTGGATCGGCATCGGCTCGGACTGCTCGTTGCCGGCCTCGGTCCACTCGTCGAACGCGGCCTGGGCGGCCTCGGGGTCGTAGGCGCAGAACTCGCAGAGGTCGGCCCGGAAGCCGGGGATGCCCTCGGGGGTCACGCCGGTGCTCGTGGTGCGGCTGCCGTCGTAGACCGCCTCGTTGATCTCCTCGCGGTCGATGGCCTGGCTCACGGCCTGGCGGAACAGGAGGTTCTCGTCACCGCCGACCGTCGGGTCCTCGAGGTTGAAGTTGAAGTGGTACGAGCCGAGGATCGGGACGTCCAGGGTCGTGCCGTAGTTCTCCTGCGCCTCCGCGGTACGGGCGGGCGGGATGTTGGCGTTGTCGCCCTCACCGGCCTCGAAGGAGTTGTAGGCGGTGTCGGGGTCGGCCGTGGTGATGAACGTGATCGTGTCGAGGCGATCGGGGAAGGTCTCCCCGTTGAAGTCGCCGTCCCACTCGTCGTTCTTCTCGAGGACGATCTGCTCGTCGGTCCGCGGCTCGGTCATCGCGAACGGGCCGTTGCCGATCATGATGCCGTTCTCGTACTCGGCGGCGTCGGGGCCCATGGCCTCCGACGGCATCGGGAAGAACAGCTGGAAGCCGGCCACCGCGTCGAAGTTCGCGTAGGGCTCGGACATGGTGACCTCGAGGGTCATGGCCTCGTCGTCGGCGACCACGCCCGAGATCTCCTCGGCGTCGCCCTCGACGACCTCGATGCCACCCTCGATGAAGCCCATCAGGTAGCTGTAGTCACCGGCCAGCGACGCAGCGCGGTTCCACGAGTCCACGAAGGTGCTGGGCAGGATCTCCTCGCCGTTCGAGAACTGCTGGCCCTCACGGATCGTGAAGGTCCAGACCGTGGCGTCGTCGTTCACCTCGTAGGACTCGGCGACGTCGGGCACGATGGTCGGGTTGGCCGGGTCGCTCGTGTCGATGTCGGTCAGGCCGTCGTACAGGGCGTTGATCACCTGGTAGGCGTCGAGGGTGACGTTGAGGGCCGGGTCGATGTGCTCCGGCGGGTCACCGACGAAGGTGCCGAGGTCGGTGAAGTCGCCTCCGGCCTGGGTCTCGGGCGCAGCGGTGTCGTCGGTCGACTCCCCTGCCGTCGTGTCGCTGCTGGACTCGTCTCCGCTGTCGCTGTCGCTGCCGCAGGCGGCGGCGACCAGCACCAGGGCGACGAGCAAGGCCAGCAGTCGGCCTGCGAGTGTCTTTCGGGTCACGGAGACCCCCCTTGTGGGTCGGCATCTATGGGTTCCTGAGTTCGCCGGACCCGGCTTTCCCTCCCGGGGCGGTGCTCAGTCGCGCGGCAACGTAGCACCGTCGCGAGCGAGAACGTGCAGCAACCCCCCGGTTACGTCGGCGAGGACGCCGCGGTCCCGACCGGCACCAGAACCGACACCTGAATCGTGGTTAGCGCAACGCAGGACGGCCCTGGGTCGTGGTCACTCGCGCTCGGCCGCGTAGGTGACGAGGCGCGTCATGACCTCGTCGTCCACCTTGTCCACGGCGCCGGCGTTGAACGGCGGCTGCGGGTCGTACTCGATCATGAGCTGGGCGGCCTTGGCCGCGGTGTCGTCGACGAGCAGCTCGAGCAGGCGCAGGGCCATGTCGATCCCGGCGGACACTCCGGCCGCGGTGAGGACCCGCCGGTCGAGGTGCTCGACGACCCGATCGGACGTCGGCGTCGCGCCGAGCGCCTCGAGCTCGCGGTGGCACGCCCAGTGGGTGGTGGCGGACAACCCCTCGAGCAGCCCGGCGGCGGCCAGCACCAGCGCGCCGGTGCAGACCGAGGTCGTGAACCGGGTGCCCTCGTGGGCGCGACGGACCCAGTCGAGGACCCGCTCGTCGTGGACCAACGGTCGGGTGCCCACCCCGCCGGGGAAGACGACCACGTCGGGATCGGCCAGCTCGTCGAAGGTGGCGTCGACCGTGATGCCGAGGAAGCCGTTCTCGCTGCGCACCTCCCCCCGCTCGTGGCCGACGAAGGTGACGTCGATTCCGGGCACGCGCTGGAGGACCTCGTAGGGCCCGATGCCGTCGAGGGCGGTGAAGCGGGGGAAGAGGGGGATGGCGACCTGCACGGTGGGCTCCTTCTCGGTGGTACGGGTGGGGTCAGGTGGGTGCGGCGGTGCGGGCGAACCGGCGGCGGTAGTCGTCGGGCGCGACCCCCACGTGGCGGGTGAACGCGCGGCGCAGGGTCTCGGCCGACCCGAAGCCGCTCCGGCGTGCCACCACCGCCACCGTGGTGGCGGGTTCGTCCTCGAGGGCACGGCGGGCCGCCTCGACGCGGACGCGGTCGACGTAGCGCCCGGCAGGCTGGCCCACCTGGCGGCGGAACTCCCGCTGGAAGTGGCGGGGGCTCAGCCCGACGAGACCGGCGAGGCGCCCGATCGAGAGGTCGTCGTCCACGTGGGTGTGGATGTGGTCGCAGGCGGCCCGGATCGGGCCGGGCGCGGGTGCGGCGGCCCACACAGGAGCGGAGAACTGGCTCTGGCCGCCCGGCCGGCGCAGGAACATGACCAGGTGCCGGGCGATGAGCTGCGCCAGTTCGGCGCCGTGGTCCTCCTCCACCAGCGCGAGGGCCAGGTCGATCCCGGCGGTCACGCCCGCCGAGGTCCACACGTCGCCGACGTGGGTGAAGACGGGGTCGGGGTCCACGACGAGGTCGGGGAACTCCCTGGCCAGGCGGGCGGCGTGGGCCCAGTGGGTGGTGACCGGCCCGTCGCCGAGGAGCCCGGCGGACGCGAGCAGGAACGCCCCCGTGCAGACCGAGGCGACGCGCCGGGCGCCCGCCGCGGTGGCACGCACCCAGCCCACGACCGCCTCGTCCCGCCTCGCGGCGTGCACGCCCTGGCCGCCGGGCACGAGCAGCGTGTCGATCACCGGGACGGTGCGCAGGTCGCGGTCGGCGACGAGGGCCAGGCCCGAGGGCGACCGCACGATCCCCCGCCCGGGGGCGGCGACCGACAGGTCGTAGACCGGGCCACCGAGGGCCTCGTTGGCGCCGGCGAACACCTCGAACGGGCCCGTCACGTCGAGGGGCTGCACCCCGTCGAAGGCGAGGAGGACCACCGGTCGCGACGGCACGGTCGAACGGTACCGAGCGTCCGCCGTGGCATCAATGACCCGTTCCCCACGGATCGTGCCAGGACCCGGGCGCCCCCGCGATCGTCGATCCGGGCGGCCCCGGAGTCCGGTGACACCGCTGCGGTAGGTTCGGGGTCATGAGCAGCTACCCCTACGAGGACCGCTTCCCCGTCATCCGCGCCTTCCCGGAGACGGGACGTCCGCGCGACGAGATCCTCGCCGACGTGGAGTGGATGGGCGCCCAGGAGGACCGCTCCTGGAACCAGGGCCACTGCTCCGGGACGATGTACTGCGGCGACGTCGACCACTACGCCTTCCTCAACCGGGTCTTCGCGGCGTTCTCCCACGTCAACGCCCTGCAGCGCGACATTTGCCCCTCGATCACGAAGTTCGAGGCCGAGATCACCGCCATGACCCTCGACATGCTCCACGGGGAGGCCGCCGACGACGCCTGCGGCTCGATCACCGGCGGCGGCACGGACAGCATCCTCACCGCCATGCTCGTGTACCGCGACCAGGCCCGGGCGGAACGGGGCATCACCAACCCGAACTTCATCATGCCGACGACCGGCCACCCGGCCTTCGACAAGGCCGGCCACCTCTTCGGCATGGAGATCAGGAAGGCACCCATCGACCCCGACACCACCCTCGTCGACGTCGACTGGGTCGCCGACCACATCGACGCGGACACCGTCGCCCTCGTCGGCTCGGCCGGCAACTACCCCTACGGCACCATCGACGACATCGCGTCGCTGTCCGACCTGGCCGTCGAGCACGGCATCGGCCTGCACGTGGACGGCTGCCTCGGCGGGTTCATCCTGCCGTGGGGCCAGCAGCTCGGCTACGACATCCCGGTCTTCGACTTCCGCCTCCCCGGCGTCACCACGATCTCGGCGGACACCCACAAGTACGGCTACGGCCTGAAGGGCACCTCGGTGCTGTCGTACCGATCGAAAACGCTTCGCCAGCACGCCTACTTCATGACCCCCGAGTGGGTCGGCGGCAAGTACATGAGCCCCGGCATGGCCGGCAGCCGCTCGGGCGGCCTCATCGCCGCCACCTGGGCGTCCATGGTGAGCCTCGGCAAGCAGGGCTACCTCGGCTACGCCAAGAGCATCTTCGAGACCTCGTTCGCCATGCAGGACGCGGTGCGCTCCCACCCCGAGCTGTCGATCATGGGCCGCCCGACCTGGTGCTTCTCGTTCCGCTCCGACGAGTTCGACATCTACCACGTGAACGACTCGATGGCGCAGAAGGGCTGGCGCTTCAACGGCCAGCAGTACCCGAACGCGATCCACATGTGCGTGACCCGGCCCCAGACCCAGCCCGGCGTCGTCGAGGCGTTCGCGGCCGACCTCGCCGAGGGTGTCGCCTACGCGAAGAACCCGCCGAACGACCAGCCGCTGTCGGGCGCCATCTACGGCGGCGTGCCGGGCGGCGCCACGCCGGAGGTCGTGCAGTTCCTCGAGGAGGTCATGGGCGACCTGCTCGACGGCATGCAGGACGTGCCGGCGCCCACCTGACCGGGCGACGCGGCGCGCCGGCCCGCCGTCAGGCCACGTCCTGGCGGTGCAGCCGCCACGACGCGTAGGCGAGCGCCACGACCGCCACGACCACGGGCGCGACGTAGGCCGTGGTCGTCGCCAGCACCGCCAGGCGCAGCTCCACTCCCGACCCGTGCTGGAGGAGGGTCGCCGTCGCCGACCGCACCGCGAGGCGCGCGGCGTTGTCGCCGCCGCGCGCCACGAACCCCTCCCAGATGAAGATGTAGAGCAGGCCCCAGACCAGGGCCCGTCGGACGCGCAGGCCGAGCGCGGTGAAGAGCCCGGCGTAGGCCACGGTGCCGACCGCCGCCGCCACGGCCGTGCCCTGGACGAGGTCCGCCCCGCCCCCGGTCAACGCCGCGGCCACGACGAGCGGGAGCACCACGAGCGGCAGGGTGACCGTGAGGGCGGCGGCGAACGCGGCGACCACGACCGTGGCCCTGCGGACGGGCCGCAACCACAGGTACACGAGGGTGGCGTCGTCGGTGAGGTCACCGAGGGCGGCGCTCGCGAAGACCAGGGCCGTCACCGGGACGGTGAGGGAGAGCCCGAAGGCGTTGACGAACTGGGCACCCGTCCGCACGGGGTCGGCCGGGTCGGACTGGCCGATGGCCCAGCCGACGAGGACGGCGGCCGCCCCGAGGGCCCCGAGTGCGGCGACGCGGGCGACGGTGACCTGGCTGGTCAGCAGCAGCCGGTAGATGGCCGGGAAGACCGCGAACGACCGGACCCGGGGCGTCGCGGGGACCGGTGGGCTGCTCACCGCTCCCCCACCAGGTAGCGGAACACCGACTCGAGGTCGTCGTCGAGCGGGGCGACCTCCTCGAGGCGCGCATTCGCGGTGCGGGCCACCGGCGCCAGGACGCGCCGGAACGTGGCCACGTCGTCGGTGTCGACGACGACGGCCCGCCCGTCGAGGCGCACGCCCACGACCGCGCCGGCGGCGAGCAGACCGGTGGCCAGGGTGCGCGGTTGGTCGGTGCGCACCCGGATCCGATGGGGGCGGTCGTCCATGAGCGCACGGATCTCGTGGAAGTCGCCCTCCGCCACCAGTCGGCCGCGTGCGATCACGAGTACGCGGGAGCCGAATCGCTCGACCTCGTCGAGGACGTGGCTCGAGGCCAGCACGCAACGCCCCTCCGACCCGAGACGTTGCAGGAGGTCGATCATGGCGATCCGCTGGCGTGGGTCGAGGCCCGACAGCGGCTCGTCGAGGATGACGATGGGTGGGTCGTGCACCAGGGCCGCGGCCACCTTCACGCGCTGGCGCATGCCCTTCGAGAACGTGCCCACGCGCCGCCGAGCGACCGGCTCGAGGTCGACGAGCGCGAGCGCGCGGCGCGCCGAGGTATCCGCGTCGGCGACGCCCTGGAGCACCGCGGCGAGGCGGACGAACTGGAGCGCGGACTGGGACTCGAAGACCGACTCCTGTTGGGGCACCAGTCCGATGAGGCCGAACAGACCGAGGTCGGCCCGAGGGTCGGACCCGAAGATCTGGACCTCCCCTCGCGACGGTGGCGTGAGGCCGCACAGCAGGCGCAGGGCGGTCGACTTCCCGGCGCCGTTGGGGCCGAGCAGCGCCGTCACCCCCGGCCCGACCGAGCAGGTGACATCGGAGACCGCGACCACGTCGCCGAACCACTTGGAGACCTCCAGCAGGCGCAGCGGAGGCGGCGGCCCGGCCGGTGGGGTCCTCGCGGGTGGTGGTGGAGGAGGAGGAGGGACGAGACCCGGCGGCGGGGTCGGGGTCGCCTCCTCGGTCACCGGGTCACCTCCAGCGCGCGGTAGCGCAACCACACGAAGGCGGAGGCGAGCAGCGTCCAGCCCACCGTCGCACCGATCACCAGCGCCGAGCCGACGTCGGCGAGGTCCGGGTTCTGCGAGGGCTCGCCGAAGATGCGCACCACGGCCTCGAAGGGCAGGCCGAAGAGGTCGGCCAGCAGGAGGTACGGCGAGGCGCCGGCGCCCGCGACCAGGCTGCCCGCGACCACCGCCGACAGCAGCAGCAGGATCACCACCGCCGCCGAGGCCACGGCCTTGCGGTCGGTGACGCTCGAGACCGCCATCGACAGCGACCCGAAGAACGCGGACAGCAGCGCGCCGGCGACCACGATGCGCACGGCGAACAGGACCACGTCGCCGGGCCCGTCGGGCCCGCTGCCGACCAACACGTACGCGAGCAGGAGGAACAGCGGCGGCCCGAGGGTCACGATGGCCAGCACGCCGAGGACGGCCACCGCCTTGGCCGCCAGGTAGGTCGTTCGCGAGAGGGGCGAGGCCAGGTAGAGGCCGAGCATCCCCGTACGGCGGTCGGTGCACAGCACCTCCGGGGCCACGAACGCAGTGAACACGACGATGGCCGCGGTGATGAAGAAGTAGTACTCGGCGTACGTGGGCAGCAATTGGTTGCGCCCGAGCTCGCTCGGGATGAGCACCGCCAGCCCGGCGTAGACGATGGCGGGGACGTAGGCGAGGGCAGCCGCCAGGATCGGCAGGATCTTGAACCGCGCCGCCCGGCGCAGGCCGAGGGCCCGCTGCGCGGTGTGGGCGGCCACGCTCTCGACCGCCCCGGTCACGCCCGAGCGCGCTCCCCGGTAGCGGTGGTACCCCCCGTCGATGATGCGGGCGCCCGTGCTCACGCCGACACGTCCAGGAAGACCTCTTCGAGGCTCACCGTCCGGGGGACGAGCCGACGCAGGTGGGCGTCCCCCGCCACGGCCGCATCCCGCACCAGGTCGGCCAGGTCGTGCTCCGGCGCGGCGCGCCCCCGGGTCACCACGAGGCGGGGGCCGTCCTCGGCCACGTCGCAGCCGGCCCGGCGCAGCCACGCGGCGAAGGGCTCGACGCCGGCGGTGAGCTCGACCACCAGACCCTGGCTGTCACCTCGGAGCTCGTCGAGGCTCCCCGCCGCCGCCACCCGGCCCTCGCTCAGGATCACCGCGGCGTCGCAGATGCGCTCGACCTCGTCGAGCAGATGGGACGAGAGCACCACGTCGATGCCGAAGTCGTCGGCCACCTTGCGGATCAGCGCCAGCATCTGGTCCCGCTGCACGGGGTCGAGGCCATCGGTCGGCTCGTCCAGCAGGACCAGCGCCGGGTCGTGGGCCACGGCCTGGGCCATCTTCACCCGCTGACGCTGGCCCGTGGACAGGGTGCCGAGCGGTCGGAAGCGCTCCTCGCCGAGACCGACCTGCCAGAGCGCGTCGCTGGCGCGCGCCGCCGCCTCCCGGCTGGGCAGGCCGTGCACCTCGCAGAGGTGCCGCACGAAGTCCTGGGCCTTGACGTCGGGGGGCAGCCGGTGGTGCTCGGGGGCGTAGCCGACCCGCTCCCGCACCTCGGCCCCCAGGTGCCCCGGGTCCATGCCCAGCACCTCGATCCGGCCGGCGTCGGCCCGGTGCAGGCCGAGCAGCAGGCCGATGAGGGTGGTCTTGCCCGCCCCGTTGGGGCCGAGCAGGCCGGTGACGCCGCGCCCGATCGCGAACGTCGCCGACGACAGCGCGGTGGTCGGCCCGAACCGCTTGACGACCCCGTCGCCCGCAGCGACCGCGGCGGCGTCGGGAGCAGCCATGGCGCCACACGCTACCGGGCACCTCCGCGGCATCGGTGGGCCACACCCGGGCGGCGTGCGAAGCTGGGGCCCCGTCCCCCTCCGAGGAGCAGACATGTTGGTCCTGATCGGCACCGACGGTTCCGACGCCGCCGTGGAGGCGGCTCGCCGGGCCCTGGCGCTGCTCGCCGCGCCGACCGAGGTCGTGGTCGTCTGCGTGGTGGAGCCGCCGGCGATCGCCGCCGAGGGCTTCGAGTCGGGCTTCGCCGGGGGCGTCGCCGCTCCCGAGGAGATCGACGCGGCCTGGGCGGGGGCCAACGCGGAGGCCCAGGCCGCGCTCGACCGCACCATCGCCGCACTGGGCGACCTCGGCGCGACCATCACCCCGGTGGCCGAGAGCGGCGACATCGGCTCGACCCTGTGCGCCGTCGCCCAGGAGCGGGGCGCGGACGTGATCGTCGTCGGGTCACGCGGTCGCGGCGCCATCCGTCGTGCGCTGCTCGGCTCCGTCAGCACCCACGTCGTGAACAACGCCCCCTGCCCGGTGGTCGTGCTCCGTGAGCACGCCGG
>CAZYPY010000122.1:1578-9196 GCA_964649545.1 uncultured Microthrixaceae bacterium | reverse complement strand
CGAGGCGCTCAGCTCGAGGTAGCCGCCGCCGAGGAAGAACACCACGCCGGTCTGGCGGCCCTCGGCGCCGAACTCCCGGTAGATCTGCAGCCCGAGCGTGTCCCGGTAGAACGCGACGGAGCGTTGGAAGTCGGTGGGGGCGATGATCACCCGGCCGGACAGGACCTCCATTGGCTCGCTCGCGGTCCCGGTCTCAGCCGTTGAGGTGGGGCGCCACCTCGACGTGGAAGGCGTCCATCTGGTCGAGCAGTTCGTCGAGCGAGCGGCTGCGGAACCGGATCTGGGCGTGGTTCACGCCGAGCTCGGCGAACCCCCGGATCTGCTCGGCGATGGCCTCGCCCGAGCCGGTCGTGGTCCAGGACCCGACGTCCCACGACGGCTCGCCGACGTGGTAGATGCCGGTGATGGCGCCGATGTCGATGGGCTCGTCGCCGCGCCCGGCGGCGACGCGCGCCTCGCGCAGCACTTCGATGGAGGCGGGCATCTCCTTCTTGGGCGTGCCCTGGGGCAGCCACCCGTCGCCCCGGGCGCCGGCCCGTCGCAGCGCGGGCTTGGACGAGCCGCCGATCCAGATCGGCAGGTGGGCCTGACGCGGTCGGGGTCCCACGCCGGCGTCGGGGTAGGTGCCGTCGAACACCGAGCGCAGCACGTCGACGGCCTCGTCGGTGGCGGCGCCCCGGCCGGCGAAGTCGACCCCCAGGCGCTCGAACTCGGGCTCGACGTGGCCGGCGCCGACGCCGAGGATCGCCCGACCGCCCGAGAGCTCGTCGAGGGTGCTGAAGGCCTTGGCGGTGAGCAGCGGGTGGCGGTAGGCGGCGACGTAGACGTGCGACAGCAGGCGCACGTGCTGGGTGATCCCCGCCAGCCAGCCGAGGGTGGCGACCGTGTCGTACCAGACGTCACCCATGCGCTCGGCCTGCTCGGCGGGGAGGGTCACGTGGTCGCACACCGCGATGTAGAAGAAGCCGGTGGCGTCGGCCTTGCGGGCCACCGCAGCGAGCTCGGGGGCGCCGGCGTCGAGCTCCCACGGCTCGACGTAGATGCGGCTCTGCGACTGGATCGGCAGCTGCATGCCGTACACGAGCCGGCCTTCGGGGACGATCGACGCCATGGCGTCAACGTAGTGGCGTCGGGTTCGGCCCCGTGTCGGCGCCATCTCGAACTGGCTCCCGATTCGACCGCCAGGGCGGTCGAATCGGGAGCCAGAACCATCGGGGGTCGCCGCCCGTGCCAGGATCACCCGATGCTCCTCGAAGACCGCGTGGCCATCGTCTCGGGTGTCGGGCCCGGCATGGGCCGGGACATCTCCCTCGCCTGCGCCCGTGAAGGGGCGGACATCGTCCTGGCCGCCCGCACCCCGGGCAAGCTCGAGGCGGTCGCCTCGGAGGTCGAGGCCCTCGGTCGGCGGGCCCTGTGTGTCCCGACCGACATCACCAACGAGGACCAGTGCCGCGCGCTGGCGGCCGCCGCGGTCGACAAGCTCGGCCGCGTCGACGTGCTGGTCAACAACGCCTTCATCCAGCCGCCCCTCGAGACCATCGAGGACAACGACATGAAGACCTGGCGCAAGGGCTTCGAGGTCAACGTCTTCGGCACGATCCAGATGACCAAGGCGGTCCTCCCCGCCATGAAGGAGCAGGGCAAGGGGTCGATCGTGTTCATCAACTCGATGTCGGCCCGGCGCATCCAGCCCGAGTTCGGCGTGTACAGCGCCACCAAGTCGGCGCTGCTGACCGCGGTGCAGACGCTCGCCAAGGAGGTCGGCCCCTACGGCATCCGGGTCAACTCGGTGCTGCCCGGCTACATCTGGGGCGACTCGGTGGAGTGGTACTTCCGCTTCCTCGCCGAGCAGGAGGGCATCACGCCGGAGGAGAAGTACGACCAGGTGGCGAGCGAGACCTGCCTGCACCACCTGCCCACGTCGGCCGAGATCGCCGACTCGGTCGTGTTCTTCGCGTCGGACCTCAGCCGGGTCGTGACGGGCCAGTCCCTCGACGTCAACGCCGGCCACTGGTTCGCCTGAGCGCCGGCGCGGCCTCCCCGCTGCTGCGGGTCGGGGACGGGGCCGACGCTAACCTGACGCCCTGTCAGATTTCCGGAGAGTGGGGGACATGAGCAGCGACGAGGGGTGGCAGACGTGGAGGACGGTCCCCGGGCTGGTGGCCAGTGGGGTCGCCCGCTTCGGTGACGCCGAGGCCCTCGTCGACGGCGACGTGCGCCTCTCCTTCGCCCAGCTCGCCGAGCGGGTCGAGCACTCGACCCGGGCGGCCATGGCCGCCGGCGTCGAGCCCGGCGACCGGGTCGCGATCTGGGCGCCGAACGTCTGGGAGTGGATCGTCGCCGCCCTCGGGGCGCTCGGCGCCGGCGGCGTGCTCGTCCCCGTCAACACCCGCTTCAAGGGTGGCGAGGCCGGCTACGTGCTGGAGAAGTCGGGCGCCAAGGTGCTGCTCACCGTCAACGGCTTCCTGGGCTTCGACTATGTCGGCATGCTGCGCACGGCGATGCCTGGCGCCGGGGGAGCGGGCACCGGCCCGGTGCCCGGCCTTCCCGCACTCAGGAAGATCGTGGTGCTGCGGGGCGACGCCCCCGAGGGCACCGAGACCTGGGAGCACTACCTCGAGGCCGGCGGCTCGATCGACCCGGCCGACGCCGCCGCCCGCACCGCGGCGGTCCGCCCCGAGGACCTCTCCGACATCATCTTCACCTCGGGCACGACCGGCCGCCCGAAGGGCGTCATGGTCACCCACGCCCAGACCCTCCGGGTGTTCGAGACGTGGTCGTCGTTCGTGGGCCTCACCGAGGGCGACCGCTACCTCGTGGTCATGCCCTTCTTCCACACCTTCGGCTACAAGGCGGGCTGGATGGCCGCCCTCATGCGGGGCGCCACCACCGTCCCCCAGGCCGTCTTCGACGTGGACGAGGTGCTGCGCAACGTCGAGAAGGAGCGCATCTCGATGCTCCCCGGCGCCCCCACGCTCTACATGGCGATCCTCGAGCACCCCGACCGGTCGCGGTACGACCTGTCGAGCCTGCGCCTCGCGGTCACCGGCGCCGCGGCCGTGCCCGTCGAGATGATCAAGCGCATGCGCACCGAGCTCACGTTCAAGACGATCCTCACCGCGTACGGGCTCACCGAGTGCACCGGCACGGCGACGATCTGCCGCCCCGAGGACGACCCCGAGACCATCGCCAACACCTCCGGCCGGGCCATCCCAGACGTCGAGGTGCTGGTGGTCGACGACGACGGCCACGAGGTGCCCTGGGGCGAGCCCGGCGAGGTCGTGGTGCGGGGCTACAACGTCATGCTCGGCTACTTCGAGGACCCCGAGCAGACCGCCGAGACCATCGACGCCGACGGGTGGCTGCACACCGGCGACATCGGCGTGATGGACGAGCGCGGCTACCTCGACATCACCGACCGCAAGAAGGACATGATCATCCGCGGCGGCGAGAACATCTATCCCGCCGAGGTCGAGAACCTGCTGCTGGGCCACGGCGGCATCGCCCAGGCCGCCGTGGTGGGGGTGCCCGACGAGCGCTTCGGCGAGGTCGTGATGGCCTACGTCATCCCGCGTGCCGGCGCCGACGTCGACCCGGCCGAGGTCATCGAGTGGGCACGGGCCAACATGGCCAACTACAAGGTGCCCAAGTTCGTCGAGGTGGTCGACGAGCTGCCGCTGAACGCCAGCGGCAAGGTCCTGAAGTTCGAGCTGCGTGAACGAGCAGCGTCGTCCGTCCTTCCCGAGGAGAAGCCGTGAACACGATCGTGACGTTGCGGAGCGGAGCGGAGCAGCAGCTCCGACGAACCGGATCCCGAAGGGGCACCGACGGAGGAGGTGCGAAGTGAGGGGCATCGTGTACGACGGGACGGAACCCGCCGTCCGGACCGACGTGGAGGTGCGGGATCCCGGGCCGACCGACGTCGCCATCCGCATCGTCAACGCCGGCGTCTGCCACAGCGACCTGAGCGTGCTCGACGGCTCGATCCCGTTTCCCACGCCGCTGGTGATGGGCCACGAGGGCGCCGGCGTGGTCGAGGCCGTGGGCAGCGAGGTGTCGAAGCTCAAGGTGGGCGACCACGTGGTGCTGTCGACCCTCAAGTACTGCGGCCAGTGCTCGGCCTGCAACACCGGGTTCCCCACCCGCTGCCGCCGCAGCTTCGGCGTGATGAGCCAGCCCTTCACGGTGGGCGGCGAGCCCGCCTACAACTTCGCCGCCACCTCGGTGTTCACCGACGTGACCGTGGTCGACCAGGTGCAGGCGGTGAAGGTCAGCAAGGACATCCCGCTCCAGTCGGCGTGCCTCATCGGCTGCGGCGTCATCACCGGCGCCGGCGCGGTGCTCAACACCGCCGACGTCACCCACGGCCAGACCGTGGCCGTGTTCGGCGTGGGCGGCATCGGCCTCAACGTGATCCAGGCGGCCAAGCTCTGCGACGCCTCCCGGATCATCGCGGTCGACACCATGGTCTCGAAGAAGGAGCTCGCCCTCGAGTTCGGCGCCACCGACTTCGTGGACGCCAGCGACGGCGGCTCGGTCGAGCAGATCCAGCAGCTCGTGAAGGGCGGGGTCGACTGGTCGTTCGAGTGCGTCGGCCACCCGGCCGTGGTCGGTGACGCAGTCAAGGCCCTCGACTGGGGCGGCAACTGCGTGATCATCGGCGTGCCCGCACCCACGGCGAAGATGGAGGTGCCGATCACGCACCTCACCCACATCGACCGGGGCGTCCGCGGCTGTCGCTACGGCGGGGCCCGCCCGCACCACGACATCCCGCTGCTCGTGCAGCTGTACCTGGACGGCAAGCTCAAGCTCGACGAGCTGGTGTCCAAGACCTACCCGATGGAGTCGTTCTCCGAGGTCGTGGAGGACATGCACGCGGGCCGCCTGGCCCGGGGGGTGCTCACGTACTCATGAGGACGAGGAACGAGTCCGTGGCCCGAGCGGCCCGGCGAAGCCAGGGGCGGAAGATCAGCGGGGCCCGAGTGGTCCGGCGTAGCCAGGAGCGGAAGTAGTGGCTGCCGACGCGTCCCAGTGGACCAGCACGAGCGAGCACGCCCCGGACGAGCACGAGCAGTACCTGCCGCGGTCGGCCGGGAAGGTGGCCATCGTCACCGGCGCCGGCTCGGGCATCGGGCAGGCGACGGCCAAGCGCCTCGCCGCCGAGGGGGCCAAGGTCGCCTGCGTCGACCTCCTGGCCGAGACCGCCGAGGCCACGGCCGCGACGATCAACGAGGCCGGCGGCACCGCCGTGGGTCTTGCGTGTGACGTGTCGTCGGCGTCTGCGGTCGAGTTCGCGGTGGCCACGACGTTCGCCGAGTTCGGCCGGGTCGACGCCCTCTGCAACATCGCCGGCATCGGCACCTTCGCGAACAGCCACGAGATGGACCTGGCCCAGTTCGACAAGATCGTCGCGGTCAACCTCAACGGCTCCGCGTACATGATCCGGTTCGTGCTCCCGCACATGCTCGACCAGGGCGCCGGGGTGATCGTGAACACCTCGTCGAGCGCCGGCCTCTTCGGCCAGCCCTACAGCGCCGCCTACTGCGCCTCCAAGGGCGGGGTGATCCAGCTCACCAAGGCCATCGCCGAGGAGTACAAGGACCGCAAGATCCGCTGCAACGCGATCTGCCCCGGCGGCGTCGACACCCCCATCATCCACTCGTTCGTGGAGCTCCCCGAGGGCGGCGACTACAAGAAGATCCGCAAGATGATGACGCCGATGGGCGCCTCCAAGCCCGAGGAGATGGCGGGGCTGTTCGCCTACATGGTGTCGGAGGAGGCCCGGTACATGACCGGCTCCATCGTCCCCCTCGACGGCGGCATCACCTGCTGAGCGGGCGCCCGCCGTGACCGACGCCGCCGCCCCGGCGGCCCTCGCCGCGCCCACCCTCTCGCTGACCATCAGCGGCCTGCACCGCCACTTCGGCGACGACCACCGGGTCGTCGTCGAGGTGGCGAAGCGCGCCGAGGGGGCGGGCTTCGACCAGGTGGTCCTGCCCGACCACGTGGTGATGAGCGCCAACGTCGAGCCGTACCCCTACGGCGACTTCCCGTACCCGCCGGGCGACCCGTGGGTGGAGCCCCTCACCACCCTCGCCGCCATCGCCGGTGCCACCTCGACCGTGCGGCTGGGCACCGGCGTGCTCATCACCCCGCTGCGGCCGGCGGCGCTGCTGGCCAAGACCGTCGCCACCCTCGACAACCTCTCGGGAGGTCGGGTCGACCTCGGCGTGGGTCTGGGTTGGCAGCGCGAGGAGTACGACGCGGTGGGCGTGCCGTGGTCGCGCCGCTGGGCCCGCCACGACGACACCATCCGCGCCTGCCGGGCCCTGTGGGCCGGTAGGGGCGAGCCGGTGTCGTTCGCCTCGCCCACGGCGTCGTTCGAGGGCATCTGGTGCGAGCCGGCGCCTGCCCAGGAGCGCATCCCGATCTGGTTCGGCGCCAAGCCCACACCGGCCCTTGCCGCCCGCGTCGCCGAGCAGGGCGACGGCTGGCTGCCCCTCGGCCGCCTGCGCCCCGAGGACGTGGTGACCGAGTCGGCGATCCTCCGCGACGCCTTCGTGGCGGCGGGTCGGGACCCCGCCGAGCTGGGCATCCGGGTCGGCCTGCCGCTGGCCCGGGCGGCCGACGGTGCGTCCGGTCCCGACGTGGTCGAGGGGTTCGACCTGGCGGCGTCCGCGGAACGCATCCGCGCCCTGGCCGAGGCCGGCGCCACCTCCTTCTCGGCCACCCTGCTGCCCGGTCTCGACTCGCTCGACGCCATCGGCCGCTGGCTCGACGCCGTGGCCGGTGCCTTCCCGCGCTGAGCCGGCGGCCGCCGCAACGCCACCCGGCAGGATCTGACGGACCGTCAGATCGTCCGTACACTCGCCGCCCGTGGACCTGCGTTTCTCCGCCGAAGAAGAGGCCTTCCGCGCCGAGCTGGTCGAGTGGCTGGACGAGGTCCTGCCCACGATCGGCCCGCCGCCCGCCGACCAGAACGACTGGGACGCCCGCCGCGCCTACGACACCGCCTGGCAGCGGATGCTGTTCGACCAGGGCTACGCCGGCATCAACTGGCCCACCGAGGTCGGGGGTCGGGGGGCGTCCCCCGCCGAGCACCTGATCTTCCTCGAGGAGACCGAGCGCCGCGGCGCCCCGTACGTCGGCGTCATGTTCGTGGCCCTGCTGCACGCCGGCCCGACCCTCATCACCGAGGCCACCCCCGAGCAGAAGGCCGCCCATCTGCCCGCCATCCTGCGGGGCGACGAGGTCTGGTGCCAGGGCTTCTCCGAGCCGCAGGCCGGCTCCGACCTCGCCTCGCTGCGCACCCGGGCGGTGCGCGACGGCGACGAGTACGTCATCAACGGCTCGAAGATCTGGACGTCGAACGCCCAGGTCGCCGACTACTGCGAGATGCTCGTCCGCACCGACCCCGACGCCCCGAAGCACAAGGGCATCACCTGGCTGATCCTGCCCATGGACACGCCGGGCATCGACATCCGGCCGCTGCGCACCATCGCCGGCTCGGACGAGTTCAGCGAGGTGTTCTTCGACGACGTGCGGGTGCCGGTGGCCAACCGCGTCGGCGACGAGAACGACGGCTGGCGGGTCGCCATGGTCACCTTCAGCTTCGAGC
>CAZYPY010000122.1:0-1478 GCA_964649545.1 uncultured Microthrixaceae bacterium | reverse complement strand
GTCGGCGACGAGAACGACGGCTGGCGGGTCGCCATGGTCACCTTCAGCTTCGAGCGGGGCACCGCCTTCGTGAGCGAGATGCTGGCCTCGATGCAGCTCGTCGAGCAGCTCGCCGCCGCGGCCAAGCAGATCACCCGAGGCTCGGGCACGGCGTGGGACGACGCCGGCCTGCGCCGCGACATCGGCCAGGCCGCCGCCGACCTCGACGCCCTCTGGGCGCTGGTCAAGCGCAACGTCACCCAGGCGTCGCGCACCGGTGTGCCCGGCCCGGGCGGCTCGGTGTTCAAGCTGCACTACTCCGAGGTGCGCCACCGCCTCGGCCTGCTCGGCGAGCGCGTCTTCGAGCGGGCGGGGCTCGCCGTCGACGACGTCGCCGGCATGGGCAACCGCACCCACGTCGAGGGCCTGCTGCACGCCATCTCGATCTCGATCGCGGCGGGCACCACCCAGATCCAGCGCAACATCGTGGCCGAGCGCATCCTCGGCCTCCCCAAGGACCGGTAGGGAGACGAGGGTCGTGGACTTCGATCTGAACGAGGACGAGGCCGCCCTCCAGGAGGGCATCCGCAGCTTCTGCGCCGGCCGCTTCGACATGGAGACGGTGCGGGGCCTGGAGGCCAGCGCGGGCGTCGACCGGGGTCGCTGGCGTGAGCTGGCCGACACCGGGGTGTTCGGCCTGCGCCTGCCCGAGGCCGAGGGCGGCGTGGGGCTCGGCATGACCGAGGCCGTGCTGGTCTTCGAGGAGCTGGGCCGGGCGGTCGTGCCCGGGCCGATCCTCGCCACCCACCTGGCCGCCGGCCTGGTCGACGGCGCGATGTCCGGCGAGCGGGTGGTCGGCCTGGTCGAGCGTCCTGCCCACCCGATCCTGGTCGAGCACCTCGACGCCCTCGACGCCCTGGTCGTCGTCGACGACCAGGGCCTGCACCTGGTCGAGGCCGGCGCCGTGACGGGCGAGCCCGTGGGCCACCCCCTCGACCCGCTGACCCCGCTGCACGTCGTGGCCGACCTGCCCGCCGGCGAGGCCATCGGCGGCCCCGAGGACGCCGCCCGCTGGCGCCTCGAGGGATCGGTGCTCGCCGCCGCCCAACTGCTCGGCATCGCCGGCGCCACCGTCGAGCTCGGCACCGCCTACGCCAAGGAGCGCGAGCAGTTCGGCAAGCCCATCGGCACGTTCCAGGCCGTGAAGCACATCCTCGCCGACATGCTCACCCGGGCCGAGGTGGCCCGCGCTGCGGTCTACGCCGCCGGCGTCACCCTCGACGACTCGTCGGTCGGCGACCCCGCCCGCGCCGCCCACGGCGCCAAGCTCATCGCCGGCGAGGCCGGCATCGCCAACGGCAAGGCCTGCATCCAGGTCCACGGCGGCATGGGCTTCACCTGGGAGGTCGACGCCCACCTCTACCTGAAGCGCGCCTTCGTGCTGGACACGGTCTTCGGCAGCGGCGACTACCACGCCGAAGCCATGGCGGCGCTCGTCT
>CAZYPY010000121.1:0-9235 GCA_964649545.1 uncultured Microthrixaceae bacterium | reverse complement strand
CCGTCGACGGTGACCTGGCGCTCGCCCATGGCCTCGAGGAGCGCCGACTGGGTCTTGGGGGAGGCCCGGTTGATCTCGTCGCCGAGCACGATGCCGGCGAAGATCGGTCCGGGGCGGAATTCGAAGCGGCCCTCGGCCCGGCTCCACACGTTCACGCCGACGACGTCGGACGGCAGCAGGTCGGGGGTGAACTGCACCCGTCCGAACGAGCAGTGGATGGAGGCGGCGAGCGCCTTGGCCAGGCTGGTCTTGCCCACGCCCGGGACGTCCTCGAGCAGGAGGTGGCCCTCGGCGACGAGGCACAACAACAGCTGGCGCACGACGTCACCCTTGCCCTGGATGACCCGCTCCACGTTGGCCTGGACACGGGAGAGGACGTCTGCCCGCGTCTCCGGCTCACGCAGCGCCATCCGGTCGAGGCTAGAGGCTCCGCGCGCACAATGGCAGGCGTGACCACCGTGCTCGCCGTCGACATCGGGGGCACCAAGATGGCCGCCGGGCTGGTCACGGCCGACGGCCGGTTGCACGGCGCCCGACGGGTGGCCACGCCGGCGAGCCTCGACGGTGAGGCGGTGTTCACGGCCCTGGGCACGCTGGTCGACGAGGTGCTGGCCCACGGCCAGGATGAGGGCGACCGCCCCGTCGCCTGCGGTGTGGGGTGCGGCGGGCCCATGGCCCGAGGCGGCGAGACGGTGAGCCCCCTGAACATCGCCGGGTGGCGGGCCTTCCCCCTGCGGGCCCGGCTGGCCGAGCGCACCGGTGTGCCGACGTTCGTCGACAACGACGCCAAGGCCCTCGCCCTGGGCGAGGGATGGACGGGCGCGGCGGCCGGGGAGCGGGACTTCCTCGCCATGGTCGTGTCCACCGGGGTCGGAGGCGGGATCGTGCTCGACGGTCGCCTCCTCGACGGTGCCGGGGGCAACGCCGGCCACATCGGCCACGTCATCGCCGCGCCGGGGGGCCGTGCCTGCGTCTGTGGCGCAAGGGGGTGCCTGGAGGCCGAGGCGTCGGGGACGGCGATCGCCGCGATCACCGGCCGGCCCGCGGCCGAGGCCTCCGCCGAGGTCCGAGAGCGGACCGGACGCCTGGTCGGCCGCAGCGTGGCGTCGGTGGCGAACCTGCTCGACCTCCGCCTCGCCGTGGTGGCGGGGTCGGTGGCGCTGGGGTTCGGCGACGACTTCTTCGGGCCGGCCCAGGACGAGCTCGACCGCCACGCCCGGCTGGACTACTCCGCCGGCGCCCGGATCCGCCCGGGTGGCCTCGGGGCCGACGGTCCCCTCGTCGGGGCCGCGGCGGTGGCCTTTGGAGGCCTCGGTCACCCCGTGCTGGGCGCCGATGCGCACCTCCCGTCGACAGCCGGCGGGGCCGGGACGGGTGACCGGTAGGTTGGCCGGGATGAGCTGGGGGCTGCGAGCGACGGCGGCGGTGGCGGTGCGCCCGTGGCTGTGGCCCACCGCCCTCGGGCAGCTGCGCCGCCTGGCCCGCCCGGGCTGGTGGCACCGCTGGCCGCCGCTCCCGCTACCCGACCAGGAGTACCTGCGCTTCCGCCTGATCACCGCCTACGGCGATGCCGACCGGGCCCCCGAGGTCGCCGACCTGCTGACCTACCTGCACTGGTGTCGGGCCTGGCCCCGAGTCGCGGGCGGCTGAGGGCCCCGGCGTGGCCGACCGCTCCCCGGCCGAGGACGCGGCCGAGCGGGCCGCCCGCAAGGCCCTGAAGCAGGCCAAGAAGGAGCGCAAGGCGCGCCGGAAGGGCCGGTGGCGCATCGAGCACCGCCTGGGTTCGCCGGCGTTCCTCCACGGCCTCGAACTGCCCGAGGTGGTGAAGCGGTCGGTGTGGGTGATGGGGGCCACGACCCCCGCGCTGGCGCTCGGCAGCGCGCAACCCCTCGACGCCGCCGACCGGGCGCGGGCCGAGGCCTCGGGGCTCGAGGTCGTCCGGCGCCGCAGTGGTGGCGGTGCGGTCTTGCTCGAGCCGGGGGAGATGCGCTGGGTCGACGTGCTGCTGCCCGCCGGCGACCCGTACTGGGAGGACGACGTCAGCCGTTCGTTCCGGTGGCTGGGCGAGGTCTGGGTCGACGCCCTGGCCGCCGTCGGGATCGAGGCCGAGGTCCACGACGGCGCGCCCGTGCGCACCGAGTGGTCGTCGCGCGTCTGCTTCGCCGGCCTCGGGCCCGGTGAGGTCACCATCGGTGGCCGCAAGGCGGTTGGGCTCTCGCAGCGCCGCACGCGTGCCGGCGCCCGCTTCCAGTGCCTCGTGCTGGCGGACTGGGACCCGGTGCCCCTGCTCGACGTCCTGGCCCTCGACGCCGCCGAGCGGGCCGCGGGTGCGGTCGCCCTGGCCGACGTGGCCACCGGGGTGGGTCGGGATCGGCTGGGACCGCTGGCTGCGGCCCTGCTCACGACGATCGAAGGCAGGAGGGTGCCCGCGAGTCCCCCATGAGCACGCCCCAGGGGGGACTTCACCCTGGGAAACCCATCCAATCCCAGAAAATGTTGACGAATGGCGATCTGTGGTCGATAGTTGCCTCTACCGACCACGCCTGCCCACGGCTGGCGCGCGGTCGGTGAGGGACACCACCACCACCGGAGACGATCTGTGCAGCTGTCGGGGCAGTTCGAGCGCACGCTCGACGACAAGGGGCGCGTCGTGCTCCCCGCGCGCCTCCGCGAGCTGCTCGAGGGCCACAAGATCCTCATCACCGACTTCGGTGACCGGCTCAGCATCTGGCCCACCGACGAGTTCGAGCGCTTCGTCGACGATCTCACCGAGGACCTGCTCGCCAAGGTGGACGCCGGCGAGCTCGACGACGTCGAGCTGAACGACACCATCGAGTTCCTCTGGGCCGGCGCGCAGCCCATCAAGCCCGACCAGCAGGGCCGCATGGTGATCCCCGAGGAGCTCCTCACCGACGAGATCCGGGGCGCCGAGGTCGTGCTGGTGGGCGCACGCGACCACATCAACGTGTTCCCGGCGGCGGCGTTCTACGAGAAGCAGCGCTCGATGCGTCCCCACGTCGCGGGCAACGTGGCCCGCCACCGACCGCGGAGGCGGTCGACCGATGACTGAGCACCGGGTGCGCCGCACGCACCCGACCTTCCGGCAGCACGGCGCGGGCATCGCGCTCGTCCGCTGCCTCCCGGCCGACGAGGTGGCAGACCCCTACTCCGCCCGTCTCCCATCCCGCCCGATCGGGGAGAAATCCCGACGCGCTCCCGTTGGCCGGGGGGCTGCCGACGAGCGCGGTGCGCCCGCGCCGCGCCTCGCCGCCGTGGTGACGACCCCGTGGGTGGCGCCCGCATGAGCCCGAGGCATGAGGGCGGGGCCCGAGCGGCCCGGCGAGGCACGAGCCAGGAGCGGGGGACATGAGCGCCTTCGCCCACACCCCCGTGATGGTCGACGAGGTCGTCGAGCTCTTCGCCCCGGTGCCCGCCGGCCTGCTGGTGGACGCCACCGTCGGCGGCGGTGGTCACGCCGAGGCCCTGCTGTCGGCCCACGGCCACCTCTCCCTGCTCGGCCTCGACCGGGACGAGGACGCCTTGGCCGCCACGGCCGCCCGACTGGCGCCGTTCGGCGATCGGGTGGCGCTGCGCCACACCCGCTTCGACCACCTGACCGAGGCGGTCCACGAGCTCGGCGTGGCGGAGGTCTCCGGCGTGCTCTGCGACCTCGGGGTCAGCTCGCCGCAGCTCGACCGGCCCGAACGGGGGTTCAGCTACCGCTCGGACGCCCCGCTCGACATGCGCATGGACCGCACCCAGCCGCGCACGGTCGCCGACGTGGTCAACGGGTGGGACGAGCACGCGCTTGCCGACCTGCTGCGTGACGCCGGCGGCGAGCGCTACGCCCGCCCGATCGCCCGGGCCATCGTCGCCGCCCGTCCGGTCGAGCGCACCGACGAGCTGGCCGAGATCGTCCGCAACGCCATCCCGGCCGCGGCCCGGCGCAAGGGCGGCGACCCCGCCCGCCGGGCCTTCCAGGCCCTGCGCATCGCCGTCAACGACGAGCTCGACATCCTCGAGGACACCCTCGACCAGGCCATCGAGCTGCTGCGTCCCGCGGGACGGGCCGCGGTCCTCGCCTACCACTCGGGCGAGGACACCATCGTGAAGGCGACGTTCCGCTCCGCGGCGACGGGTGACTGCACCTGCCCGCCCCGGCTGCCCTGCGCCTGCGGGGCCCGACCCACCGTGCGCCTGCTCAAGCAGGGCGCGTGGAAGCCCTCGGCGGCCGAGGTGGCCGCCAACCGGCGCGCCGAGAGCGCCCGGCTCCGTGCCGTCG
This sequence comes from uncultured Microthrixaceae bacterium, assembly GCA_964649545.1. GTDB lineage: Bacteria > Actinomycetota > Acidimicrobiia > Acidimicrobiales > DATDAH01 > JAEUJM01. Next base: position 4,953 of record CAZYPY010000121.1, on the reverse strand, counting down.
AGAAGCTCGCCGTCGAGACGCTCCCCGTGGAGGACACCGAATGAGCCCCGCACTCGCCCAGGTCGCGGCACCGCGCCGTCACCCGCGCCACGCCCCGGCGCCCGCGCCGACCACCCGGCCGTCGCACCTCCGACTCGTCGAGCCGCCGGCACGGGCGCCGCGCCCGACGGTGGCGCGCCGCGCCAAGGTGAACCGGGGGGTGGCCCTGCTCATCGGCGCGGGAGTGTCCTTCGCCGTGCTGTTCGCGGTCGCGGTCCTCCAGACCCAGAACGTGGCCGGCCAGATGCACCTCGACCGGGTGCAGCAGGACATCTCCGACCGCCAGGCCGAGGCCCAGGCCCTCCGCCTCGAGGCCGCCCAACTGGCCTCGCCCGAGCGCATCGTCGCCGAGGCCGAGCGCCTCGGCATGGTGGCGCCGGCCGGGGGCCCGACCTTCGTGAGCCAGGTCCCGGTCCCCGCGGCCCCGGCGGGCGCCGACGCCACCGCCACCGGTGTCGACCAGTACGCGGCGCCCGAGGCCGAGGTGTCGCTCGACGAGACCGCGGCCGGCCCGGTCGACCAGGTGCTGGCCCCGTGAGCGCCCCGGCGGGGCCCCGCCGTCGCCCCCCGTCCCGGCCCGCGCGGGCGCCGGGACGGGCGGGCGACAGCCGCCCCTCGCGCACCGATCGCCCCCGGTCCGAGCCGGCCGGGGGCCGTGTCGCGTCGCGGCCCGCGCGCCGTCCCGGGCCCGACGCGCCCGCCGCGGCTCGTCACGCGACCCGCCAGCCCGCGCGTCGACGCACCGGGCGGGGCCCTCACCCGCGCCGCCGTCTGCTCTCGCTGCTCGTGGTGATGCTCTTCCTGTTCAGCCTGCTGCTGGTCCGCGTGGCCGAGCTGCAGACCGTGAGCCCCGAGCGCTACGTCGCCTTCGGCGAGAGCCAGCGAGTCCGCTCGATCGACCTCCCGGCCGCCCGTGGCTCCATCCTCGACCGCAACGGCGACGACCTGGCCCTGAGCGTCAACCAGACCACCGTCTACGCCAACCCGCGGGAGATCGAGGACCCGATCGCGGCCGCGGCCCACCTCGCGCCGGTCCTCGCCATGGACCAGGCCGAGCTCGTCGAGAAGCTGAGCGGCGACGGCGAGTTCACCTACCTGGTCCGCCAGCAGCCCGACGAGGTGGCCGAGGACGTCCGGGCCCTCGACCTCGAGGGCATCCACCTCATCGACGAGCCCGCGCGCTTCGAGCCCTCGGGGGATCTCGCCCGTTCCGTGATCGGCTCGGTCGGGGTGGACAACATCGGCCTGTCGGGCATCGAGCAGCAGTACGACGAGGCGCTCACCGGGACGCCGGGCGAGCTGACCGTCGAGCGCGCCCCGGACGGCGACACCATCTCCTCGGGCGAGCAGCACCTCACCCCGGCCGAGCAGGGCGACAGCCTCGTGCTGACCCTCGACCGCGGCATGCAGTTCGAGGCCGAGCGGGCCCTGGCCCAGCAGGTCGACGCCACCGGTGCCCTCGGGGGCATCGCCATCGTGAGCCGGGTCGCCACCGGCGAGGTCCTGGCCATGGCCAACGTGGAGGCCACCGTCGACGAGGACGGCGGCCGCGGCCCGGCGGTGCCCAGCAGCGAGAACCGGGCGCTCACCGCGATGTTCGAGCCCGGCTCGGTGAACAAGGTCGTCACCATGGCGGCGGCGCTCGAAGAGGGCGTGGTCGAGCCGTCGACCCGCTTCATGGTGCCCGACGGCCTCCAGGTGGCCGACCACCGCTTCACCGACCACGACCCGCACCCGGTGGTGGACTGGAGCGTCAACGACATACTCGCCCAGTCGTCGAACGTGGGCACGATCATGGTCGCCCAGGAGCTCGGGGCGGAGCGCCTCGACGACTACCTCGGCCGGTTCGGCTTCGGTCGCCCCACCGCCCTCGGCTTCCCGCACGAGGCCGCGGGACTCACCCTGCCCCTCGAGGAGTGGTCCGGGACCTCGATCGGCTCGATCCCGATCGGCCAGGGGATCTCGGTGACCGCGATGCAGATGGTCAGCGCCTTCAACGTGGTGGCCAACGACGGCGTCTACGTCCCGCCGCGCCTCGTCCTCGCCCGGGTCGGCGACGACGGCGAACGCCGTCCCGTCACCGCGCCCCGTCCCCACCGGGTGGTGTCGACCGGGACCGCCCGCCAGCTGACCACCATGATGACGTCGGTCGTCGACGCCGGCACCGGTGCCGGCGCGGCCATCCCCGGCTACAGCGTCGCCGGCAAGACGGGCACGGCCCGCAAGCCCCAGGACACCGGCGGCTACGAGGACGCCGCGGGCAACTACCACTACGTGGCGACCTTCGCGGGCTTCGTCCCCGCCGAGGACCCCGAGCTGTCGATGATCGTGGTGCTCGACGAGCCCACCTCCTCCATCTACGGCGGCGAGGTCTCGGCGCCGGTGTTCTCGCAGCTCGGCCAGTACGCCCTGGCTCGCTACGGGATCGCCCCACCCGCCCAGCTCGCACCCGCCTCCGCCGCCCCGTCGGTGACGGACGCGAGCCAGGACGACCTCGGGACGCCGGTCGAGTGAGCCCGGCGCGGCCGTGGACCTGACCGCCCTCGTCGCCGAGCTCCCCGGCGCCCGGCTGCAGGCGGGCGCCGGCCGCGCCGGGTCGTCGGGCGACGTCTCGGTGACCGGGGTCGCCCACGACAGCCGGGACGTGGCCCCCGGCGACCTCTTCTGCTGCGTGCCTGGCGAGCACACCGACGGCCACGACCACGCGCCTGCCGCGGTGGCCGCGGGCGCGGTGGCGCTGCTGTGCGAGCGGCCGCTCGACCTCCCGGTCCCACAGGTGCTGGTCGGCGACGCGCGGGTGGCCATGGCCGCTGCGGCCGCCGCGGTGTTCGGCCACCCGTCGGCCGCCCTCGAGCTGGTGGGCGTCACGGGGACGAACGGCAAGACCACCACGGTCCACCTCCTGCGCTCGGTGCTCGAGGCCGCCGGCCGTCGGGCCGAGGTCATCGGCACGCTCACCGGCGCGCGCACGACCCCCGAGGCCCCCGAGCTCCAGCGCCGGCTGGCGCGCTTCGTGGCGGAGGGGGTGACCGCGGTGGCCATGGAGGTCTCGTCCCACGCCCTCGCGCTGCACCGGGTCGACGGCACCCGGTTCGCGGTCGCCGTGTTCACCAACCTCAGTGCCGAGCACCTCGACTTCCACGCCTCGATGGAGGAGTACTTCCAGGCCAAGGCCCGCCTCTTCACCCCGGAGCTGGCCGACGCCGCGGTCGTCAACGTCGACGATCCGCGGGGTCGGCTGCTCCTGGACGCGGCGGTGATCCCGACTCGGGGGTACTCGCTCGACGACGTGGAGGACCTCGAGGTGGGTCGGGTGACGAGCCGGCTCCGCTGGCGCGGCGTCGAGCTCACCGTGCCCCTCGGGGGGCGGTTCAACGTCGCCAACGCGCTGGCCGCCGCCGAGGCCGCGATCACCCTGGGCATCGAGCCGGCGGCGGTGGCCGAAGGGGTCGCCGCCGCCGGACCGGTGCCCGGTCGTTTCGAGGCCGTCGACGCCGGACAGGACTTCGGCGTCGTGGTCGACTACGCGCACACGCCCGACGGCCTCGAGCACCTCCTCGGCACGGCCCGCGAGCTGGTGGGGGAGGGGCGGGTCATCGTGGTGTTCGGGTGCGGTGGCGACCGGGACACGGCGAAGCGGCCGTTGATGGGCGCGGCCGCCGCGCGCCTGGCCGACCGGGTGGTGCTGACCTCCGACAATCCCCGCGGCGAGGACCCAGCGACCATCATCTCCCAGGTGAGATCAGGCATCGACGACGACACGACGCTGGTGGTGGAGCCCGACCGCCGCCGCGCCATCGCCCTCGCCCTCGAGGCGGCCCGCCCCGGGGACCTCGTGGTGATCGCCGGGAAGGGGCACGAGGCGTACCAGCAGGTCGGCGACGAGCGCCGACCCTTCGACGACCGTGCCGTGGCCCGGGAGCTGCTCTCGTGAAGACGCTCCTCGTCGCCGGCGGCATCGGCCTGGTGGTGTCGCTCGTCGTGACCCGCCTGCTCATCACCTGGCTGACCAACGCCCACCTCGGTCAGCCCATCCGCGAGGACGGGCCCGAGGGGCACATCACCAAGGCGGGCACGCCCACGATGGGCGGCCTCGCCATCGTGGCGGGCGCCGTCGCCGGCTACGTCGTGAGCGACCTGTCGTCCAGCCGCATCATCACCCGCTCGGGCCTGCTGGTCATGGCCGCGATCGTGGGCGCCGGCCTGGTCGGACTGGTCGACGACTACCTGAAGGTGTCGCGGGAGCGGAACCTGGGGTTGAACAAGCGGGCCAAGGTGATCGGCCTGCTCATCGTCGCGGTGGGCTTCGCGGTGCTGACGGTGATCCACACCCCGGTGCACACGACGCTCGCGATCACTCGCTGGGACCAGTTCGACATCGAGCTGGGCACGGTCGCGTGGGTCGTCTTCGCGGTGCTGCTGATCCTGGGCAGCGCCAACGCGGTCAACCTCACCGACGGCCTCGACGGCCTCGCCGGCGGCTCGGCGGTGTTCGCCTTCATGGCCTTCACCATCATCGGGTTCTGGGCCTTCCGTCACCCCGCCACCTACGACGTCGTCCACGCGCTCGACCTGGCCGTGGTCGCCGCGGCCATGACGGGGGCGTGCACCGGGTTCCTGTGGTGGAACGCCGCGCCGGCCCGGATCTTCATGGGGGACACCGGCTCGCTCGCGATCGGCGCGGGCCTGGCCGGGCTCGCCCTGACCACCAGCACCGCCCTGCTGCTCGTGGTGATCGGTGGCCTCTTCGTGGTCGAGACCCTCTCGGTCATCCTCCAGGTCACGGCCTTCCGGCTCTTCGGCGGGCGCCGGATCTTCCGCATGGCGCCGATCCACCACCACTTCGAGATCGGTGGTTGGCCCGAGACCACCGTGATCATCCGCTTCTGGATCATCGCCGGCCTGCTCACCGCC
>CAZYPY010000120.1:2415-9310 GCA_964649545.1 uncultured Microthrixaceae bacterium | reverse complement strand
CGCCGGGGGGCGACGCGATGCAACGACTCACGGGCCTCGACGCCGGGTTCCTCTCCATGGAGACCCCGACCAGTCCTATGCACGTGGCCAGCCTGGCCGTGTTCGACCCGTCCGAGGTCGAGGGCGGCTGGTCCATCGAGCAGGTGAAGGACGTGTACGGCCAGCGCCTGCACCTGGCCGCCCCGTTCCGCCGGCGCCTGGTCCAGGTGCCGTTCGGCCTGCACCACCCCCTCTGGATCGAGGATCCCGACTTCGACCTCGACTGGCACATCCGCCACATCGCCGTGCCGGCGCCGGGCGGGCCCCGCGAGCTGGCCGCGCTCGCCGGGCACCTCGTCGCCCTGCCGCTCGACCGCAGCCGACCGCTGTGGGAGATGTGGGTGATCGAGGGCCTCGAGCAGGGGCACGTGGCCGTGCTCTCCAAGGTCCACCACGCCGCCATCGACGGGGCGTCGGGCAACGAGATCCTGGTCGCCACCCTCGACCTCGAGCCCGATCCGCCGCCGACGCCCCAGCCCGAGGACCCGTGGGTTCCCGACCGGGTGCCCTCCGACGCCGAACTGCTCACCTACGCGGCGACGTCGCTGGCCCGCCAGCCGTTCCGCGTGGCCAAGGCCAGCGCCCGCACCGCCCGCTCGACCCTCGACCGCTCCCGCCTGCCGGGCCGCCCGGGCACGACCCCGCCCCCGGGCATGTTCAGCGCACCCCGGACGTCGATCAACACCGCGATCACCGGCCACCGCACCTACGCCATGGCCACGGTCTCGCTCCCCGAGGTGAAGGAGGTCAAGAACGCCTTCGGGGTCACCGTCAACGACGTGGTGCTGGCGCTCTGTGGCGGCGCCCTGCGGCGCTACTTCGACGGCATCGGCGAGGAGGTGGAGAGTGCCCTCGTGGCCATGGTGCCGGTGTCGGTGCGCACCCAGGACCAGCAGGGGACGCTCGGCAATCGGGTGTCGTCGGTGCTCGCGACGCTCGCCACCGACGTCGACGATCCCGTCGAGCGCCTCCAGGCCATCCACGAGGCCATGGACACGGCCAAGGAGCGCCATGCCGTCGGCGCCGACGCCCTCCAGGACTGGGCCGAGTTCGCGGCGCCGGCGCTGCTCGGGCGGGCCGCCCGTCTCTACTCGACGATGCGCGTCGCCGGTCTCCACCGTCCGGTGTTCAACGTGACCATCTCGAACGTCCCCGGCCCGCCGTTCCCGCTCTACTCGGCGGGGGCCAAGCTGGTCGCCAACTACCCGGTCGGGCCCATCTTCGACGGCGCCGGCCTCAACATGACGGTGATGAGCTACCAGGAGAGCCTGGACTTCGGCCTGCTCGCGTGCCCGGACGTGCTCCCCGACGTCTGGTCGCTGGCCGACGGTCTCACCGACGCGCTGGCCGAGCTCACCAAGGCCGCCCGCACGGCGGGTTAGCGCGAGAGGGGGGGTGGGGCGGCGGCGACGGCGGCGCGGAGACGGGCGCCGACGTCGGCCATCGCATCGCCGTCGGGGTAGGGGTGGCGGGGCCAGAAGAAGCCCTTCAGGCCGTCGCCCCGGGTGCGGGGCACGACGTGGACGTGCAGGTGGGGCACGCTCTGGCTGACCCGGTTGTTCATGGCCACGAAGCTGCCGCCGGCCCCGAGCGCGGTCTCCATGAGGCCCGAGAGCTGGCGGGCCCGGCCGAACAGCGGCCCCAGGAGCTCGGAGGGGAGGTCGGCCAGCGTCTCGTGGTGCGCTCGGGGGACGACCAGTGTGTGGCCCGCGAACAACGGGCGGATGTCGAGGAACGCCACGGTGCGCTCGTCCTCGGCGACGATCTCGGCGTCGACCTCGCCGGCGACGATGGCGCAGAAGGTGCAGGCGGCCATGGTGCAGGTTGCCACGAGGCGAGCGGCCGCCGGGGGAGCGCGTACGATCGGCGGGCCATGGGGGAGCCGGGCCGGACCGACGACGCGAGCCAGGACGGCGACGACGTCGTCGAACCTGCCAGCGACCCTGCCGCCGACCGCGGTGGCGGCCCGAACGCGGACGACGCCCGCTGGGGCGAGGCCGCAGGGCCGGCCATCGAGTTCGAGGAGCCCGAGCCCACCCGTCGCCTCCCGGGCGCCGACTCGGCCTACGCCCCCGTGCTCTGGCTGGTCGACCGGGTCGCCACCCGGGTGTTCGGCCAGCCGACCACGCTGCGCTGGAATGCCAACCCCGGGGGCGCACTGCGCGGTGAGGTCGAGGTCGTCACCGTAGGGGTGCCCGCCCTGCGCATGGCGGGCCTGCGCCTCGAGCGGGTCGTGGGCCGGGTCGAGCAGGTGCGGATCCAGCCCGGCATCGTCCCCCGCCTCAAGGGTGGGCCCGTGTCGGTGAAGGCCACGGTCACCCAGGAGAGCGTCGACCGTTGGGTGGGGTCGGCCAACCTGCCCCTCCGCCTGGAGCTCACCGAGGACGGCATCCTCTCGAGCACGGGCATCGGCTCGCTTCGGGTCGGCCACGTGCTCACCGAGCTGGAGGTCGGTGGGCGCTGGCTCCGCCTGCGGCCCCGTCAGGTCGCCGCCCGCGAACTGCCGGCGTCGATCCGCCAGTTCCTCGTCGGCAACCTGCCCCTGCCGCCACTGCCCGCCGGCGCCCGGCTGGTGCACGTGGCCCACGCCCCGGGCGAGCTGGCCGTGCGGGTGGCGCTCGAGGACATCGACGAAGCGGTCACCCCCGGTCTGCCCGGGCGGGTGCAGCGCCGGCTGGCGGGGCGCTGAGCCGACCCCTTCCCCTCGGCGCCGCGACGCTCTAGCGTGCGGTCCACGGGGCTCGCGATCCCCTCCGGCAGCACGGGTCGCCTCTGCGCACACCAGCACCAGAGGAGGGCCCATGGCCACCGACCCCGCCCCGACCGCTCCCACGCGACCCGCTGCGCCCACCCTGCGCGAGGTGGTGGACCAGCTCGAGCGGGTGCTCGCCCCGCTCGGCTGGGAGCAGGCGCCCATCGCCATCGGCATCGAGGCCGACGGGAACGTGGAGATGGCGGTCCCGCCCGCCGATCTCGCCGACCCGATCGGTGCGCTCGTCGGCCTCGACGCCGAGCCCGAGTGGACGGCCTACGGCGTCGTCACCAGCGGTCGGGTCCACGACCTGGCCGACGAGGCGGGTCGGTTCTACGGCCGGGCCCGCCCCGTGGAGCAACGGGCTCGGATGGGTCACTTCGTCGATCGGTCGGGTGCCGCCGTGTCGTACCTCCAGCTCCGCGGCGAGCCGCGCCGCACGGACGACTCGCCGGCGATCGGGCGGGTGGACGATGTGTGCCGGCGAGCGCTCGGCCTGGCCACGCCGCCGCCGGCCGCCCCGATGGACCTCTTCTGGGCCGGGCGGTGGCTCGAGGACGTGCTCGTGGTGGCGAGCCGCACCGCCGTCGCCCCGACATGGCCGGAGATCGCCCGACTGCACCCGGCGACCCATCCGTCGGCCCGAGCCGTGACCCGCCCGCTCGAGCGGGAGCCGGGCCCCACGGAGCTGGCGGCTGCGGCTCGGCGCCTCTCGGCGGCCTGGGGCTGGGAGGACCTGCGCGCCCTCGTGGTGGACGGCGGGGCGCGCACCGTCGAGGGGGTCACGCCGGCGGAGGCGGCGTGGATGGACGCCGGCATGTTCTCCCGGTGGGTGCTCGCCGACGTGCCGCCGCTGTCGGTCCTGCGCGCCGCGTTGGCGTCGGCGGTGCCCGGGCCGGTCGCCGCGGCCATCGACGAGGCTCTCGTCGCCGGGGGACTCCCCTATGGTTCCTCCGCATGAGCGACCCCAACGACCCGACCCGGTCGGCGCCGACCCCGCCCGCCGGCACCCCGCCCGCCGGCGCTCCCTCCCCGGTCCCCGAGTCCGGTCCGGCATCGGGTGGGGCCCCGACCGTGGCCGCGCCGTCGGTCTACGACGCGCCCCCGCCGACGGTCCCCGGCCCCGGCCCCGGCTCCGGCCCAGCCGGCCCCGGCGGCCCCGGCGGGGGGGACGACCTGTGGGGCCCCGAGGAGGGTGAGCCGCACGACGACCGGTGGAAGATCGCCGCCCTCGTGGGCCTGGCCGTGGTCGTCCTGGCCCTGATCATCGGCGGGCTGATCCTGAGCCGGAGCGGCGACGACGACGAACCCACCACGACGACCTCGTCCAGCACCTCGTCGACCTCGACCTCGTCGACCTCCACGTCCACCACGAGCACGTCCACCACGAGCACCACTGCGCCGACCACCACGACGACCGCGCCGACCACCACCACGGCCGCAGGCCCGGCGGGGGCGCCGTCGCCCGAGGCCGCCGCGGCGAGCCTCTTCGACGCGTGGACCGCCGGCGACCGCGACAACGCCGGCGAGTTCGCCGACCCGGGCGCGGTGGCCACGCTCTTCTCGCGTGACGGGGTGGGCAACGACCTCGAGTTCGACGCCTGCACCTCGTCGGGCGGCGGTCGCTACGACTGCACCTACAGCAACGAGGCCGAGGCCGTGGTCTTCGAGGTGGACCCGGTGCCCTCGGGCTACCGGGTCACCGGCGTGTCGTTCCCGAACGACTGAACGGGTGACGTCCGGGTGGCGCCGGAGGGCGCCACCCGGAATCTGCTCACCCGAGGGTGTCGACGCAGGAGCCGGCCAGCTCGTTCTGGGAACGACCGCCGCAGGTGGTGCCGAAGAGCTCGAGCTTGGAGCCCACCGGCGTGATGCGGAAGAGCTCGTCGCAGGCGGCGTTGTCGCCGCCGCCACAGTTGGCCACGAGATCGTCGACCGTCGAGCCCGAGTCGGCGGTCGTCCCACAGGTGCCGTTGGCCCCGGGGACGGTGTCGCCGCAGCTGGCGCCGAAGTCCTGTTGGGTCGACCCGGCCGCCGCCTCGAAGAAGAGGAAGTCGCAGCGCAGCAGCTCCGTGGGGTCGACGCCGGCCGCGGCGCAGCGGCTCTCCTCGGCGTCGAGCGCGGTCTGGTCGAGCAGCGGCGGGGTGCCCGACGATCCGCCGCTTGGGTCGAACGCGGGCACCGTCGTCGTGGTGTTGTCGGGCACGGTGGTGGCGTCGGGGACGGTGGTCGGGGGCGGGTCGTCGCTCCCGCCACCGCCGGCCAGCATGGCCACGAGACCGACGACCAGCACCAGGGCGGCGACGCCGCCACCGATGACCAGCCAGGGCGGCTTCTTGCCGGCGGGCGGTGCCGGGGGCGCGGGGGGTGGCGTGGTGGTCGGGATCCCCGGGAGCGAGGTCGAGGCCATCGACGTCGCCGCCGGGGGCGGCGTCGGCGGCGGGGTGTAGGCACCCGGCGGAGGCGTGGCCGGGATACCCGGCGTGGCGGGAGGCGGCGTGGCGGGAGGCGGGGTCGCGGGCGCCGGTGTCGCGGGGATGCCCGCGACGCTGGTCGTGGCGCCGACCACGGTGGCGTTCGGGTCGACCGGTGGCGGGGGCGTCGCCGGCAGGCCCGGGAGGGCGCCGGTGACGATGGTGCCGTCGGCGCGGGGCTCGCGCAGCGCCTGCATGGCCCGGGCGCCGAGCTCGCCGCAGCTGTCGTAGCGGTCGTCCGGGTCCTTGGCCATGGCCGTGGCGATCACCGCGTCCAGCGCCGCCGGGAGGGTCGGCACCACGTCGGTGGCCTTGGGCGGCTCTCGGGTGAGGTGGGCGCCGATGATGGCCTGGACCTCGCCCTTGAACGGTGGCTCCCCCGTCAGGCACTCGTACAGGAGGCAGCCGAGGGCGTACTCGTCGCTGCGCCCGTCGAGGTCCTTGCCCTGGATCTGCTCGGGGGCGGCGTAGTACAGCGTGCCGAGGAACTGGCCGACCTGCGTGAGGCTCTGCTCCGCCGCGGTCTCCTTGGTGAGCCCGAAGTCCGCCAGGTAGATGTGGTCGGTCTTGCCGCCGGGGAGCAGCACGTTGCCCGGCTTGACGTCGCGGTGGACGAGGCCGGCGCCGTGGGCGAGGTCGAGGGCGCTCGCCACCTGGGCCACGACCGCCACGGCGTCGTCGGGGTCGAGGGGGCCGTCCTTCAGGCGCTCCTTCAGGTCGATGCCGTCGATGTAGCGCATCGCGATGTACAGGTGACCGTCGGCCTCGCCGGCGTCGTACACGGGTACGACGTTGGGGTGGTGGTCGAGCTGCACGGCGAGCAGGGACTCGCGCTGGAACCGGTCACGGAAGGCGGGATCGGCGCTGAGCTCGGCGCGCAGCACCTTGATGGCCACCTTGCGCCGCAGCGCGGGGCGGAGATCCTCGCCCAGGTAGACAGTGGCGAAGCCCCCCGAGCCGATCACCTCGAGAATGCGGTAGCCGGCGAACTCCGCGCCGACCTCGAACGTGTTGGACATCGCTTCCTCTCGCTCAGATTCCCCCGGGCTCGCCCGGCGTGGAGTGTACCGAGTGCCGCGGCGCGGCTCGGTGGGCACGGCGTCAGGCTTGGGACGAGCGGAGCGGGCGCGCCGGTTCCCGGGTGTTCCTCACGGCACACCCGGTCGTACCGGGGCGGGGACGGACGGCGGCTCGGCGCTCAGGGCCGGCCGTAGCCCGAGACGGACCCGGGGTAGCCGATGCTGCGGACCCCGACCGGGGTCCGCGAGTTGAGGGCGTCGACGATCTGCCCACCGCCGATGTACATGGCCACGTGGTGGATCGGGCTGCCGTAGAAGACCAGGTCGCCCGGCTGGAGGTCGGCGGCCGAGATTCGCCGGGTGACCGAGTACTGGGCTGCGGAGCTGTGCGGGAGCGAGCGGCCGGCACGGGCCCACGCCCACATCATCAGCCCGGAGCAGTCGAAGCCGCTCGGGTCGGCGCCGCCCCAGCGGTAGGGCACGCCCTGCATGCTCATGGCCGCGGCGACGGCGCCGGCCGCGCCCGCGGCGGGGGGCGGCGGGGTGGGCGTGCTGCCGCCCCCGGTCGAGCCGCCCCCGGTCGAGCCGCCCCCGGTCGAGCCGCCCCCGGT
>CAZYPY010000120.1:0-2315 GCA_964649545.1 uncultured Microthrixaceae bacterium | reverse complement strand
CGCCCCCGGTCGAGCCGCCCCCGGTCGAGCCGCCCCCGGTCGAGCCGCCCCCGGTCGAGCCGCCCCCGGTGTCGCCGCCGCTCGGGTCGGGCTGCTGGGCGGCCGCGTCGATCTCGGCCTGGCGGGCGGCGGCCTCGGCGGCGCGCTGCTCCTCGATGAGGCCGGCGATCTCGGCGTCGATCTGGCTCTGGAGCTGCTCCTGCTCGTCGATCGCCTGCTGGGCGTCGGCGGCGGCCTGCTCGATCTCGTCGACGAGGTCGGCAGCGGTCTGACGGTTCTCCTCCAGCTCGGCGACGCGGTCGTTGACGTCCTCCTCGGTGGCCGCCAGCTGGTCGATGAGCTGAGTGCGGTTGCCGGTGACGGAGTCGATGTAGCCGAGACGCACCGGCATCTCGCGCTCGTCACGGCTGTCCACCGCCACCGAGAGGGTCGAGTTGTCCGGCCCTTCGAGGTAGGCGTCGACCGCGTAGTCCTGCAGTTGGCTGCGGGTCTGGTCGCGCTCGGCGATGGTGGCGGCGAGGCGGGCCTCGGCCTGGCCGATGCGCTCTTCCACCTCGGCGAGCTCGGTCTCGGCCTCGTTGGCCCGATCGGAGAGCCGGGAGTAGCGGGCGGTGAGCTCGTCGAGGCGGGCCGCCACCTGGCGGGCCTCCTCGCGCTTGTCGTCGATGGGGGACTGGCCCGACGCCGGGCTGGACGTCGACACCGTGGCCACGCCGGCGAGGAGGAGGGCGACGGCGACGGCGAGGCGTCGGATGCGGTTCGTGCGCGTCACGTCAGCGTGCTCCTGCCAGCCATGTTGCGAGAGTGTGTCAAAAAGGAACCAGGGATGCCAGTACCGTCGGCGGACGGGTACGGCGACGTGAGCCCGATCGGGGCGATGCCGGGTCCCGCCGGGCCCTCGCGGCCCATGCTCAGCCGAGCCGGCGGGGCGAGTCGAACAGCAGGGTCCGCTGGCCCAGCAGCACGTGGGTGCCGTGCTGGATGCTCACCGGGTGCCCCGGGACCACGGGCGTCCAGCCAGAGCCGGCGTAGGCGGTGAAGGTGCCGTTGGCCGAGGTGCAGTCGGACAGGCGCACGTCCCACTCGTCGAGCTCGATGCGGGCGTGCACCCGCGAGATCGAACGACCCGGGTCGGCCACGATGAGGGCATCGGCCTTTCCGGCCCGCACCGCCTCGTCGTTGTCGGGGTCGCGGCCGAGCACGTAGTCGCGGTCGACCACGAAGGTCTGGCCGTCGTCGAGGACGATGACCCCGAGCGGGGGGCGCGGGCCCTGGCGCACGTCGGCGCCGTTGCGGCTCAGCGCTTCGCCGCACGTCGCGCAGTAGGCGGCCCGAGGGTCGTTGAAGTGGTTGCTCGGGCAGTAGATGCCCGGGACCATCACCGCGCCGGCGGCCTGGGCCAGCATGTCGGGGGTCACGCGCACGGTGGGGCCCGACACGGCCGAGTCGCCGGTTGGCTGCGGGGTCTGGGCCGGGGTCGCCGGGGTCGGGGCGGTCTCGGGGGACGACGCCGGCGCCGACTGCGACGTGTCGGGCTGGACCACCTGACGCTCGAGCGGGGCGATGATCGAGGTGGGGGGGATGTTGGCGATCTGCTCGCTCGACGGCGGCTCGGCCAGCTTCGTCGCGCTGGGCTCGGCAGGCTGCTCGCGGGCCATGGCGGCCCGCTTGCCGACCACGGAGGCGGCGTGCAGCGCGGCGCCGAGCGCGATGGCGTGCTTGGGGTGGGCGTCGACGACGACCGGCCGCCCGATCTCGGCGCCGATCATCTGGCCGACGAGGGGGATGCGCGACGAGCCACCGACGAGCAGCACCTTGTCCACCTGGGCGGGCTGCACGGCGGCGTTGTTCATGGCGCGGCGCATGGCCTCGACGGTGTCGACGAGCGTCGGTCGGATGAGGGCCTCGAACTCGGCGCGGGTGATGCGCACGCGGGTGACCTTGGTGGGCAGGCGCACCATGATCGACGCCTCGGTGTCGGAGGAGAGGACCTCCTTGGCCAGCGTGCAGTCCTCGCGCAGGGCGATGATGGCGGTCACGGCCTCGGGGTCGTTGGGGTCGAGCTCGGAGACGGCGCCCCCGGCCACGTTGTCGACGAAGTTCAGGACCGCCTCGTCGAAGTCGATGCCGCCGAGGCGCTCGATGCCCTCGGGGTCGCCGAGCATCTCGAACGAATCCTCGGTCTTGCGGAGCACCGCAGCGTCGAACGTGCCACCGCCCAGGTCGTAGACCGCCAGGACCTCGCCCGCCGCCATCTTCTCGGTGGACGCGTAGTAGATCGCCGCGGCCTCGGGCTCGGACAGCAGCGCGCTGCC
>CAZYPY010000119.1:0-9400 GCA_964649545.1 uncultured Microthrixaceae bacterium | reverse complement strand
TCGAGCGCACCGCGGTCTCCGAGCAGCGCGTCCTCCAGCACACCATCGCCACCCGCGAGGGGGAGACGATCGCCACCCGCGTCGGCGACCTGCCCATGCTCCTGCTCGCGGCCGGCTCGATGGTCGCAGCGCAGCTCCTCTCCCGCCGGGAACGGCAGCGGCAGGCGACCCGTGTCGACGGCTAGCTATAGCTATAGCTATAGCTAAGCTAGCCGATCTGGATCAGGCACCGGGCCAGGAACGGTGCCATGAAGGCCAACGTCGCGAGCGGGTCCCCGAGCGTCGGGTCCCGGTCCGCCCCCCACCACTCGGTCCCATCGGGGCCTGGGTAGGTCCGCACCCCGCCGATCCGCCGCTTGTTCCCGTCGAGCACGAGCGCAGACGAGAACCGGCCCTGGAACCCGGTGCGGTCGACCTTGAGCTGCAGGAGTCGCTCGCCGCCCTGCTTGAACGTCGCGGTGAGGTCGATGCCGACCGCGGTGACCCGGCTCGACCCCATCCACGGGGCCCCGAGGGCGTCGGTCACCCCGACGCCGATGATGACGGGCTCGTGGCCGCCGCCGGTGCGAACGCCGTCACGGGACCGGCGTGCGTTGCACCCCATGACCGGTGCACCGTCTAGGTCGCACACGACGGCATCGGCCCCGCTCCGCCAGAGCCGGGCGAGCGGCTGCCCCTGCAGGTCGACGATCTGGTGCCAGTCGTCACGACCGACCGCCTGGAACCCGACGCCGGTGTGGGCCAGGATCTCCGCCGCCCGAGGAGACGGCGTGACCCCGGACCCAGTCCCATGACCGGCCGGCCCCACCGCGCCGCCGGCCGCACCGGGGAGCGGATCGTCGCCCACGACGTTGCCGCCACACACCCGATCCGACCACCGGGCACCGTCCCACCAGCGGAACTGGTGGCGGCCCGCCGGGTCCGGGTGCCACCCTGCGGCCGCGCTCACGGCGGCGCTCCTCCTCGTGTCTCGTCCCTGTGCCTTCTCAAGACGTCACCTCGATCGAGTCGACGACGTCGAAGAACTGGTTCACCTCGTCGGCGTTGGTGACGAAGCCGTAGACGGCGACGACCACGGGCTCGCCCGGGTCCGTCGGGGCCAGGGCGAGGAAGGCCCACGCCGCGTCGGCGTCGCCGCCACAGCCCTCGAACGTCTCGACCGTGCCGGCCAGGCCCGTGGGCGTGGCGTAGTCGCCCTCGCGGGATGACGAGCAGTCCGACGGCGACGGCGACGACTGACCATCGATGGACTCCTCGATCTGTGACAGCGCCGTCGCCACATCGGTGCCGTCGAGGGCCGCGGTGATCCCGATCCCCGGCTCGCCCGAACCGAACCCTGCCAGTGAGCTGGCCGCCAACAACGACGGCGAACCGTTGGACGTCGGCGTCACGTCCCGCTCGAGCCACTCGGGCGGTACGGTGGCGGTGAGGACGCCGGTGTTGTCCGTGATGGTGGACGGGCTGCCCGACGACGTTTCGCCCCCGCCTCCGAGGACGTCCTCGACGATGTCATCGAGGCTGTCCGAGTCGTCCTCGGCGCCGCTCGCCGGCGCGGTGGTCGAGGTGATGTCGGCGAAAGCCTCGTCGATGTCCCGCTGGATCTCCTCGGTGCTGAGCTCGTCGTTCGTGCCGGAGCCGCACGCGACGACGAGCGTCGTGGCCGCCACTGCCATGGCCGCCCGAACGGCGATCGATCGTCCCCTCATGATCCCTCCCTGATGCTTCGTGGTCTCGTCCACCGGTTCTCCCACGGGGCCGACCGCCCGCCATCCGGGAAACCCCGTGTCGTCCCCCGTACGCGCCGGCACGGACCGGGGGATCTCCGGCGCGAGCGGTAGGTTCACCCCGTGATCGAGCTCACCACCGGCGACGCCACGGCGACCCTCGACCCGGAGGCCGGCGGCCGCCTGGCCCAGCTCAGGATCGACGGCCTCGATCTGCTCGTCGAGCGCCAGGAGTCGCCCACCCGCTGGGGCTGCTTCCCGATGGCACCGTGGGCGGGCCGCATCCGCCGCGGCCGCTTCACCTGGGAGGGCACCGAGTACCGGCTCCCCGTCAACAAGGAGCCCCACGCCATCCACGGCGTGACCTTCGACCGGCCGTGGGAGGTCGTCGAGTCGACACCCACCGATGCGACCCTGCGCATCGATCTCGATGAGCGCTGGCCCCTCGGCGGTTGGGTCCTGCAGCGCCTCGCGCTCGAGCCCGGCCGGCTGCACCTGCGCATGGAGGTCCACGCCGGCGACCGCCCGATGCCCGCGAGCTGCGGCTGGCATCCCTGGTTCAAGCGGGACCTCGGTCGGGGTGGGCCGCTGGAGCTCGACTTCCGAGCCGGGATGATGTGGCACAAGGACGACGAGGGGATCCCGTCCGGCGCGGTCGTGAGCCCGACCCCGCCGCCGTGGGACGACTGCTTCACTGACATGGTCGACCCGCCCGAGCTTTGCTGGCCGGGGGCGCTCACCCTCGAGATCGAGTCGCACTGCACCGACTGGGTGATTTTCACCGAGCCGGACGACGCCCTGTGCGTCGAGCCCCAGACGGGGCCCCCCGACGTGTTCAACCTCGAGCCCGCCGAGGCCGCGCCGGGCATCGACGGCGGCCCCGACCACCCCGTGACCGCCACCGCGACCTTCCTCTGGCGGGCCGAGTAGCCACCGTTCGGCCCGCCAGCCGGACCGAGACCGTCGACCGCTGCCTACCCGCCAGTTCGTCGAGTGCGGCGTCGACTCGCCGCGCCTCCGGCACCCAGCGAGGATGGATGAACAGCGGTTCGCCGAGTGAATGGGTCGTCCCTCCTAGGATCGAGAGCTTGCCGATCCGGGTTCGGCGGGCGAACGTCCGCATGACCCGCTTGGGGCGGATGCCGAAGAACTTGTTCTCGAGGACCACGATCTGACGGCTGGTCACGACGACGATCCGGTACGCGTTGTAGCCCGTGGCGCGGGCGACGAACGCGAACTCGATCTCGTCCTCATCGCTCTCGAGGAACGGTCGGCAGCGCTCGCTGATCCTCTCTCTCGCCCCCATGGTCCCTGTACCCCCTTGGTCTGAACGGCGGGGTCGAGCATGCGCCACCTGCCCGCTGGCGCCATCCGGGAAACCCCGTGTCATCCGGGCCCACCTGGAACGACGACACGTCCACTCCCGGCGGCCCCACCCGCAGGGTTACCGGTACGCGCTGACGCCGTCGACCCAGGCCAACGCAACGGTGCCGGCGGGCGAGCCGTCCCGCTCGATCAGACGAGTTCCCTATCGGAATCACCCGGGGACGTGTACAGCTGGTACAGAATCCCGCCGTTGGTACCCGATCCGGCGGCGTGCGCCGCCGGTGCGCCCGGCGCCGTCACCACGAGTCCGGCGGCCACCAACGCCGCCACGACCACCCGGCCCACGAACGCCTGGATCCTGGTCCCCGCCATGGCGAGATGATGCGGCACGGGGGCCACGCCGCCATCCGGGAAACCCCGTGTCGACGTCCCCACTCAGGCCTCGGCCCGCAAGGCGGGCTCATCCACCGACAGGGCGGCGAGCTCGCGGCGATTCGCCACCCCGAGCTTGCGGCAGGCCGCCGCCAGCTGGGTCTCGATCGTCCTCGGGGACACGAACAGGGACTCGGCGATCTCCCGGTTGGTCTGCCCACCGGCGGCCCGGCGGGCCACCTCGAGCTCGCGGGCGGTCAGCGCGTCGACGCCGCGCACGCCGCGGCCGCCCGCCGCCCGCACCGCCTCGAGCTCGGCACGGGCGCGGTCGAGCCACAACCCGGCGCCGAGCTCCTCGAACAACGCCGCCGCTCGTGCCAGGTGGACGCGAGCGGCCGCGCGGCGCCGGTCGCGGCGGGACCGCTCACCCCAGCAGAGCTCGGTGCGCCCCTCGCCCATGCGGTTGCCGACCGCCTGGAACCACGCCACCGCCCGCCCGAAGTCGGCGTCGGCCTCCTCGCCGGTGCCCGCCAGCAACCCCCGCACCCGGTCGAAGGGGCCCTCGGCGATCCAGGCCGTCTCGGTGGCGGCCGCCCGCTCCAGCGCCGCCGCCGCCTCCTCGCGACGCCCGAGGCGGACGAGCACCTCGCACCACTCGGGCTCCCAGCGCGTCACGCCGGCGCCGAGGCCGAACTCCTCACCGATGCGCTCGTAGACCTCCAGGGCCTGCTCGAGCTCCCCGAGACCGAGGTGGAGGGCACCCACACCGATGAGCGCACCCTGGACGAGCAACGGCTCGTCGGTGGCGAGCAGCAGCTCGGCGGCCGCCGCACACCCGGCGCGGTCACCGACGAGCCCGGCGCACAGCACGAGCGAGATCGCGGGGAGGCGGCCGAGCACGGGGAGCCCGATGGCCACGGACAGGTCGACCGCCTCGCGGCCGTAGGCGACGGCCTCGGGGAACCGTCGGGTCTGGGTGGCGATCGCACGCGCCGCCAACAAGGCCACGAGCGCCGGAGCGAGGGCGGCGGCGCGCAGCTCGGCGTCGAGCGTGGTGAAGAGCTCGTCGGCCTCGGGGCCGGGCCGCAGGACCGCCAGCGCCGGCGCCACCACCTCGGCGAGGAAGGGGCCGGCCTCGAGTCCCTCGTCCTGCAGCACCTCGCGGTACCGATCGAGGTGCGCGGGCCCGCTGGCGTCGCCGACGGCGGTCTCGGCGATCCCCAGCGCGACCTCGGCCCGTCGCGCCAGGCGGGCGTCCCCCGCCTGATCGGCCAACCGTCGGCTCTCCCTGGCCACGGCGTCGAGGTCGGGGAGGCGGACGGTGCGCACCAACGCGGGCACGGCATCGAGGAGCAGCTCTGCCGCCGAGCGGGGGTCGTGGGCCGCGACGTCGGTCGCCAGTCGTCGGAGCCCGGCCACCGGCGCGTCGAGGTCGCCCGCGCGGAGCTGGAGGCGGAGGCGCACCCGAGACCGACGCCACCCGTCGTCGTCACCCGCTCCCGCCACGACGTCCGCCCGGTCCAGCAGCGCGACCGCGGCGTCGTCCTCGCCGGCGCCGAACGCGGCTTCGGCGGCCCGCCGGAGCCGTCGGGCCGCGGCGATGTCGTCGACCGACAGCCGAGCGGCCAGCTCGAGGTGACGCGCCGCGCCGAACGGTGCGCCACGACGAGCCAGGGCCACGGCCTGCTCCTCGAGGTCGGCGGCGACGGCCTCCTCCGGCCCGGCCAGCGAGAGCCCGCGATGCCAGGCCCGCGACGACGGGTCCGTGACCACCTCGGCGAGCAGGCCGTGCGCGGCCCGCCGTGCCGCACCGCCGGCCTTGTCGATGGTGGCCGTCCGCAAGGTCGGGTGGGAGAAGCGGACGGCCTCGGGTGCCACCGCGAGCACTCCGGCCGCCTCGAGCCTCGACAGCACGTCGGGCGCGGCGCCGCCCCGGACCATGACGCCGACGGCGGCGGTGGCATCCAGGACGTCGGCCAAGGCGAGAGCGAGCAGGCCCGGCTGATCGTCCGGTGGCACCGCTGCGAGCCGGTCCTCCGCGAGGCGTCCCACGCTCGCGGGGACGGGCAGGACGGCGGGAAGGGTCACCGCACCACGGCGCTGCGCCGGGCCGAGTGCCGCCGCCGCGGCGTGGAGGAGCAGGGGGTTGCCACCGAGCTCTCGCACCACGCGGCCGCGCACGTCGGCCGAGTCGACACCCAGGTCCTCGAGCAGCGCCCTAGCCGATGCCGGCGCCAGCGCCTCGAGCCGGGTCGGCGGCACCGCCGGCACGACCGTGTCCTCCGGGCGACCGGCCACCACCAGGGCGACACCGGCGATCTCGACGGCACGAGTCAGGTGCTCCACCGCCAACCGACTCGGCGGGTCGAGCCACTGGACGTCGTCCACGAGGACGAGCACCGGCGACCGTCCCGAGGCTTCCCGCAGCAGGCTCACGCTGCCACGCAGCACGGCGTACGGCTCCACCTCCTGCTCGAGGTCCTGGCGCGCCAGCGCGCCCAGGAGGGCGACCCGCTCGGTCCGGTCGAGTCGGGTGTCGAGGCCCTCGTCCAGCAGCGGGCCGAGCACCTCCCCCAGGGCCGACCACGGGAGGTCGTGCTCCGCCTCCCGGCCCTCCGCGCGCAGCACGCGGGCCGTGCCGCGAGCGGCATCGGCCGCGTCGTCCAACAGTGCCGACTTCCCCACACCGGGCTCACCCACGATCCAGAGGGCCGCTCCGACCCCGACCCGCGCGCGATCGACCAACCGCTCGATCGCGGCGCGCTCCTCGGTGCGCCCCCGGAGTCCCGTGCGACCGTTCTACCAAGGTCGGGCGGCGGACACGGGGTTTCCCGGATGCACACGAAGTGCAGATCGCACATCGTGGTTCCGTGCCGAGTCCCGTGGACCAACCGGTCGTGGCCCCGAACGCGGCGACCTTGCGGGCCAGCCTCACCCCGATGGCGCTGGTGTCGGGCTACGAGGCGATCCTCGACGCCGTGTTGGACCGGTTCGGGAACCGGTCGGCCACGGCCTGCATGAGCACGACCCGGGTCGTCGGCGACCGGGCGGTGCCGAGCGTCATCGTGGTCCTCGACAACGAGATCGCCGAGTGCTGGCTGACGGGCAACACCGTGTGGAGCGCGACGACGGCCCGACCGACGTCCACCGGCTGAGGCTCAGGGGCGGAGCCTCGGCTCCTCCGCCGCCAGTGCGGCGAGCCCGCGTCGGTTGCGAACACCGAGCTTGCGGTAGGCCGCGGAGAGGTGCGCCTCGACGGTTCGGGCCGAGAGGAAGAGCGCGTCGCCGATCTCCTGGTTCCCGGCCCCCGCCGCCGCCAGCCGGGCGGCCTCCAGCTCGCGGGGCGCGAGCGAGTCGATGCCGCAGGCATCGGCCCCCGTCGATGCCCCCAGCGCGTCGAGCTCGACGCCGACCCGATCGAGCCACACCTGTGCCCCGATCGCGGCGAACTGCTCGGCCGCCCGTTCGACGTGGCGAAGCGCGCCGGCTCGACGACGCGCTCGCCGAAGCCGCTCGCCCCAGCACAGCTCGCTGCGGGCGGAGGCGAAGGTGTTGCCCACCATGTCCAGGAACGACACGGAGAGCTCGAAGGCCGACTCCGCCTCCGCGAGGTCCTCGACCAGGAGCCCCCGCACCCGAGCGAGACCGCCACTGGCGAGCCAGGCCACGTCGGCGGCGGCGACGAGATCGATCGCGGCACGGGCCTCGTCATGGCGGCCGACGCGGACGAGCGCCTCGCACCAGTCGGCCTCCCAGCGGACGAGGCCCGAACCCACCCCTGACCCGGCGACCAGGCGTTCGTAGACGTCGAGCGCGTCCTCGAGCTCCCCCCGAGCGAGGTGGAGCAGCCCGAGGCCCGTCAACGCCGGCGCGACGAGTCCCGCCTCGCGCGTTCCGAGGAGCAGGTCCGCTCCTCGACGGCAGCGATCGCCGTCGCCGATGCACGCACCCGAGTAGCTCAGCGACACCGCCGCGGCGGGGCTCATGGCCGGGCGACCGATCTCGGCGGCCAGGTCCAACGCCTCCTCGGCGAGGGCCGCGGCGCCGGCCAGATCACCGCGCTGGGTGACGATCGCCCGTGCCGCCAGCACCGACACGAGCGGATCGATCGCCGAGTGGGCGCGGAGATCCGACTCCAGGTCGGCGAACAACGCGGCGACCTCCGGGGTGCGCTGGAACACGGCGAGGCACGGAGCGACGACCTCGGCCAGGAAGGCGCCCGCGGCCACCGCGCCCTCCACCTCCAGGACCTCGACGTACCGGATCAGCTGGTCCTGACCGCCCGAATCGCCCGTGGCGAGGCGCCCGACCCCTTGCGCGACCTCGGCACGACGGAGGAGCCGCGGGGCCCCCGCCCGTTCGGCGAGCTCGCGGGCGTGGTTGGCGACGTCCAGGACCTCGCCGGCGCGCAAGAGGTACACGAGGGGCGCCAGCGCGTCGAGCAGGAGCTCGGCCGCCAGCCCGGGATCCTCGTCCTCCACCTCGGCGGCCAGTTGCCGGAGCCCGGCGACCACGTCGTCGATCCCTCCGGCACGCCGGCGCAACCGCAGCTCGAGCCGACGCCGGCGCCACCGCTCCTCCCGACCGGCACCGAGGTCGTCCGCGCGCGCCAGAAGGGTCTGGGCGGCGGGGTCCTCGCCCGCGTCGGCGGCGGCCTCGGCGGCGAGCCGCAGGCGTCGAGCAGCACCGTCCCCGTCCGCCGTGAGTCGCGCGGCGAGCTCGAGGTGACGGGCGGCGGCCATCGGGGCCCCTCGCCGGAGCACGGCCATCCCCGCCCCTTCGAGGTCGTGGGCCACACCCTCGTCGGGGCCGTCCAGCGACAGCGCTCGATGCCAGGTCCGGACCGCCGGATCGGAGACCGAGGCCGCCACTGCGGCGTGTGCCGCCCGCCGGCCGGCGCGGTCGGCCGCCTGGAACGCCGCGGTGCGCACCGTCGGGTGGGTGAACCGGACCTCACCCTCGGACAGTTCGATGACGCCGGCGCGCTCCAGTGCCTCGAGGGTCTCGGCCACCCCGGGACCGAGGGCGCGCCCGAGCGTCGCCAGGCTCGTGTCGGGGGCGAGCGCGATGACGAGGAGGGCCGCACGCTCGGCGTCGGGGAGCCCGAGTACCCGGCTGTCGGCCAACACGGTCGTCGACGCCGGCGGCACGAGGACCGCCGGTGGCGGCTCGACCCCTCGACGCTGTGCCGGCGTCAACGCCGCCGCGGCGCTCCGGAGCAACAGGGGATTGCCCCCCGTCTCCTCGACCAGTCGGGCCCGCGCGGACGGCGAGTGCACACCGAGGTCGGCGAGCAGTTGCTCGCTGTCCCGGCCCGCGAGCGGCAGCAACCGGGTGGACGGGACCGGGAGCGAACGACCCTCCTCCGGGCGGCCGGCGACGACGACGGCCGTCGACCACCCCGGGGTCCGACGGACGACGAAGTCGAGCGCCGACCGGCTCGCGTCGTCGATCCACTGCACGTCGTCGACCACCACGAGGATCGGCGTCGTGTCCGCCGCGGCCCGCAGCACCGCGACCGAGGCGAGGTGCACCGCGTAGGGCGCGACCCCGTCCTCGACCTCGTGCTCGCCGCCGTCGAGCGCCATGGCCGAGCGGAGCGCGCGGCGCTGCAGACCGGGGAGCGCGTCGCCGAACCCCTCACCGAGGAGCGGCTCGATGACCGGTCGCCAGCCCGCCCACCCGCTCGCGGAGCCGGCCTCCCGGCCCGACGAGCGCAGGACGCGCACGCTCCCGGCGGCCTCGTCCGCGACCGCGTCAAGGAGCGCCGACTTCCCGATGCCCGGCTCTCCGACGAACCAGATCGCGCCGCCGGCGCCCGCCCGCGCTCGTTCGACGAGGGTGCCGACCGCACGCAGTTCCGGGCTGCGCCCTCGAAGTCGCGTGGTCACGTTGTACCGCACCAGGGGTGGTGCCGCACCCGGCAGGTGGGACGGCCGTGGCCACCCCCCGTAGACTTGACCGACCGGTCGAGAAAC
>CAZYPY010000118.1:6184-9628 GCA_964649545.1 uncultured Microthrixaceae bacterium | reverse complement strand
TCGCTGACCGCCCTCAGCTACTGGTTCGCCTTCGCCCGCTGAGCGCCCTTCCTGCGTTGACCGGTGCCGCGGGCGCCGGGGCGTCGCTGATCAGGCGGAGGCGCGGTCCTCGGCCGGGTTCCAGGCATGGAGGTCGGCGAGGCGCTTGTCGTTCGAGAACACTTCCACGATGGGCTGCTTCACCCCGATGCGGGTCTGGATGCGCTTCACGACGAGCTCCTGGTCCCACAGGACGAGGGTGACCACCACCCCGGACTCGCCGGCACGGGCGGTGCGGCCCGAGCGGTGCAGGTAGGACTTGTGGTCCTCGGGCGGGTCGTAGTGGATGACGATGTCGATCTCGTCCACGTGGATGCCGCGGGCGGCGACGTCGGTGGCCACGAGCACCGGCAGCTTGCCCGAGGCGAAGTCGTTCAGCGCTCGCTCACGCGCCTTCTGGGGCAGGTCGCCGTGGATGGCGGCCGCCTTGACGCCCTCCTTGGTGAGCTGCTCGGCGAGCCGGTCGCAGCCCCGCTTGGTGCGCACGAACATCAGGGTGCGGGTGCCGCCGCGGGCGATCGAGGCCGCCACCTTGGGCTTGTCCATCTGGTGGACGGCGAAGAAGCGGTGCTCCATCTCGTCGACGGTCACGGACTCGGACACGACCTCGTGGAACACGGGGTCGTGCTGGTAGCGCTTGATGAGGGTGTCGACCACGCCGTCGAGCGTCGCCGAGAACAGCAGGGTCTGGTGGGTGCCCTCGACGTTGCGCAGGATCCACTCGACCTGGGGGAGGAAGCCCATGTCGGCCATGCGGTCGGCCTCGTCGACGATCACGTGGTCGACGTCGGCCACCGAGACCTCCTTGCGCTCGAGGAGGTCGATCATGCGGCCGGGGGTGGCGACGACGAAGTCGGCCCCCGCCTTGAGGGCCTTGATCTGGCGGTCCATGTCGGCGCCGCCGTAGACGGCGACCACGCTCAGGCCGCGACCCTCGGCGATGGGGGCCAGCTCGTCACGCACCTGGATGGCCAGCTCACGGGTCGGCACCAGCGCGAGCGCCGTGGGGTGCCGGGACTCGGCCTTGCGCTGGCGGGCCAGCACGGGCAAGCCGAAGGCGAAGGTCTTGCCCGAGCCGGTCTTGGCCTTGCCGCAGACGTCGCGGCCGGCGAGGGCGTCGGGGATGGTGAGGGCCTGGATGGGGAAGGCCTCGGTGATGCCACGCGCGGCGAGCGCATCGGCGAGATCGGCCGAGACGCCCAGGGAGGCGAAGGTGGGCACGATTGGCTCCGGTTTCTGTTGTCCGTGACGTCGTGGGGGGTCTCCCCCCTCGGTCACAGTCAGAATCGGGGTCGACCCGCGAGCCACGTACCCGGCAGTCGGGGCCGTCCAGCTCGCTCTCCCAGACTACCGGCTGGGGCCGGCGTCCCGGTTCATGGGCGCCAGGACGCGCCGGGGGGGGTGCCGCCGCGGCGCGACGGCACCCCCGGTGGCGGCTCAGGGCAGGTTGGCCTCGATGGCGGACACGATCTCGTCCGCCTCGGGCTCGACCTGGGGGGCGAACCGCGCCACGACCTCGCCGTCGGCGCCGATGAGGAACTTCTCGAAGTTCCAGCGGATGTCCCCCGAGTGGCCCTCGGCGTCGGCGGTCTGGGTCAGCTCGGCGTAGAGGGGGTGGCGGCCGTCGCCGTTGACCTCGATCTTCTCGTACAGCGGGAAGGTGACGCCGTAGGTGGTGCTGCAGAAGGTGGCGATCTCCTCGGCGGTGCCGGGCTCCTGCTCGAGGAACTGGTTGCAGGGGACGCCGAGGACGGTGAAGCCGCGGTCGGCGTAGGTCTCGTGCAGGCGCTCGAGGCCCTCGTACTGCGGGGTCAGGCCGCACTTCGAGGCCACGTTGACCACCAGGGCCACCTTGCCGTCGGCGTGCGCGCCGAGGCTGGAGGGCGTGCCGTCGAGCTGGTCGATCGGGATGTCGGTGAGGTCGCTCATGGCCGCCAGTATCCCCAATCCTCAGCGGACGCGTCGGACCCGGCCGCCGGTCGTCTCGACCCCCTCCTCGGCGAGGCGGCGGGCGTGCTCGTCCTCCAGCCCGGGCACCAGCCGGCCGTTGGCGGCCACCACCCGCCACCAGGGGAGCCCCTCCGAGACGGCCATGACCCGACCGACGCCGCGGGCCGCCCCCGGGTAGCCCGCCTCCTCGGCGATCTCGCCGTAGGTGGCGATCTCCCCGGGGCCGAGCGCGCGCACCGCCGCCTCGACCGCGGTCGTGAAGTCGTCGGCGCCACCGTCCCGGGCCATCGCCGGCGAGCGTACGCTCGGGCCATGGACGAGGCGACGGTCGCCGCCCACCGCGACGAGATCGACGAGCGCGGCTACACGGTCGTCCCCGACGTGCTGTCCCCCGCCGAGGCCGACGACCTCGCCGCCGACCTGCGCCGCCTGGAGGCCGAGCTCGGGATCTCCCCCGCCGACAACTCGTTCGAGGGCCGCCACACGGTCCGCATCTACAACCTGCTCGCCCACGGTGAGCGCTACGAGCGCATCCCCGTGCACCCCGAGGTGCTGCCGGTCGTCGAGGCCGTGCTCGACCCCGGCTGCCTGATCTCCTCGCTGTCGTCGATCGGGATCGACCCCGGCGAGACCGCCCAACCGGTCCACGCCGACGACCAGCTCATGCCCATCCCCAAGCCCCACCCGCCGACGGTGTGCAACACCATGTGGGCGCTCACCGACTTCACCGAGGCCAACGGGGCCACCCGGGTCGTCCCGGGGTCGCACCGCTTCGACCACTCCCCCGCGTACGGCGCCGAGTTCGACACCGTGGCGGCGGAGATGGGCAAGGGCAGCGTGCTCGTCTGGCACGGCAGCCTCTGGCACGGCGGCGGGGCGAACCGCACCGGCGAGCGCCGGGTGGGCATCGCCATGAACTACTGCGCCGGCTACATCCGCCAGCAGGAGAACCAGCAGCTCGGCCTCGACCGCGCGCTCGTCGCCCGCTTCCCCCGCCGGCTCCAGCGCCTCGTCGGCTACTCCGTCTACCAGGGCCTCATCGGTCACATCGACAAGCACGACCCCGTCGAGCTGCTCGCCGACGAGCCGGGCCGGCGGGACGGGGGCGCCGGCGGCGGCCACGCCATGGTGTGGGACGGCTCCTGATCGCTGACCCCGTGACCCCGTGACCGCGCCGAGCGGCGACGCCCGCTACGAGCCGGCGCTGGCCGCGGTCGCCGAGTGGCCGGTCCCCCACGCCGCCGTGGCCGTGGTCGGCCCGACCGGCCTGCTCGCGGCCGCGGGCGAGACCGGACTGCGCCAGCCGGCGGCCTCGGTCACCAAGGCGGTGGCGGCGTTGGCGTTCTGGGTGGCGATCGAGGAGGAGGCGATCCACCTCGACGAGCCCGCCGGGCCCGAGGGCTCGACCGTGCGGCACCTCCTGGCCCACGCCTCCGGCCTCGCCTTCGACCGCCC
>CAZYPY010000118.1:4673-6084 GCA_964649545.1 uncultured Microthrixaceae bacterium | reverse complement strand
GCCCCGACGCTCGTCGCACCCGAGACCCTGGCCCTGGCCACCACGGTCGCGTTCCCGGGGATCGCCGGCGTGCTCCCGGGCATCGGCGCCTACGACCCCCTCGACTGGGGCCTCGGCGTCGAGATCAAGGGCGACAGGCATCCCCACTGGAGCGGCGCTCGCACGTCACCGCGCACGTTCGGCCACTTCGGCGCCAGCGGCTCGTTCCTCTGGGTCGACCCCACCCGTGCGGTGGCGTGCGCAGCCCTGTCCGGCCGGGGGTTCGGACCGTGGGCGATGCGGGCGTGGCCGGGGTTGTCGGACGCCGTGGCCGAGGTCGCGGACGGTGGGGACGGTGGCGCGGCGGCCGGCGTCGCCGCTCCCTCAAGTCCGCCCCCGTAGGGGCCGACAGGAGGGCAATGACGACGCCGCCGGTCCTCCCATGAGTGCGCTCGCCGAAGCCCGGGCGCGCGCTGCCCTCGCCGACGCCGGCCTGAGCTCGGACGTCCCCCTCGTCCCGCTGCGCAGCGTGACCAACGAGGTCTGGGTCGCCGGGGAGCACATCGTGCGGATGAACCGCCGGGTGGACCACCGCCTCGAGCGCGAGGCGCTGCTGGCGCCGTTCCTCCCCCAGGAGCTGGGCTACCCGCCCATCGTGCACTACGGCGGCGAGATCGGCGCCGACCACCTGATCGTGCGGCGCGTGCCGGGGCGCGTGCTCAGCCAGTGCTGGCCCCAGATGTCGCCCGCCGACCGCCAGGAGGCCATCAAGCAGCTCGCGGCCATGCTGCGGGCGCTCCACGGATTCGTGTGCCCGGTCGAGCTCCCGCCCATCGAGGCCCCGCCGCTGCTCGGCTCCAACCCGGCCGGCCAGCCCGCGGCTCCGCTGCTCGCCGCCCTCGACGAGGCCCGGCACCTCGCCCACGTCGACCCCGGCGTCATGATCGAGACCCGCAACCTGGTCATCAGCACGGCGGCGGCGCTCGAGCCGTTCGACGCGCCGACGCTGATCCACGGCGACCTCCACTTCGACAACCTGCTGTGGGACGGCCGCCGCGTCACCGCCCTGCTCGACTGGAAGTGGGCCCGCCCCGCCCCGCCGGATCTCGAGCTCGACGTGTTCCTGCGCTACTGCGCCTTCCCGTTCCTGCACGTGGCCGAGCACTTCCGCAACCAGGCCCGCACCGCCGACTACGTCGACGTGCCCTTCGTGTTCGCCGACTACTACCCCGAGCTGTTCTCGATGCCCCGCCAGTTCGACCGGATGCGGCTCTACTCGCTCGCCTACGACGTGCGTGAGCTGCTGCTGTTCCCCCCGCCGGTGTCGGCCGAGCAGCTCTCCGAGCACCACCCGTACAACCGCCTGCGCCGCACCCTCGGCGGCCAGAGCTACCTGGACCTCCTGGCCCAGGGCGCCTCCGTCCCCGCCTGA
>CAZYPY010000118.1:0-4573 GCA_964649545.1 uncultured Microthrixaceae bacterium | reverse complement strand
CGACTCAGATCGCGACGATCACCACCGGCGTCTGCTCGGCCACGGCGGCCATGTCCTTCGGGTCGCTCGTGATGACGGTGATCCGTTCGGCGTCGGCGGCCTGCACGACGGCGCCGACGTGGGCGTCGACCACCGACACCGCCCGGTCGACCCGGCGACGGATGGCGGCCGCGGCGTCGGCGTGCTCGGCGTGGAGGGGGACGTCGACGATCGAGAGGTGGTTGGCGAACGCCCACCTCGGGTCGGTGCGGTCCCACCCGGCCTCGGCCCGCACCGCCGTGGGGACGACGGTCCACGACCGCACCACCGGACGCCGCCGGCCGACGGCGACCCGCACGTACTTGGCGACCTCCTCATGCTTGGGGTGCGTCCGTGACCGAAGCGCCTGAACCGCCTCGTTGTCGAGCACGACCAGGTGGCGCGGGAGCGGGCTCATGGTTCGAGCGCCCGCTGGGCGTCGGCCCAGAGGATCACATCGTCCGGGTCGGCATGGGGGCGGAACTTCACGATCTGCTCAGCCGCGCGGTGCAGGACGCCGGGCTCTTCGGCCAGTGGATGACCGTCCAACTCGGCGGCCGCGACGGCGAGCTCTCCCAGCGTCGGTCGCAGCTCCGGGTACTGCTGGTAGTGAAGCTCGAGCGCTTCCATAGCGACCGCCGTGGAGAGCGACTCTCGAAGCGCCTCCGCGGTGAGGAGCCCCGACGAGACCGACAGCCCGAGCTCGTCGACGGCGATGGCCACCGCCTCCCGAAGCGATGCCGGCAAGCGCATCGAGGTGCTCACGCTCTCGTCGTCGTCCGCCCGGAGGAGGGCGACGATGCGATCGAGCGCCTCTTCACGCGAGACGGCGCCGACTTGACGGGGTGCCATGGCCATGTGGCAACGCTACCACGCTGGTGTGGTAACTGCGCTTTCAGTATATTTCAGTCCGGCGAGGCCGGATCCGGCATCGTGTCCACGTCGTCGGGGCCGGTGGCGTGGACGTCCCCACCGACCTCGTCGCCCCCCTCGCGTTCGGTTGCGCCATGCTCGGTCGCGCCCGGGTCCAGAGCACTCGTGAGCGCCTCGTCGTCCTCGGGGCGGCGCTTGCCCCGCACCACGACGATGGTGAGGGCCACGGCGAGGGCGATCAGCGAGGTCCAGATGTTGACCCGTACGCCGAGGATGAGGCTGGCCGGGTCGATGCGCATGGCCTCGACCCACAGGCGGCCGGTGGCGTACCCGGCCACGTAGAGCCAGAAGATGCTGCCCGGGCGCAGCACCCGCTTGCGGTCGACGAGGATCAGCAGCGTCATCAGCCCCAGGTTCCACAGGCCCTCGTAGAGGAAGGTGGGGTGGAAGGTGGCGGCGTCGAGGTAGCGGTCGGGCCGGTGCTGGGGGTCGATCTCGAGGGCCCAGGGAAGCGTCGTGGGCCCACCGAAGAGCTCCTGGTTGAACCAGTTGCCGAGCCGGCCGATGGCCTGGGCCAGCGGCAGCGCCGGGGCGATGGCGTCGGCCAGGTCGCCGAGGGGCAGCTTCTTGTGGCGGGCGTAGAGCACGCCGGCGAGCGCGCCGAGGGCGATGCCCCCGGGGATGCCGAGGCCGCCCTCCCACACCTTCACCGCGTCGAGCCACTGGCCCTCGAAGCGCCGCCAGTCCGTCATCACGTGGTAGAGGCGCGCGCCGATCAGACCCGCGGGCACGGCCCACAGCGCCATCGACGAGATGTCGTCCGGGTTGTGACCACGGGCGCGCCAGCGCCGCCGCCCCAGCTCGACCGCGGCGATCACGCCGAGGGCGATCATGAGCCCGTACGCCCGCAGGTGCAGCGGGCCGACGACGATCTCGTTGCTCGACGGGCTGGGGATCGACGCCAGCAGGGCGGCGGGCACGGCGGCGGTCACGGCGCCGGCCTAGAGGTACTTCGGCTCGATGGCGAAGAGGTCGCCGGCGCCCGCGGTCACGGGGGCGACGAGGCCGAGGGCCTGGGGCAGCACGTTCTCGGCGTAGAAGCGGGCGGTCACGACCTTGGCGGCGAGGAAGTCGGCGTCGCCCTCCCCCGACGCGGCCAGCGCGGTGGCGGACAGCGCCTGGCGGGCCATGACCCAACCCCCGGCGACCACGCCGAACAGGCGCAGGTAGGGGGTGGCGCCGGCGAGGGCCTGGTTCGGGTCGGACAGGCCGTGGCCCATCAGCCAGTTGGTGGCGTTCTCGAGGGCGTCGGTGGCCTCGTGCAGGTGGTGGCGGATGCCGGCGAGGTCCTCGCCGCCGTCGGCCAGCGCCCCGTCGAGCGACCGCACCTCGGCGATGAAGTCGGCCATGACGCCGCCGGCCCGCATGGGCAGCTTGCGGCCGACGAGGTCCATGCCCTGAATGCCGTTGGTGCCCTCGTAGATCGGGGGGATGCGGGCGTCGCGGAAGTGCTGGGCCACGCCGGTCTCCTCCACGTAGCCCATGCCGCCGAACACCTGGATCGCGGTCGAGGTGACCTCCACGCCGAGGTCGGTGCACCAGCCCTTGGCGATGGGGATGAGCAGGTCGGCGCGCTCCTGGGCCCGCTCGCGGCCGGCCTCGTCGGGGTCGTGCGCGGCCCGGTCGAGGGCCTCGGCGGTGACGTAGATGAGCCCCCGCATGGCCTCGATCTCGGCCTTCATGGTGAGCAGCATCCGGCGCACGTCGGGGTGCTCGATGATGAACGAGCTCTCACCTGCGGGGGCGCCGATGGCCCGGCCCTGGCGACGCTCCTGGGCGTACGCCACCGCGTCCTGGTAGGCACGCTCGGCGAGGGCGAGGCCCTCGACGCCCACCGAGAGGCGGGCGTTGTTCATCATCGTGAACATGTAGCGCATGCCCCGGTTCTCCTCGCCGATGAGGTAGCCGACGGCGCCCTCGCCCTGGTCCCCGTAGGACAGGACGCAGGTGGGGCTGGCCTTGATGCCCATCTTGTGCTCGATGGAGGTGCAGGTGACGTCGTTGCGCTCGCCCAGCGACCCGTCGTCGTTCACGAGGAACTTGGGGACGATGAAGCACGAGATGCCCTTGGTGCCCGGCGGGGCGTCGGGAGTGCGGGCCAGGACCAGGTGGATGATGTTCTCGGCCAGGTCGTGCTCGCCGAAGCTGATGAAGATCTTGGTGCCGGTGATGCGCCACGTGCCGTCGCCGGCAGGCACGGCCTTGGTGCGCAGGGCGCCGACGTCCGAGCCCGCCTCGGGCTCGGTGAGGTTCATGGTGCCGGTCCACTCGCCCAGCACCATCTTGGGCAGGTAGGTCTCACGCTGGGTCTCGTCGGCGTGGTGGGCGAGCATGTCGATGGCGCCCTGGGTGAGCAGCGGAGCCATGGAGAACGACATGCAGGCCGACGAGAGCATCTCCTGGAGGGCGATGGCCACGAGCCAGGGAAAGCCGCCGCCCCCGTAGGCCGGGTCGAACGGCACGCCGCCCCAGCCAGCCTCGACGTAGCGGGTGTACGCCTCCTGGAACCCGGTCGGCGTCACGACCTCGCCGTCCTTCCAGACGCTGCCCTCGAGGTCGGAGGTGCGGTTCAGCGGGGCGATCACCTCGTTCATGAAGCGCCCGGCCTCGTCCATGACGCCCCGGACCATCGCCGGCTCGGCGTGGGCGAAGGCCTCGTAGCCCGAGAGCCCCTCGAGGTCGGCGAGGTGCTCCAGGGCGAACTCGATGTCACGGAGGGGTGCGGAGTAGTCAGCCACGCCCCGAGGCTACGCGGCCCTTGCGTCGACCCCAAAGAAGACCATCACGCCGGCCGCCCTTCTTGCGAACCACGCCGAGGCGGTCTGTGCTGTCGACGGTCGACGCGGCGGCAACCCCCGGACAGGCTGGTTACCTGGTCGGCGGGGGTTTGATCTGTGTCGCGTTCGTCCCGTACTCGACAGCACCAGGCGCGGTCGGTGGTGCCGCCTCACTGGGAGGGGTTGCCGTTCGATCGACGCTCGGCGAACGACCATCGAAAACATCAGAAGGGGCTTGACCGCCTCGCGAGCACGATCGAGCGCGGACGGGATCGGCGTGCCGGGCTCCCAGCCCGGCTGGCCTGGCCACGGGTGCCGCGGCACTCTGGTGGCGGGAGGCCGCTGGGCGCCCGGGCGGGTCGCCCCGCAGCACCTACGCCGACGTGCCCTCGACGGCGCGCTCCCGCGCCGCGGTGGACTGGGCCACCGCGCAGGGCCTGGTCCGCGCCTATCCCGGGAACACCTTCCGGCCCGACATGTCGATCACCCGCTCGTCGGCCGCGGTGATGCTCGACGCCCGCTACCACGTGCCCGCCGTCCTCTCACCCCGAGCGAGCGGGCGGCGCTGGTCGCGTTCCTCGGGGGTGCGAACCAGGGCACCCCTGACTGGTTCATCGAGAGGAAGACGGGCGACCTCGTGGCCCTCCTGCTCGCGTCCCCCCACTTCCAGCACCGATGACCGGCGAGAGGACCGCGACGATGCCCCCGACGAGCCGCGGGCTCCCGACCGTCGAGCGCACCGCGCCGGCCCGGCTCAGCCGCCGCCGCTTCCTCGCTGGGGCCGGGGTCGCGGGCGCGGCCGGCCTCGCCCTGCCCGCCCTGTCCCCCGCCTGGCCTTCGCCTCG
>CAZYPY010000117.1:0-9743 GCA_964649545.1 uncultured Microthrixaceae bacterium | reverse complement strand
CGATCTACGGCGGCACCACCGAGATCATGAAGGAGATCATCGGCCGCTCCCTCGGCGTCTGACCCGGATCACCCCAACTGGCACCGGATTTCGGTGCCCTGGCACCGAAACCCGGTGCCAGAACGGAGGGGCGTGATCTGATTGGTCCGTCGCCGGCGGGGTCAGAGGCGGCGGTCGACGCGGCGGGTCATGCAGCCGAGCACCGCGGTGCCGAGGGGCGGGCACCAGCGGTCGACGTACCAGAGGGTCTTGGTCGAGGCGGGCACGACGATGATCGCCTTGTTGCGAGCCACGAGCTCGAGGGCCCGGCGAGCGACACCGTCCGGGGGGACGGGCTTCTGGCCGACGATCGCCAGGAAGTCCCGACCCGTGATCTCGTGCGCCGACGTCGCGGGCAGCCCCGGCGGGCCGGAGACGTCGAGCAGTGGGGTGTCGACCGGGCCCGGGCAGAACACGCTGACCTTCACGCCGTGCAGCGCCGCCTCGGGGCGCAGCGCGCGAGACAGGCCGACGACACCGAACTTGGTCGTGGAGTACGCAGTGAGGAACGGAGGCGGCGACAGCCCGGCACCCGAGGCGGTGTTGACGATGTGACCGTGGCCCTGCTCGATCATCCGCGGGTAGGCGGCGAGCACGCCGTTCACCACGCCGCCGAGGTTGACGTCGAGGACCCGCTTCCATTGCTCCGAGGTCATCTCGTGGGTGGGCCCGCCGAGCGACACACCGGCGTTGTTGAAGAGGAAGTCGAGCGAGCCGTGGCGGTCCGCAACCTCGTCGACCAGGGCCTGGACCGCGACGTCGTCGGCGACGTCCAGGGCGCGACCCTCGGCCGCATCACCCAGCTCGAGCGCCGCCCGCTCGGCGGCGTCACCGTCGATGTCGGCGAACACGACGGTGGCACCCAGCTCCGCCATCCGGGTGCCGAGGGCCCGCCCGATCCCGGACGCGCCGCCCGTGACGATCGCCGTCCGTCCTCGGAACGCCTCCTCCGCCCGTGCCCCCCGGTCCCCCACGGGCCGAACGCTAGGCCCGGAACGCCCCGCCGACCCGAACTGGCTCCCGATTTCGGTGCCCTGGCACCGAAATCGGGAGCCAGAACGATCGGGGTGAGCTACAGGACAGCGCCGGCGACGCGGCGGCGGTGCCAGGCGGCGTCGCCCCACTGGCCGTTGAGGGCCCAGGCCCGCTTCATCCAGAGGTGCAGGTCGTACTCGAACGTGTAGCCGATGGCGCCGTGGACCTGGAGGGCCGTCTTGGCCGCCAGCGCCGCCGCCTCGGCGGCGTAGGACTTGGCCATGGAGACGTGCGTGGCCCGCTCGACCGGGTCGTCGCCTCGCGCCACCGTCCACGCCGCCCGGTAGACCATGGGCCGGGCGAAGTCGAGCTTGAGCAGGGTGTCGGCGAGGTGGTGCTTGACCGCCTGGAACCCGCCGATGGGCTGGCCGAACTGCTCGCGGGCGGT
This sequence comes from uncultured Microthrixaceae bacterium, assembly GCA_964649545.1. Lineage (GTDB taxonomy): Bacteria > Actinomycetota > Acidimicrobiia > Acidimicrobiales > DATDAH01 > JAEUJM01. Next base: position 8,281 of record CAZYPY010000117.1, on the reverse strand, counting down.
GGCGTACTCGACCGTGGTGTCGAGCAGGCGCTGGCTCACACCCAGGAGCACTGCTGACACGGCGAGCACGCCGCGGTCGAACGCCGACGCCAGCACGGAGCGGGCCTCGTCGCCGGCGGCGAGCAGGGTGTCGGGGGTCGGGGTCCACTCGACGCGGGCGAGGCGGCGGGCGCGGTCGACCGACCGCTGCGAGACGACCGCGGCGTCGGCCCACGGCACCGCGTGGAGCTCGCCGTCCCGCTCGAGCAGCAGCAGCTCGGCGGTTGCGCCCTCGGACACGTACACGTCGCGCTCGAAGCCGACGGTGGCGACCGCGTCGCCCGACGCCACGCGGGGCAGCCACTCGGCGGCTGCGGCGGCGCCGGCCCCTGCAGAGAGGTCGGCGAGCAGCGGGGCGGCGACGGCGACGGTCTCGACGATGGGCTCGGGCAGGCAGGCGTAGCCCGCCTCCTCGAGCAACAGCACGAGGTCGAGCTCGTCCATGCCGAGGCCACCGAAGGCCTCCGGCGTGGTGAGGCCGAGCACGCCCATCTCGGCGAGCTGTCCCCAGCGGGCCTCCGAGCGGCTCGCGCCGTCGGACTCCCAGGCGGCGCGCACCGACTCGGGCGGGCACTCCTTGGCCAGCAGGTCGCGCACGGCCTCCTGGAACAGCCGCTGGTCGGGCGAGAACGAGAAGTCCATCACACACCCCCCTTGGCGCCGACCGGCTGGGGTCGATCACCGACGAACAGGGAGGACGGGCGGGACGGCGGCGCAGCGACGATTTCGCCAAGCCCTGGCGCCGCCAGGCGCCCTCGGACGGCGTCAGGAGCGAGCAGCCGACCCGTCTGGCCGACCGGCACACCAGGCTCGGCGTCGACCGGCGTCGTCGTCGCCATCACTTGACCCTCGGGAGGCCGAGGACGCGCTCGGCGACCACGTTGCGCTGGATCTCGTTGGTGCCGGCGTAGATGGGGCCGGCCAGCGAGAAGAGGAAGCCGTCCATCCAGCGGCCGTGGTCGACGGCCTCGTCGGCGTCGATGTCGAGCTCGGCGAGCTGGCCCAGCAGCGCCATGGCGGTCTCGTGCAGGCGCACGTCGAGCTCGCTCCAGAAGATCTTGTTGAGGCTGGCCTCGGGCCCCATGGTGCCGCCCTGCATCAGACGGGTGACGGCCTGGAAGGTGTAGAGGCGGTAGGCGTCGGCGTCCATCCAGCACTGGATCACGTCGTCCACGAGTCGGGGGTCGAGATCGAGGGGACCGCCGCCGACCTCGCCCGACACGCAGCGCCGATAGAGGTCGAGGAGTCGGTCGGCGGTGGCCATGAACCGGCCAGGGCTGCGCAGCGACAGGCCCCGCTCGGACGAGGCGGTGGCCATGGCCACGGCCCAGCCCTGGTTCACGCCGCCGAGCACGTCGCGCTCGTGCACCCGCACGTCCTCGAGGAACACCTCGGCGAAGGCCTGGTCGTCGTGGAGACCGCCGATGGGGCGCACGGTGACGCCCTCGGCGTCGAGGGGCACGAGGAAGTAGGTGAGGCCCCGGTGGCGCTGGGCCTCCGGGTCGGTGCGGAACAGCCCGAACAGGTAGTCACAGAAGACGGCTCGCGTGCTCCAGGTCTTCTGGCCGTTGAGCACCCAGTGGTCGCCGTCCTGGCGGGCCCGGCTGGTCAGGCTCGCCAGGTCGCTGCCGGCGTTGGGTTCGCTCCAGCCCTGGGCCCAGGTCTTGGCGCCCGACGCCATGTCCCGCAGGTAGCGGTCGCGCTGGTCCTGGGTGCCGTGCTCGAACAGCGTCGGCGCGAGCAGGAAGATGCCGTTCTGGGTGACCCGCCCCGGGGCGCCGCAGCGGTAGTACTCCTCCTCGAAGATGAGCCACTCCATGAGGTCGGCCTCGCGGCCGCCGTACTCCTCGGGCCACGACACCACCGCCCAGCGGGCGTCGAACAGCTTGCGCTCCCACTCGAGGTGCTGCTGGTAGCCCTCGGCGGTGTTCATGGAGGCGAGCCCCGTCGGCACGTTGGCCTCGAGCCACGCCCGCGCCTCGGCCCGGAACGCCTCGTGCTGCGGCGAGAAGGTCAGGTCCACGGGGGCGAAGCCTGACGCCTCGTCAGATTCCGTGCAAGGTGGCCGATAACCTCGCTCCATGACGATCGACGCTGCGCAGCGGAGCGGAGCAGCCGCACCGATTCGACCCGGATCCCGAAGGGGTACCGACGAAGGAGGTGCGAGGTGAGCATGCCCACGAAGCCCCAGCAGCCAGCCGTCGAGGGCTGGTTCACCATGGACACCGAGCAGCCCCACCTGCTCGGCTCGAGGTGCACCACCTGCGGCACCTACGCCTTCCCCGCCGCCTCGCACTTCTGCGGCAACCCGGCCTGCGCCGGCACCGAGTTCGAGTCGGTGGAGCTCAGCCGCACGGGCACGGTGTGGTCCTTCACGGACAACCGCTACCAGCCGCCCGAGCCCTACATCTCGCCCGACCCGTTCGAGCCCTACGTGATCGCCGCGGTCCAGCTCGCCGAGGAGGGGCTCGTGATCCTGGGCCAGCTCACCCGGGGGTCGACCACCGCCGACGTGGCCGTCGGCGACCAGGTCGAGCTCGTGCTCGAGCCCCTGTACGAAGACGACGAGGCCGAGCACCTCGTCTGGAAGTGGAAGGTGGTCCGATGAGCGACAACCAGATCGCCGTGCTCGGGGTGGGCATGCACCCGTGGGGCAAGTGGGGGCGCAACTTCGTCGAGTACGGCATCGCCGCCGCCAACGACGCCCTCGCCGACGCCGGCCTCCAGTGGTCGGACATCCAGTACGTGTCCGGCGCCGACACCATGCGCAACGGCTACCCCGGCTACGTGGCCGGCGCGACCTTCGCCCAGGCCCTCGGCTGGACGGGCGCCCGGGTGTCGAGCTGCTACGCCGCCTGCGCCTCCGGGGCCACCGCCCTCAACATCGCCCGGGCCCAGATCCTGGCCGGGCTGTGCGACGTCGCCCTCGTGGTCGGCGCCGACACCACCCCCAAGGGCTTCCTCGCCCCCAACAAGGGCGAGCGCCAGGACGACCCGGACTGGCTGCGCTTCCGCCTCATCGGCGCCACCAACCCGACCTACTTCGCCCTCTACGCCCGCCGGCGCATGGCCCTCTACGGCGCCACCCCGGAGGACTTCGCCAAGGTCAAGGTGAAGAACGCCCGCCACGGCCTGGCCAACCCCTACGCCCGCTTCCGCAAGGAGGTGAGCGTGGAGGACGTGCTGGAGTCGCCGGTCGTCGCCGACCCCCTGCACCTGCTCGACATCTGCGCCACCAGCGACGGCGGCGCCGCCCTCGTGGTGTCGAGCCTCGACTTCGCCCGCAAGCACGCCACCGACTTCGTGAAGGTGGCGGCGGTCTCGACGGTGACGCCGACGTACCCGAACACCGTGATCGAGATGCCGAACTTCGCCACCGACTCGTCCGCGGTCGCGGCCGAGCCGGCGCTGCCGTTCCGCGACGCCATCGCCGCCGCCGCCTACGAGGAGGCGGGCATCGGCCCCGAGGACGTGAACGTGGTCGAGGCCTACGACCTCTCCTCCGCGCTCGAGCTCGACTGGTACGAGAACATCGGGCTCTGCAAGGAGGGCGAGGCCGAGCGCCTGCTCAACGACGGCGACACCACCCTCGGCGGCCGGGTGCCGGTGAACCCGAGCGGCGGCCTGGCCTGCTTCGGCGAGGCCGTCCCCGCCCAGGCCATCGCCCAGGTGTGCGAGCTCACCTGGCAGCTCCGGGGCCAGGCCACCGGCCGCCAGGTCGAGGGCGCCACCGTCGGCGTGACCGTCAACCAGGGCCTGTTCGGCCACGGCTCGTCCGTCATCGTCACCCGCTAGCCCCAGACCGCGAACCCGCAGCAGATCCGAACCGAGGAGCAACTTCAGATGGCCGAGGCCTACATCATCGACGCGGTGCGCACCCCCGTGGGCAAGCGGGGCGGCGGGCTGAGCCAGGTCCACCCCGCGGACCTGGGCGCCCACGTGCTGAACGGCATCTTCGACCGGGTGGACGTCGACCCCGCCGCGGTCGAGGACGTCTACTTCGGCTGCGTCGACGCCCTCGGCCCCCAGGCCGGCGACATCGCCCGCACCGCCTGGCTGGCCGCCGGCCTCCCCGAGGCCATCCCCGGCACCACCATCGACCGCCAGTGCGGGTCGAGCCAGCAGGCCGTGCACTTCGCGGCCCAGGCCGTGATGAGCGGCACCAACGACCTGATCATGACCGGCGGCGTGCAGAACATGTCGATGATCCCGATCGCCGCGGCCATGACCGCAGCCGAGCCCTTCGGCTTCACCGACCCGTTCTCGGGCTCGGAGGGCTGGGTGAAGCGCTACGGCACCCAGGAGGTGAGCCAGTTCCGCGGGGCCGAGCTCATCGCCGAGAAGTGGGACATCTCCCGCGAGGACATGGAGGCGTTCGCCCTCCAGAGCCACGAGCGGGCGCTGCGGGCGATCGACGAGGCCCGCTTCGACAACGAGATCCTGCCCTTCGGCGACGTCGCCGTCGACGAGGGTCCCCGCCGCGGCACGTCGCTCGAGAAGATGGCCACCCTGCCCGTGCTGGTCGAGGGCGGTCGCCTCACCGCCGCCGTCGCCAGCCAGATCAGCGACGCCGCCACGGCCATGCTCATCGCCTCCGAGCAGGCGGTGCAGGACCACGGGCTCACCCCCCGGGCCCGCATCCACCACCTGTCCGTGCGGGCCGACGACCCGATCTTCATGCTCTCGGCGCCCATCCCCGCCACCGCCTACGCGCTGGAGAAGGCGGGCATGACCCTCGACGACATCGACCTCGTCGAGATCAACGAGGCCTTCGCCTCGGTGGTGCTGGCGTGGCAGAAGGAGACCGGCGCCGACCTCGACAAGGTCAACGTGAACGGTGGCGCCATCGCCCTCGGCCACCCCCTCGGCGCCACCGGCGTCCGCCTGATGACGACCCTGCTCAACGAGCTCGAGCGCACCGGCGGCCGCTACGGCCTCCAGACCATGTGCGAGGGCGGCGGCCAGGCCAACGTCACCATCATCGAGCGCCTCGGCTGACGGTCGCGACCGACGGTCGACGCTGACCGTCGCGACCGATCGTCCGTGCCCGACGCGGGCCGTCCCCCCGGACCGGCGCCCGATTCGACCGCCCTGGCGGTCGAATCGGGAGCCAGAACAAAACGTCAGCGCTCGGCGGGGGCCGGCGGGTCCTCGACGAGGGCGCGCACCGTGGCGAGGTGATCGGCGAACGTCGCCGCACCGCCGATGGGCCGGCTGAACGCCGGCAGGAGCGCCACGAGGGCGGCGCCGAGCAAGGTCCAGCGGCCCTCGCCGTCGACCTCCACATCGGTCGGCACGGCATCCGGGTCGACGCTCGAGCGCACCGCCAGGCCGTCGCCCACCGCGGTGAGCAGCGCGGCCACCTGGGCGTAGGAGAACGGCGGCCGCACCTCGAGTCCGAAGGCGGTGAACACCGACTCGTAGAACGCGGCCCAGTCCTCCCCCACCGCCCGGAAGTGGGCGGCCACCCGCGACTCGATGACGCGATCGGCGGCCGCCCACATGGCCATCAGCACCCGCAGGTCGGGGCTCCTGCGCAGCCGATCGAGCTCCGACTCGGTACCGGTCCGGATGAGCTCCAGCAGGTCGCCGCCGAGGTCGTCGCCCGGAGGATCGAAGCGATGGGGCGCGAAGACCTCGTCGAGCAGGTCGTCTCGGTAGTCGTCCTGGCTCTCCCAGTAGTGGTAGAGCGCGCCGACCGACACGCCGGCCCGCTCCGCGACGTCGGTCAAGCGGATGTGCTCGAGCGGCGGGCCCGCCGGTTGCTCGTGGGCCATGGCCCGGCCGGCGTCGAGCAGGGCCTGGCGGCCCTGCTCGGCGGTCAGGCGCTTGCGCCGGCGACGTCTCCGCACCCCGTCGACCGGCGCACCGTCGCTCACGGCGCCACCCGCCCCGGGCCGGCCGCGGCGCGGGCTGCGGCGGCCAACCGGTCGGCGAGGTCCCAGAGGTCGCCGTCGCCGTCGACGGGCCGGGTCAGGCCCGGCAGGAGCGCGAAGATCGCGCAGGCCAGCAATCCCCACGGCCGGTCGGGGTCGTCCCCCAGGTCGGCGGGCACGGCCTCGGGATCGACGGTGGCGCGCACGGCCAGGCCCTCGCCCAGCGCGGTGATGAGGGTGGCCATGAGCGCCGGCGTGAACGGCGGCCGCAGCTCGAGGCCGTAGGCGTCGAGAGCCTCGGCGTAGAACCCGGACCAGCGCTCGCCCACGGCGCGGTACTGCTGCGCGATGCGGGCGTCGACCTCGGGCGCGTCGGCCGCCCACATGGCCATCAGCAGGCGCAGTTCGGGGGTGTCCCGCAGGGTGGCGAACTCGAGCGCGGCCCCGCTCCGCACCAGCTCGGCCAGGGGCACGACGCCGTCGTCGTCGACCAGCTGCCCCGGGAGCGGGCTCGGGGGGTAGCGCTCGGGCGAGAACAGGTCGTCGAGCAGGTCGTCGCGGTAGGCGTCCTGGCTGTCCCAGTAGTGGTACAGCGCGCCCACCGAGACCCCGGCCCGCTCCGCGACCTCGGTCAGACGAACGTGCTCGAGCGGCCAGGCCGCCGGCTGCTCCATGACGAGGGCCCGGCCCGCGTCGAGCAGGGCTCGCCGCCCCTGCTCCGGAGGCAGGCGCCGGCGACGCGTACGTCGTTCCGCGGCCACGCCGGCACCGTAGTGCAGTGGGCCATTGACCTGCTACCTAGAAGGTTCTAGGTTCCGTCCTCACACCACGGCGGACACCCACGAACAGGAGCACCCATGGGCGGCACCCCCCTCCCCGACCGGCCGCACGACCCGGTCGTCATCTCCCGAGCCGACCTCACCGACGACCTGGCCGACCTCGACGAGGCCTACGACGCGCTCGACCGCGGGGCCCACGCACAGGCCCGTCGCCTGCTCGACGGCGTGCTGTGCCGCTACCACGCCCGGGTCTTCGCCCACCTCCCCGAGGGCGACCAATCGAGCCGCTGACCGCGCGCCGGTCGGACGGCACCGCGACGGCGAACATCGCCACCGCCGAGCCGACCCCTCGGTGGTACGCGCGGCGCTGAACGAGCGTCAGGGACAGAGGCGGGACCGGGCCGCCTCGGCCTCGGCCATGATCCGCTGCACCAGGTCGTCGACCGACGGCAGGTCGTCGATCATGCCGACGACCTGACCGCTCGACATCACCCCCAGGTCGGGCCGACCGTCGACCATCGAGGCCTTGAGCAGCATCGGGGTGTTGGCGGCCATGACCACCTGGCTCCAGGTCAGCTCCTGGTTCTTGTGCATCGCCACGCCCTCGCGCACGATCTGGCTCCACGACCGGCCTGAGAGCTTCTTGAAGCGGAAGGCGTTCGAGACCGCCCGCGGCAGCGAGCTGACGGTCCCGGTCCGGTCGAGCTCCTCGGTGAGCTCGGTGCGCAGCACCCGGTGGGGCACGCCGTCGACCTGGGTCGTGCGGATGGTGTCCCCCACCCCCTTGCTCAGGTACACCTGCTTGACGGCATCGCCGACGGTGGAGTCCGAGGTCAGCAGGAAGCGAGTGCCCATGGCAATCCCGGCGGCGCCGTAGGCCAGCGCCGACACGAGGCCCCGACCGTCGAAGTAGCCGCCGGCGGCGATCACCGGCAGGTCGACAGCGTCGACCACCTGGGGCAGGAGCAGCGACGTCGGCACGTCGCCGGTGTGGCCGCCGCCCTCCCCACCCTGCACGAGCACGGCGTCGACGCCCCACTCGGCCACCTTCTCGGCGTGGCGCTTGGCCCCGATGGAGGGCATGACCACCACGCCGGCGTCCTTCAGCTTCTCGATCAGATCGGGTTTGGGGGCCAGCGCGAACGACCCGACCTTGACGCCCTCCCGGATGAGCAGGTCGATGCGCTCGCCGGCATCGGGCGCGTCCGAGCGCAGGTTCACGCCGAAGGGCTTGTCGGTCTTCTCCTTGACCTCGCGGATGGCCCCGACCAGCTGGTCGTAGTCCATGGTGGCGGCGGCGAGGATGCCGAGGATGCCGGCGTTGGCCGAGGCCGCGACCAGGCGCGGCCCGGCGACCCAGCCCATGCCGGTCTGCACGATCGGGTACTCGACCCCGACCAGGTCGCAGAACCGGGTGCGGAAGGGCGACGAGGACGGCGCGGCGGGCGCGGTGTCGCTCACTCTCTTCCCCGCTCCTGTTCGCTTCGCTCACGGGCCGCTCGGGCCACGCCCTCCTTCGTCGGGCTCACTCGGGCTCCTTGACCTCCTTGGCCAGGAAGCCGTTGGGGTCGATCACCTCGTGGATGA
>CAZYPY010000116.1:0-9780 GCA_964649545.1 uncultured Microthrixaceae bacterium | reverse complement strand
GCCAGCGGATCATCCCCGGCGAGGTCGAGGACGCCCTCCTGGCCCTCGACGTGGTCAAGGACGCGGTCGTGACCACGGCCGAGGACACCACCGGCACCCGGATCCTCGTGGCTCACGTCGTGCCGACCGACGCCGCAACCACCGGCGAGGCGATCCGGCGGGAGCTGGCCGAGCGGGTGCCGGCGGCCATGGTTCCGTCGCGCTTCCTCCTGCGCGAGGACCTGCCACAGCTGCCCAACGGCAAGCTCGACCGACAGGTCCTCGTCGACGTCGGCCGGGGCCGCACGCCCTCGGCCGAGCCCGCTGACCACGGAGGCCCCGGCTCGGTCGGCTCGCCCGACTCGACCGCCGCCGTCGGGCCCGCCGCCGCGGCCGCCGGCGACCACCCCGAGCCCGCCGACGACCTCGAGCGCCAGCTCGTCGAGCTCTGGCAGGACGTGCTCGGCGTCCCGGTCGTCCACGTCGACGACGACTTCTTCGACCTGGGCGGGTACTCGCTGCTCGCGGCCCAGATGCTGGTCCGGCTGGAGGAGCGCCTCGGCCACCAGGTGCAGATGTCCGCCCTGCTCGACGGGACGACGGTCGCGGACCTGGCCCGGGCCATCCGCGGCCACACCCACCACGCGGGTGAGGCCGCGCTCGTCCAGGCGGGCGACCCCGCGCGACCGGCGCTGTTCCTCACCCACGACCTGTACGGCTCGGCCTACCGCTACCGGCACCTGGCCGCGGCCATGGGCGAGGACCAGACCCTCTACAGCTTCGAGTCGCCGTTCCTCGACGGCCGGCGCCTGCCCATCAAGAGCATCGACACCCTGGCGCGCCGCTACCTGAGCGAGGTCCGCCGCATCCAGCCCGAGGGCCCCTACCACCTGGCCGGGTACTCCTTCGGGGGCATCCTGGCCTACGAGATGGCCCGCGTGCTCGAGCGCGAGGGCGAGGAGGTCGCGTTCCTCGGCATCATCGACGTCGGGCCCGGGTACCGGGGCATCGACTACTCCCGCACACGTCCGCCCCAGAGCCCGTACCTGGGCATCCCCACACCGGCCGACCCGAGCTTGCCGCTCGTCCAGCGCGCCCGTTACTACGGGTCCCTGGCCAAGCGTCGGCCCCAGGGCCTCGTGCGCCAGCTCATGAAGCGCGGACGCATCGACCGGTGGCTGCAGCCCGTGCTCTGGGAGGCCGACCTGCGCCGCCGCGGCCAGATCCGTCCCGGTCACCGGCTCTGGTACTCCTGGTACCGCCTCTGGCGCCTCGCCGGCCCCGACTGGGAGCCCGCGCCCTACGGTGGCGACCTCACCCTCTACTGGGCCGGCGGCACCGGCGCGACCGACTCCACCATGGGCTGGGCCGAGTGGGTGGGGGGCACGGTCGAGGTCCGACGAGTCGCCGCCGGGCACTGGGAGGTCATGGCCGAGGACGGGGTCGGCGAAGTCGCCGGCCTGCTCCGGGCCGACCTCGACGCCGCCATCGCGCGCGGGTCGGCCTGACGTGCGCTTCGCCCCGGTTCCCGCCGAGCTCCGGGCGCGCTGCGACGAAGGCCGCGACCTCCGCGACAAGGCCTTCCGGTCGGCCTGCTACGCGCCCTTCGGCACCTTCGAGCTCGACCCGCTGGGGTTCGTGCTCCCGTGCTGCATGAACAACGCCTATCCCCTCGGCAACGTCACCGAGGAGCGCCTCACCGACATCTGGCGGGGCCGCCGGGCCGCGATGCTCCGCGAGGCGCTCGAGCAGTACGACTTCGCCTACGGGTGCGGCACCTGCCGTTGGGAGGCCGAGCACGACAAGGAGGCGCCGCAGTTCAAGCAGTACGACCGCCTTCCTGCCGAAGACCGCGACCTGCCCTGGCCCACCGAGATCGGCTTCTGCCTGAGCAACACGTGCAACCTCGAGTGCGTCCACTGCAACGGCCTCTACTCCTCGCGGATCCGCGCCCGCATCGAGAAGCGCCCGCCCATCCCGACCGTGTACGGCGACGAGTTCTTCGAGGACCTGAAGGCGTTCCTGCCCCACCTGCGCACGGCCCGCTTCGTCGGGGGCGAGCCGTTCATGATGCGCGAGAACCACCGGGTCTGGGACCTGCTGATCGAGATGGGCCTGCGGCCGGAGTGCCACGTGACCACCAACGGCACCCAGTGGAACGCCAAGGTCGAGCGGGTGCTCGAGCACCTGCCGGTGCACGTCATCGTCTCCATGGACTCCAGCCACAAGGACCAGTTCGAGTCCATCCGCCGCAACGCGGACTTCGACGTGGTCGTGGCCAACCTCGACCGGTTCCGGAAGTACGCGGACTCGGCGGGCACCAGCGTCGTGGTCAACCACTGCCTGATGCGCGACAACTGGGCGGAGTTCGCCGACATGTTGCGCTTCGCCGAGGAGCGCGACCTCCCCGTCAGCACCTCCACGGTGTTCAACGAGCCGTTCAGCCTCTACAAGGCGCCCCTCGAGGAGCTGCGTGAGGTGGTGGCCACCATGGAGGCCGCCACGGACGAGGTCGTCGCCGACCTACCCCGCAACGGCCACGTCTGGCAGTCCGAGGTCGCCCAGCTGCGTGCCGCCCTCGACGAGCGCGAGGCCGGTGGTGAGGCGGGCATCCTCGCCGGCGCCGACGGCGGCGTGCCCGATCTGGTGCCCACCGGCACCGAGGCCGACGCCGTCCGCGCCGCCGTCCCGCCCCGGCGGGTGCTGCTGCGGTCTCGCCAGGCCCGCCAGGCGCGCCAGGACGTCGTCGAGGAGATGGCGACCTGGGCGGGCGATCGCATCGCCGTCCTCGAGCTCGACCCCGACGGCACGATCGCGTCGTTCGAGTCGTTGCAGGGCTCGTTCTACGGGCTGGACCCGTCCAACGTGGTCGGTCTCGGTCTCGACGTCGCGCTCGGCGCGCTGCGCTCGAGGCTCGGGCCGTCGCTGTTCGTGATGGACCGCCACACCACCGGGGGCCGCTTCGAGGTGCTGTTCGGCTACACGAGCGACGGCCCGTACGAGAAGAACGGCACCTTCCTGCGCCTCGTCGCCCTCGCCGCGGGCCCGGGGGAGGGCGACGGCTGGACGGTCGTGCTCGCCAGCGACGAGATCTACCCGCCCGTGCCCGTCGACGAGGCCCGCGCCCCCGAGCCGTTCGATCCCGCCGTCCTCGAGCCCGTGACCCGTCGGGTCACCACGGGGTCGGCGTAGGACACCAGGTCGTAGCCAGCGTCGGCGATGGCGGCCCGCAGCGTCGGATCGGTGAGCGCCCGGTGCTCGGCCGGCCACGCGAAGCCCCAGGGGTAGCGCGCTCGGGACGGGTCCTCGGCGGCCCCCGGATGGGTGCCGATCTCGACCACGGTGCCGTCGGGCAGGCCGCGCAGGCGCCGGAGCAGTGGGTCCCAGGCGTCTCGGTCGAGCCGGCCGCTCTCGTCGAGCCCGAAGCAGGCGTCGGCGTGGGCGAGGCCGGCGCGATCGAGCCGCTGGCCCAGACGGCGGCCGAGGGCGCGCACGCCCAAGGCCGTCGGTCCCCGGCGGTGGGCCGAGGGGAGGCGCACCGCCGGGCGCCCCCACGCGTCGGCGAGGTCGAGGACGACCGCCGTGACCGAGGGCCAGAGATGGAGGTGCTGGTGGCTGTCCAGGTGGCTGAGGGTGAGGCCCGCGCCCACGAAGGCCTCGTGCTGCGCCGAGAGCTCGCGCCGGACGTCGTCGGGGTCGACCCGACCGGTGGCGAGCCGGGGGACGAGCGTCCGCCAGCTCTCGTGGAGCCGGCCCCGGTCGGTCACGAGCGTCGGGATCTCGGCCGCGGTGAGCGTGGGCGGATCCTCGCCCACGAGGGCGAGGTGCAGCCCGGTGGCGAGGCGCTCGTGCGAGCGCAGCCAGGGGGCGGACGCCGGGAACGCTGGCGCCAGGGTGAGCACCGAGGTGCTCGTGACCACGCCCCGTTCGTGGGCGTCGAGGATGGCCGAGGACACGCCCAGGGTCAGGCCGTAGTCGTCGGCGTTGACCACGAGCGAGCGGCTCATAGCGTCGTGGTCCGGGTGGCGGCGCGCGCCGACCGGAGCTCGGGGCGCAGCCGACGGAGCTCGCGGAGCATGTCGGCGATCACCGCGGGGCTCGAGAGCGAGGAGTGGCCGGCCTGGCGGGCGCAGTAGTCGGTCCCGAACTGGACGACCGCACCACCTGCGGCGGTGATCCGCGCCACCAGCTCGGCGTCGACGAAGGCGCCGTCGGTGGTGAGGGTCAGGTTCCTGGCCGACGGCCCGTCGACAAGCTTGAACGCGAAGTTGACGTCACGGACACGGATGCCGAGGGCCAGGCGGCAGAGGGCGTTCCACACCAGCGAGTAGAGGTACCGGCGGGGACCGTCGTCGGCCCGGTCGTTCCGGTACGCCGCCACCAGGGTGGCCCCCGTCTCGGCCCGCAGGCGGAGGGCCTCGCCCAGCGCGGCGGGCTCGGCCGGCAGGTCGGCGTCGGTGTACAGCAGCAGGTCACCCGACGACGCCGCGATCCCGGTGCGCACGGCGGCGCCGAGACCGCGGTTGCGCTCGTGGTGCACCACCCGGACCTCGTCGTGCTCGCGGGCGAGGCGATCGAGGATCGTGGGCGTCGCGTCCGTCGACCCGTCGTCCACTGCGACCAGCTCCACACTCGACAGGTCGTGCACGGCGACGTGGAGACGGCCCGTGTCGAGGAGGACCTCGACCGCGTGGGCGGCGCCCTCCGCCTCGTTCCACATCGGGACGACGATGGTCAGCGACGGGGGTGTCGGCATCGTCATCCGGGGGCCGTGCCGACGATCAGGTGGTGGGGGTAGGGGAGGCCGTGGTCGACCGCGCGGTCGGCGACGACGAGGCCCTCGTCGCGCATCCAGCCGCCGACGGTCGCGGGTGGGGTGTAGCACAGCGCCCCGTCCTCGGAGGCGGTGATCCTCGCCACGCGCGTGGCCAGGAGCTCCTGGGCCTGCATCCACCGGTGCTTCCAGCGCGGGGTCGGCGCCATCTCCTTGATCACCAGGCGGCCCATCGGCGCGAGGCCCCGGGCGAGCGTGCGCACGAGCGCCTCCTGGTGCGGGCGCTCGAGCAGGTACAGGACGTCCACCACGCAGACGGCGGCCGGGGTGCCCGGGCACGGCTCGCGGGGGTCTGCCGAGGCGAAGCGGACGTTGTCGAGGGTGGGCGTGGTGCGGGCGGCGATGCGAGCCGCCGAGAGCTTGGCCTCGTCGATGTCGAGACCCAGCACCTCACGGCTCGACGACGAGGCGGCCAGAGCCAGGGAGAGCAGGCCGTGGCCGCAGCCGACGTCGACGACCGGGCCCACCGCGGGTACCTCGGCGAGGATCTCGCCGAACGGGCAGGCGCGCCACCGGAGGGAGACGTGGGCCCGGGTCGGCCAGGGTTGGTCCCGAAACCGGGCGACCGGCGTCGAGGGGTGCGCGGCAGGGCGGGTCCGCCCTCGCCGGCTCAGTGGATCAGACCGGCGCGGCCGGCTCGTACATCTCCTGGTCGAGGTCGAGCCCCTCGGCGTAGAACTGCGCGGCCCACTTGCGGAACTTCATGATGGGTCCGTCGCCGGCGGCGAGCGCGGGCTTCACCACGTACGCCTTGTTCTCCCAGATGGGCACGTCCTCGACGGTCTGGCCGGCGATGCCCTCGACGAAGGCCTCGGCCACCGAGGTGGTGAGGGCCTCGTCGCCGAGGTCGCGCACGGCGAAGGTCATGCGCAGCTCGGTGGTGTCCTGGTCGACGGGGATGGCGCAGCCGAGGGTGATGGTGTCGACCAGGCCGGTGAACCAGGTGACCGCATGACCGGGGCCGTTGCTGTCGGTGTCGATCCGGCCCTCGACCAGGCCCCGAGGGGTGGGGAAGGGCTGGTAGAAGCGCATGCGCGAGTCGGGGAAGGTGGTGGTGTACTCCTCGACCTGCGGGCGGGGGCTGGTGCCGGGCTCGATGCCCAGGTTGCGCTCGAACTCCACGAGGTGCTGCTGCACGTGGGCGGCGTCGGCGACGGTCTCGGCGATCTCCTGCCAGTGGGTCTTGACCTTGAAGTGCTTGCGGTAGGTCTTGGTGAACTCGGGGTGGTCGTTGAGCTCGGGCACCTCGGGGATCTCCCACTTGGGGGCCTCGTCGGTGGGGTGGTACCAGGCGAACATCGCCCCGTTGCGCTCGACCACGGGGTACGAGCGGACCTTGGCCCGCTTGTTCAGGCGGTCGCTGTAGGGCACGTCCACGACGTTGCCCTCGCCGTCGAACACCCAGTTGTGGAGCGGGCACACGAGGTTGCAGCCCTTGACGTTGCCGCCGTGCTTGCCGTCCTCGCCGAGTCCGTAGCCGAGGTGGCTGCCGAGGTGCGGGCAGAAGGCGTCCATCAGGTGGGCCTCGCCGTCCTCGCCGCGCCAGGCCACGAGGTGGCGGCCGAAGTAGTACAGCGGCACGGCCTGGCCCGCGGGCACCTCGTCGGGCCACGCGACCTGGAACCAACCGAAGGGCATCGGAAGGGGATAGCGCATGTCCTGCGTCCTCCTAGGGCGTCCCACCGAGACGCTCCTCGTTTCGCTTCACCGGGTGATCGGCCGAGTATAGGCCCACCTCCCTGTCGGAGGCGAGGACGAGGAGCTGAACGGGTGCCGCGCTCCTCGGACCGGCCCTCGACTGCGCTCGCCGCCGGGCCGGTCGCTACGCTCGTGGCGATGTCGCCCGACGTTTCGCCCGACGACCTCATCCTCGTGAGCGTGGACGACCACTGCGTCGAGCCCCCCGACCTGTTCGAGGGACGGCTCCCCGCCAAGTGGGCCGACCGCGCCCCCCGGGTCGAGCACAAGGACGACGGCACCGACGTCTGGCTCTTCGAGGGCCAGGAGATCCCCAACATCGGCCTCAACGCCGTGGCCGGTCGCCCCCCCGAGGAGTACGGCGTCGACCCCACGAGCTTCGCCGAGATCCGTCAGGGCACCTACGACATCCACAAGCGGGTCGAGGACATGAACGCCGGCGGCGTGCTCGGCTCGCTCAACTTCCCGTCGTTCCCGCAGTTCTGCGGGCAGGTCTTCACCAAGGCCGACGACCCCGAGCTCGGCCTCGCGGTGCTGCAGGCCTACAACGACTGGCACGTCGAGGACTGGTGCGGCGCCTACCCCGGCCGGTTCATCCCCCTCGGCGTGCTGCCGTTCTGGGACCCCGAGCTCATGGCCGCCGAGGTCCGGCGCCTCGCCGCCAAGGGCTGCCACGCGGTCACCTTCTCGGAGAACCCCGAGAAGCTGGGCCAGCCCAGCTTCCACAACCCCCACTGGGACCCGTTCTGGAAGGCCTGCGCCGACGAGGGCACCGTGATCTGCCTCCACCTGGGCTCGTCCTCGGAGGTCACCATCACCTCGCTCGAGGCGCCGATCACCACCATGATCACCCTGCAGCCGGTCGGGCTGCTGAACGCGGCGGCCGACCTCATGTGGTCGCGGGTGCCCCGTGAGTTCCCGGTCACCATCGCCCTGTCCGAGGGTGGCATCGGCTGGGTTCCGTACCTGCTCGAGCGGGCCGACTACGTCTTCGAGCACCACCGCACCTGGACCGGCTCGGACTTCGGGGGCAAGCGGCCGAGCGACATCTTCCGCGAGCACTTCCTGGCCTGCTTCATCGACGACGCCGCGGGCATCGCCATGCGCGACCGCATCGGCGTCGAGAACATCTGCTGGGAGCACGACTACCCCCACAGCGACTCCACGTGGCCGACCGCGCCCGAGTCGCTCGCCAAGGCGCTCGGGGGCGTGCCGCAGGCCGAGGTCGACCTCATGACCCACGGCAACGCCTGCCGGGCGTTCCAGTTCGACCCGTTCGCCCACCGGCCCCGCGAGGCCTGCACCGCCGCCGCCCTGCGGGCCGAGGCCGCCCACGTCGACACCTCGCCCGTGCCCTCGGGCCGCCCCTTCGAGCCCCCGGCCGAGCCGGTGAGCCTGATGTCGCTGCTCGAGAAGGCCCAGAAGATCCTCGACGCCGCCAGCGGCTCGAAGCCCCCGACCGACCCGCCCCCCGACCAGTAGGAAGAGGACCCGACATGGCTGACCTGCAGTTCATGGACGCCGACGGCCACATCATCGAGCCGCCGCACGACCTGCCCAAGTACGCCCCCAAGGGCTACGAGGACAAGGTCTTCCACGTCGAGACCGACGACGAGGGCAAGGACTGGGTCGTCGTGGGCGACCGCCGCATCGAGGCGGACGTGTTCGCCTTCGCCGCCGCCGGCGGCCTGCCCGCCGAGGAGCGCGAGGCCGCGCACCGGGGCGAGCTGCGCTACTCCGACATGCGCTCGGGCGGCTGGGACGCCCAGATGCGCATGGCCGACATGTCGTCCGACGACATCGAGCTGTCGGTGCTGTACCCGACCTTCCTCCTGTCGTTCCAGAGCCAGCACCCCATGGACGTCGTGGTCGCGCAGTGCCAGGCCTACAACGACTGGCTCACCGAGCACGTGCAGGACTCGAACGGCCGTCTGCACGGCGTGGCCGTGCTGCCGCACCGCGACCCCGAGGCCGCCGCGGCCGAGATCGAGCGGGTGGGTGGGCGCCCCGAGATCGTCGGCGTGCAGTGCCGTCCCAACCCGGCGGTCGACTGGAAGCCGTTCATGGACCCGGTCTACGACCCCATCTGGACGGCGGCGTCGAACCACGGCCTGCCCGTGGGCCTGCACCCGCTCATGTCGGCCGACCTGCCCGGCGCGGTGCAGGGCCTGCGCCTGCACCGGATGAAGACCTCGGAGATCCCCGTCCAGGAGGACGCGGACATCAACGTCGACAACATCTTCTTCAGCCAGATGATCGGCAACCCGGTCGACATGATGGCGGCGATGACCTTCTTCCTGGCCGGTGGCGTCTGCCAGCGCTTCCCCGAGCTGAAGGTCGTGTTCCTCGAGACGAACGGCGGCTGGGTGGTGCCCTGGCTCGAGCGCATGGACCACCACTTCCACATGTACGGGTTCGACATCCCGTGGCTCGACAAGGACCCGTCGGAGTACTTCCGGCGCCAGTGCTGGATCTCCTTCGACGCCGACGAGTCGACCATCCCGTTCACGGCCACCTCGCCGTACGTGGGCGCCGACCGGATCGTCTGGGCCACCGACTACCCGCACCCCGACTCGAAGATCCCCGGCATCACCAAGGAGCTGGCCGACACCATCGCCCCGCTCCCGGAGGACCAGCAGCAGCTGATCGCCGGCGCCAACTGCCGGGCCCTCTACGGCATCTGAGCGGGTGGCCCCGCCGCGGGCCCTCGTCATCGTCGGCGCGGGCGGCCAGGGCCGCGAGGCCCTCGACACGGTCGAGGCGCTGAACGCGGCCGCCCCCGCGCCGGTGTGGCGGTTCCTCGGCTTCCTGGCCGACGACGACCGCACCGCCGACTTGCTCGCGGCGCGCGGCGCCGCGGTGATCGGCCCCGTGGCGCGCCTCGGCGACGGCTCGCTCGAGCCCGACGCCGAGGTGGTGGTCGCCATCGGTGACCCTGCGGTGCGCCGCCGAGTCGCCGACGAGGCCGCGGCCGCGGGCCGGCGGGCGGCCACGCTGGTGCATCCGTCGGCGCAGGTGGGCTCGCAGGTCGTCCTCGGGGAGGGCGCCTACGTGGGTCCCGCCGCCGTGCTCACCACCAACGTGAGGGTCGGCCGCCATGCCATCGTGAACATCGCTGCGACCCTGAGCCACGACGTGGTGGTCGGCGACTTCGCCACGATCGGGCCGGGCAGCCACCTGGCCGGCAACGTGCGGGTGGGCGACGGCGCCGACCTGGGCATCGGGGTGGTGGCGCGGCCGGGCTCGTCGATCGGCGCCGGCGCCGTGGT
>CAZYPY010000115.1:0-9865 GCA_964649545.1 uncultured Microthrixaceae bacterium | reverse complement strand
GTGGTGACGATGACGCCCTCGCTGTGGCTCTCGAGCAGCTCCCAGTCGACGCGGGGCTTGTAGTAGTAGCCCTCGAGGAAGGCCCGGCTGGCCAGCTGGATGAGGTTCTTGTAGCCGGTGGCGTTCTCGGCCAGCGCGGTCAGGTGGTAGTAGAGCTTGCGGCCGCCCTCGGTCTCCCCGCCGGTGTCGTCCTGGCGACCCCGACGCGGCGGGCGCTCGTGGCGGCTGTCCCACGCCTGGTAGAGCTCGCTGCCGATGATGGGCTTGACGCCCTTGTCCCGACACTCCCGGTAGAAGTCGAGGACGCCGTACATGTTGCCGTGGTCGGTGATGCCGAGCGCGGGCATGCCGTCCTCGGCGGCGGCCGCGACCACCTCGCCGATGCGGGACGCCCCGTCGAGCATGGAGAATTCGGTGTGGGTGTGGAGGTGGGTGAACGAATCTGGCACCCGGTCCGGGCCTCCTGGTGTGCTCCTGGCGCCGCGGCGCCGATCCCTCGTGGGGCAATACGGTTGTCCACACACGGTCCACAACTCTCGTCCCCAGCCTGTGGACGAGAGTTACACCCGTGTGATTCGCCACGGTAGCCGAAACGGGGAGGACCCGCCGCCCGATGCCCGAGCTCCGACTCGACCGCCCCGCCGACGGGGTGGCTCTGCTCACCCTCGATCGCCCCGACCGCCGCAACGCCCTGTCGATCGCGCTGCGAGACGCCCTCGCCGACGCCCTCGACGAGCTCGCCGCGGACGAGTCGGTGCGCTGCGTGGTGCTCACCGGCGCCGGCACGACGTTCTGCGCCGGGTTCGATCTGGGCGAGTTCACCGTCGCCGCCGAGGACCCGGCGCTCGCCGAGCGCCTGTGGGCGTCGAGCGATCGCTACCACGCCACCGTGCTTACCTTCCCGCTCCCCCTCGTCGCCGCGGTCAACGGCCCCGCCATCGCCGGCGGGTTCGACCTCGCGGTGCTCTGCGACGTGCGCGTGGGCGCCGACACCGCCCGCTTCTCGCACCCCGAGCGCACCTTCGGCCCGGTCGTCTACGGGCCCCTTCGTGAGCTCGTGGGCGGCGCCGTGGCCCGCGACCTCTGCCTCACCGGTCGCACGATCGACGCCGTCGAGGCCCACCGCCTCGGCCTGCTGCGCTCGGTGGGCCCGGCCGACCGGGTCGTCGACGAGGCCCTCGCCGTGGCCAGGGCGACCGCCGAGGCGCCCCGGGCGCTGCTCGCCGACACCAAGGCCAAGATCCTGCGCTTCGGTGGCGTGACCCCCGGCGCCACCCTCGACCTGTGACCGGAGCGGTCACCCGCCGACGCAGCTCGGGCTACAGGTACTGGCCCGCCGGCCGGCCGTGGTCCCCCTCCGCTCCCGGGGGGAGCTGGCCCCGCATGCCGTCGAGCTGCTGACGGGCGGCCATCTGCTGCGCGAACAGCGTGGCCTGGATGCCGTGGAAGAGGCCTTCGAGCCACCCCACGAGCTGGGCCTTGGCCACGCGCAGTTCGGCCTCGCTCGGCACCTCGTCGTCGTCGAAGGGCGGCGAGAGGCGCTCGAGCTCGGCCTGGAGGTCGGGCGAGAGGGCGGAGGCGAGCTCGCGGACCGAGGTCTCGTAGATCTCCCGGACCCGCTCGCGGCTCGACTCGTCGAGCTCGGTGGAGCGGACCTCGTCGAGCAGCTGCTTGATCATGGAACCGACCCGCATGACCTTGGCGGGCTCGGACACCGACTCGCGCGGGGCCTCCGTCTCGGCCTCGCCGTCGGGCGCGGTGGTGGCCCCGTCGGTCGGCACGACGATCTCGCCGCGCTCCACCTCGGGCCGGCCGTCCTCGCTCGGGTCGGTGCGATCTCGGGCGTCGGTGGGGTCGGACACGTCGGACATCTCTCCTGTCTACCCCGCGGGCTGCGGGCGCCGCGTGCCCGGGTGGGATCAGCCTGACGCGGCGGCGAGCAGCGGGACCCGCATCTCGGCGGGCGTCAGCGAGCCGTGGCGCCCCACGAGCTCGAACACGCCGGTGTCGGCCGGCTCCGAGAACGACACGTCCTCGCGGGCCACGAGGGCGACATCGCCGAGGCGGGCACGGGCCGCCGCGCTCAGGGTCGGGCCGAACCAGCCCTCCATCTCGATCTCGGCCAGGGTGCGCACCCACGCCACGTCGCCGTGGCACTCCCGGGCGGCCTCGGCCAGCGCGTGCTCGTGGCCGGGCACCGCGTGGAGCCAGCGGAACCGCCCCTCGCCCGACTGCTGGCGGACATGGGCCAGGACCGCGGGGTCCGGGGCGAGGATGTTCTCGCCGACGTCCACCTGGCCGTGGTCGGCGGTGACCACCAGCACGGCTCCGGGCGGCATCACCGCCAGCAGGTCGCTCACGAGGCGATCACTGAAGGTCAGCTCCGCGTCGTAGTGCTCGCGCAGCCCGTACTCGTGGGAGACCTTGTCGATGCCGTCGTAGTACACGTAGACGAAGGGCTCACCGGCCTGCGTGAGGCGGCGCACCTCGGTGACGAGGGTCGACGGGACGCGGTACCCGGTGAAGCGCACCTGGTGGAGGTGGGCCTGGGTGAAGCCGGTGTCGACGAACTCGGCCCGGGTGACCACCGGCGGGCGCTGGGCCCCGAACGAGGCCTCGGCCTGGACCCCCCGGGGCTCGATGCGGCGGCGGGCGTCGCCGCCGGGCGTGCTCCAGCGCAGGACGTTCAGCACCTCACCCTGCTCGACCATGCGATAGCCGACCACCCCGTGGACCCCGGGCGCCGTGCCCGTGGCCAACGACGTCAGCGCCGTCGCGGTCGTGCTCGGGGCGACCGTGAGGATGTCGGCGCCGGCCATGGCCGCCAGGTTGGGCGCGAGCGACCGGCGGGTCGCCAGCTGGTCCCAGCCCAGTCCGTCGAGCAGGAGCAGGACGACCTGGTCGGCCTCGGCAGCGACCGCGGGCAGCCACGCCGGAGGGTCGTCGCCCGGCTCGAGGAGCGCCGGGACCACGTTGCTCAAACAGGCGCCCCCGTAGTCGGGGACGAGCGGGTGATCGCCCACCTCAGTCCTTTCCGGCCGGGTGCCGGGCTCCGGTCGTGGTCACACTCCATCATCTCCGGCGCGGCTCGGCCAGTTGGGGCACCGACCGGGTCCTACCATGTGCGCCGTGAAGGTCTCGACCCGTGGCGACTACGCCAGCCGAGCGCTGCTGTCGCTGGCGCTGCACGGGGGCGAGGACGGCCCCACCTCGGTGCGAGACATCGCGGAGCGCACCGGTCTCCCCCAGCCCTACCTCGAGCAGATCCTGCTGGCCCTGAAGGGCGCCGGCCTGGTGCGGTCGAAGCGCGGGGTGGGCGGCGGCTACGTGCTGGCCCGCCCGCCAGAGGAGATCCGGCTGTCGGACATCGTCAGCGCCGTGGACGGCCCGATCGTGGCCGGCGACTTCGGGGCCCCGCACACCGACGGCGCGTGCGACCACGAGGGCCAGTGCGTGCTGCTCGCGATCTGGGGGGACGCCGGTGAGCACATGCGCCGCTTCCTCGACTCGTTCCACCTCGCCGACCTGGCCCGCATGACCCGCGGCGAGCTGCCCTGGCCCGACGAGGGGGCGCCCGACGGTGGCGCGTTGCCGTGGAGCGCGGCGCTCGGGTCCGACGACGCGGTCGCCGCCGACTGATCCGGGGCGTCCACGCCGGCGGGGCCGTCGCCGACCACCGGCGCCGGTCGCTCAGGACAGGCGGTCGAGGACGTCCAGGAAGTCCGGCGGCAGCTCGGCGGTGAAGGCCAGGTGCTCGCCCGTGACCGGGTGCGTGAAGCCGAGCGAGGCGGCGTGCAGCAGCGGTCGGGCCGGTGAGAGCGCAGGGCGCACGCCCCCGTACTGGTCGTCACCCACCACGGGGTGGCCGATGGCCGAGAGGTGCACCCGGATCTGGTGGGTCCGGCCGGTCTCGAGGATGCAGGCCACGAGGGCGGTGGCCGCCGGCTCGTCGAACCGCCGCTGCACCTCGAAGCGGGTGCGAGCCTCGCGCCCCGAGGCCGCGACCGTCATCCGGGTCGGCCGCCGGGCCGACCGGCCGATGGGCGCATCGACGAGGCCGGCGTCGTCGACCGGATGTCCCCACACGAGCGCGACGTAGTGCCGGTCGACCGAGCGGGAACCGAACTGGGCGACGAGCGAGTCGTAGGCGACGGCGCTCTTGGCCACCACCAGGAGGCCCGAGGTGCCGTGGTCGAGGCGGTGGACGATGCCGGGACGGCCGGGGTCGCCGACGCCCGCGATCGACGGGGCGCGGGCGAGGGCGCCCTGGACCAGGGTCCCCCGATCGTGGCCGGCACCCGGGTGCACGACGAGGCCGGCGGGCTTGTCGACCACCAGGACGTCGTCGTCCTCGTGCACCACCACGAGCTCGACCGACGGGTCGGGCTCCGCGGCCCGGGGGTCGAGGTCCACCTCGGGCACCGTCAGCGACTGTCCGGCCGAGACCTTCGCCGAGCGCGTCGTGACGACCTCGTCGTCCAGCAGCACCGCACCCGCGGCCACAAGCGCCGCTGCGGTCGAACGACTGCACCCGGTCACGAGGGCGATCACCCGGTCGACCCGCTCACCGTCGAGCGCATCCGGCACCACGGTGGCGCCGCCGCCCGTCACGACTCGGCGTCGGCGGGCTCGGCGTCGGCGGGCTCGGCGTCCGCCGGTCGGTCCTCCGAGCCGCCGGCGGCACCCGCGGCGCCGCCGGCCCCGTCGGCGCCCTCGGTGTCCTCGGACTCACCGCCGCCCCCGAAGCCGGCGCTCAGGACGAGCAGGATGCCGCCCACCACCACCGCGCTGTCGGCGATGTTGAAGATCGGCCACCACTGCAGGTCGATGAAGTCCACCACGGCACCCCCGAGGAACCCACCGGGGCCCTCACGCAGCAGGCGGTCGGAGAGGTTGCCGAGGGCGCCGCCGAGCACCAGGCCGACCGCCACCGCGGACACCTTCGAGGCCGCCGACCGGCTGGTCCAGAGCAGCACCACCACGATGACGATGGCGAGCAGACCGATGACGGGACCGAAGCCGGTGCCGCGGCTGAACGCCGCCCCGCTGTTGAAGGCGAGGTTGAAGCGCAGGCTCCCGATGAGGTCGATGGTCGATCCGTCCGACAGCCGGTTCACGGCCCACGACTTCGTGGCCTGATCGAGGGCGTAGACCGCGAACGCCACCCCGGCGATGAGCCAGGGGTGACGTGCGGACCGGCGCCCTGCGACCATCGCCCGCCCCCTAGAGGCGGCCGAGGCCGCCTGCCTTGCAGTCGACGCAGACGGCGACCTCCGGCATGAACTCGAGCCGTGCCTTGAGGATCTTCTTGCCGCAGGACTCGCAGAGCCCGTACGTACCGGCCGCGAGGCGGGCCAGCGCCGCGTCGATCTCCTCGATCTTGGCGCGCTCGCCGGCGCTGATGGCGAGGTCTCGCTCACGCTCGACGGCCAGGGTGTCGCCCTCACCGGACTCCTCGTCGAACTGCACGTCGCCGGGCTCGCGGTCGGCAGCGAGCGCATCGGCCTCGGCCTGCCACACCGCCGCCGAGTGCTCAGCCTTCTCGCGCTCGGCGAGGAGGATGTCGCGCTGGCGCGTCTGGAACGCGTCGAGCTTCACCGCCGTCTTGGGCGCCGCCGGCGCGACCCGCTTCCGGGTCGTCGCCTTGGTCGCCTTCTTCGCCGGTGCCTTCTTCGCCGGTGCCTTCTTCGCCGGTGCCTTCGCGGTCGCCGCGGCCTGCTTGGCGGGTGCGCTCTTGGCCGCTGGCGCGGCCTTCTTCGCGTCGGCCTTCTTCGCCGGGGCCGCGGCCTTCTTCGTGGACGCCTTCTTGGCCGCCGGCGCGGCCTTCTTCGCGTCGGCCTTCTTCGCCGGGGCCGCGGCCTTCTTGGTGGACGCCTTCTTGGTGGCGGGGGCGGCCGTGCCCGCGGTCTTCTTCGTGGAGGGCATGGAACTCCGTTCGTCGCCGGGCGCATCGGGGGCGCCCGTGGGCCCGCTGCCGGCGGGCAAAAGGTGCCGGACTGTACGCCAGAGGGTGTCGAGGGTCAAGGTCGGCGGGCCTCCCGAACATCGGGGAGACCGGAGGTGTTCCCGGACGCCGGGCGGCCGTTGACGAGGGCTTCTACCCGCGCACCGGGCAGGCCGATCACCCGAAATCGCTTCCGTCGACTCGTGGCCCCGGTCACCAGGACCACGTCGCGCCCGGGCACGCCGAAGTGGTCGGCGAGGACCGCGGCGACGGCCGTGTTGGCCCGGCCGTCGACGGGCGGCGCGGTCACCCGCACCTTGAGGGCGTCGCCGTGGGCGCCCACGACCTCGGCCCGCCGGGCACCGGGCTGCACGTGCACCCACAGGAGCAGCGCGCCCTCGCCATCGGCCTGGAACTGCGGGGTCAGGGGTCGCTCCTCGATCGTGTCGCTCGCGGATCGGCGCGCCGATGCCGGCGCGCCACCTCTTACTCTAGGGGCGCTATGGCGTTCGGCCCCGTGGACCCCAACCTCGATCTGCCCGCCCTCGAAGCGCGCACCGCGGCGCGCTGGCGCGACGGCGACGTGGTCGCCGCCGTGGCCCGGGCCCGCAAGGACGGCGAGCCCTGGATCTTCTACGAGGGCCCCCCGACCGCCAACGGCCGGCCCGGTCTGCACCACGTCTGGGCCCGCGTCTACAAGGACATCTTCCCCCGCTTCCAGACCATGCGGGGTCGACGGGTCCCCCGCAAAGGGGGGTGGGACTGCCACGGCCTGCCGGTGGAGCTCGAGGTGGAGAAGGAGCTCGGGCTCGCCACCAAAGGCGACATCGAGGCCTACGGCATCGCCGAGTTCAACGCCAAGTGCCGAGCCTCGGTGCGTCGCTACGTCGAGGACTGGACCGCGCTCACGGAGCGCTCGGGCACCTGGATCGACACCGCCGACGCCTACTGGACCCTGGACAACACCTACGTCGAGTCGGTGTGGTGGCTGGTCAAGCAGATGTGGCAGGAGGGCCTGCTCTACGAGGGCCACCGGGTCTCGCCGTACTGCCCCCGGTGCGGCACCGCCCTGTCGTCACACGAGGTCGCCCAGGGCTACCAGGACGTGGTCGACCCCTCGATCTACGTGCGCTTCCCCGTGGTGGGCCGGCCCGATGCGGATCCCCTCGACCTGCTCGTGTGGACGACCACGCCGTGGACCCTGATCTCGAACGTCGGCGTCGCCATCGGCCCCGACATCGCCTACGCCCGGGTGCACACCGACGACGACCGGCCCGACCTGGTGATGGCCGAGGCCGCCGCCGCCCGCCGCTACCCCGACGCCCCGATCGTCGGGCACTACACCGCCACCGACCTCGCCGGCTGGCGCTACGAGCGCCCCTTCACGCTGCTCGAGCTCGACGACCGGGGCGCCCGCGTCGTCACCGCGGACTACGTCACCACCGAGGACGGCTCCGGTCTGGTGCACACCGCCCCCGCCTTCGGCGAGGAGGACGCCGCCACCGGCCGCGCCCACGACCTGCCGGTGCTGAACCCCGTCGGCCCCGACGGTGCCTTCACGGACGAGATCACGCCCTGGGCGGGCCAGTTCGTCAAGGACGCCGACCGCGGCATCATCGACGACCTCGACGCCCGCCGCCGGCTCGAGGCCGAGGAGGCCTACGAGCACGCCTACCCGCACTGCTGGCGCTGCGGCACCCCCCTGCTCTACTGGGCCAAGACCTCCTGGTTCGCCCGCACCGCGGAGCGCCGGCCGGCGCTCCTCCGGGAGAACGAACGCATCGGCTGGCACCCCGAGCACCTCAAGCACGGCCGCTTCGGCAAGTGGCTCGAGGGCAACGTGGACTGGGCACTCTCCCGGGACCGCTACTGGGGCACGCCGCTGCCCGTCTGGCGCTGCGAGACCGGCCACGACACCTGCGTGGGCTCGGTGGCCGAGCTCGCCGAGCTCGCCGGGCAGGACCTGTCCGAGCTCGACCTGCACCGGCCCTACGTCGACGAGGTCGGCTTCGCGTGCCCGGTCGACGGCTGCGGCGCCCCGGCCGCCCGGCTCGCCCCGGTGCTCGACGCCTGGCTCGACTCCGGCTCGATGCCGTCGGCGCAGCACCACCACCCCTTCGCCACCGACGACCACTTCTCGGAGGCGTTCCCCGCCGACTTCATCTGTGAGGCCATCGACCAGACCCGCGGGTGGTTCTACTCGCTGCTGGCGGTGAACACGCTGGTGTTCGACCAGACCCCGTACCGCAACGTGGTGTGCCTCGGGCACATCGTCGACGAGCACGGGGCGAAGATGTCGAAGTCCAAGGGCAACGTCGTGGACCCCTGGGACCTCTTCGACCGCTTCGGGGCCGACTCGGTGCGCTGGTACTTCTTCGCCGCCGGCCAGCCGTGGACGCCCCGACGGGTGTTCGAGGAGGGCATCCGCGAGACCACCCGCCAGACGCTGGTCACGCTCTGGAACGTCCACTCGTTCTTCGTCACCTACGCCGACCTCGACGGGTGGGCGCCGAAGGGCGAGCCCGTCTCCCCCACCCACGTGCTCGACCGGTGGGTCCTCGCCGAGCTCGACGACACCGTCGAGGCGGTCACCACCGCGCTCGAGGGCTTCGACGCCCTCGGCGGCGCCACCCGGATCATCCGGTTCGTCGACGACCTCTCGAACTGGTACGTCCGTCGCTCGCGCTCACGGTTCTGGAAGAGCTCCGACCCCGCGGCCCACGCCACCCTGCACCGCTGCCTCGTCGTGACCGCCCAGCTGCTGGCGCCGTACACGCCGTTCCTCGCCGACGAGCTCTACACCACCCTGACCGGCGAGACCTCGGTGCACCTGTCCGACTGGCCGGAGCCGCTCGGGGTCCGTGACGAGCAGCTCACCGAGGAGATGGCCGGCGCCCGCCGCCTCGTGGCCCTCGGCCGGGCCGCCCGCACCGACGCGAAGATGAAGGTGCGCCAGCCGCTGCGCCGGGCCCTGCTCCTCGCCCCCGGTGCCGAGCTCGGCGACGAGGTGCTGGCGGAGATCGCCACCGAGCTCAACGTGAAGGAGCTCGAGGCCATCGACACCCTCTCGGGCCTCATGACGTGGACGGTGGTCCCCAACTTCAAGACCCTCGGCCCCCGCCTGGGCGCCAAGGTGAACGAGGTCAAGGCCGCGCTGGCCGCCGCCGACGGTGCCGCGATCAAGGCCGCGCTCGACGCCGACGGCCAGGTCGAGATCGCCGGCGAGATCCTGAGCACCGACGACGTCGACGTCCGCGCGTCCCGCCACGAAGAGCTCGCCTTGGCCGAAGAGGCCGGCTGGGCCGTCGCCCTCGATCTCGAGCTCGACGACGAGCTGACGGCCGAGGGCACC
This sequence comes from uncultured Microthrixaceae bacterium, assembly GCA_964649545.1. Classification (GTDB taxonomy): domain Bacteria; phylum Actinomycetota; class Acidimicrobiia; order Acidimicrobiales; family DATDAH01; genus JAEUJM01. The sequence goes on along the minus strand of CAZYPY010000115.1, from coordinate 569 downwards.
GCCAGAGAAGTGGTCCGGGCCCTCAACGACCTGAGGAAGGACGCCGGCTTCGCCATCGCCGACCGCGTGACCGTCCAGGTGGACCCACCCCAGGACATCGCCGAAGCGATCGAGGCCCACAAGGAGTGGATCGCGAACGAGGTCCTCGCCACCGAGGTCCAACTCGCCCCCGGCGGCGACCACCACGTGACCGTCGACGGCCACACCTTCCCCGTGACCCTCACCAGGGCCTAGCGCTCACCGCCGGCCGGCCCCCCACCACCGCGCAGCCGCCACCGCCGAAGTCACCAGGGAGCGGCAGTACCCGCCCCCGAGGGGCCGGAAGTGGTCGCCAACGGCGAGCCGGCGGGGCCGGTGCAAGCCGAGGCGCGGGAGCGCACCGCCAGGTCGAGCCCGGAGGACGCCGGGTGGCGGCGGAACGGCTTCGACCCACGCGCAGGGACGAGCATGGGTCGAAACGGAATCCGCCGACAGGACCCGGCGGCCGCAGGGCTCGCACGTGGGCGCGTGAGGCCGAGCGCCCCTTACTTGCGGCGGAAGCGCTTCTTCTCGGCCTTGCCGCCCGCTTC
>CAZYPY010000114.1:0-9979 GCA_964649545.1 uncultured Microthrixaceae bacterium | reverse complement strand
GAGCCCACCTACGCCTGGCTCCGGGAGAACGCCCCCGTCTACTGGGACGCCACCAACCGACTCTGGGGCGTGTCCCGCTACGCCGACATCGTGGCGGTCGAGAAGGACACGGCCACCTTCACCAGCAGCCAGGGCTTCCGTCCCAACACCGGGCCCGACACCTCGATGATCTCGCTCGACGACCCGCTGCACACGTCCCGCCGCCGCCTCGTGTCGCGGCGGTTCACCCCCCGGGCCGCCGGTGGCTACGAGGCCGACGTCCGCCGGGTGGTCACCGAGCTGATCGACGCCGTGGCCGACCGTGGCGAGTGTGAGGTCGTCGAGGACCTCGCCGCACCCCTGCCGGCGATGATGATCGGCTGGCTGCTCGGCTTCGAGGACGACCAGTGGCCCAACCTCAAGCACTGGTCCGAGACCACCATCCCCGCCGGCGGCGGTCCCCGCTACCTGAACGGCGACGTGATCCTCGCCGCCGCCGAGTTCCACACCGCCGCCGCCCAGCTCGCCGCCCTCAAGCGCCGGCAGCCCGGCGACGACTGCATGACGGTCTGGACCACCGCCGAGGTGGACGGCACGCCGCTGGCCGACGACGACATCGTCTCCGAGGCGCTGCTGCTCCTCGACGGCGGCGCCGAGACCACCCGCAACGTCATCGCCGCGGGCATCTGGCTCCTGAGCCAGCACCCCGACCAGCGCCAGATGCTGATCGACGACCCCTCCCGCATCCCCACCGCGGTCGAGGAGCTGATCCGCTACGTGACGCCGATCCTGAACATGCGCCGCACCGCCACCCGCGACGAGGAGCTCCACGGGCAGCTGATCCGGGAGGGCGACGAGGTGCTCCTCATGTACTCGTCCGGCAACCGGGACGAGGCGGTCTTCGACGACCCGCAGCGCTTCGACGTGACCCGATCGCCGAACAACCACATCGCGTTCGGCTTCGGCACCCACTTCTGCCTCGGCGCCTCGCTGGCCCGCCTCGAGCTGCGGGTGTTCTTCGAGGAGCTGCTGCGGCGCCTGCCCGACATCGGCCCGGCGCCCGGCATCACCAGCCCCGAGATCGTGCCCGGCGCCTTCGTCCGCGGCATCCGCACCCTGCCCGCCGTCTTCACCCCCGAGGCGGCCTGACCGGCCGGCACCGGCACCGCACGACCGCTCGACCCACCGAACCCCGACCTGCAACGACGACTGGAGACCCCGTGCCCCACCACGTGACCGGCTTCGAGTTCAGCGAGGACGCCCTCGCCGTGCGCGCCTTCATCTTCGACTTCTGGTGCGAGCACGGCCGCGGCCCGAACCTCCGTGAGGTCCACGAGGCCCTCGACCTCGACCGCAAGCGCATCAAGGCGGCCTACAAGCAGCTCCAGCTCGGCATCGTGATCACCGTCGACGAGGACACCCAGAACTGCAACCTGCTCAAGGCGCCGCCGTTCTCCAGCTTCCCGAGCCAGGTGTCGGCCTACATCGACGACGAGTTCCACAGCTTCGTGGGCTGCGCGTCGGAGTCGATCGCCTTCTCGCACATGCCGCCGTTCAAGGACAAGGAGGTGCGCCTCGAGGGCTTCTGCGCCTGCTGCCTCGAGCCCATCACCCTGGTGTCGAAGAACTTCGAGCTCCAGAGCGTCTCGCCCGAGGGGGTCTTCCTGCACATCTCGTCGAGCCCCTACGACTGGAACAACTTCACCATGGAGCTCATGTGCGACTCCATGAACTTCGTGATCGACGCCGAGCACGCCGACCGCTACGAGCGCCAGGTCGCCCGCCGCGGCGTGCTCGTGAACCTCGACCAGGCCAAGCAGTTCGTGAAGTTCGTGGCCGACCAGCGCATGTGGGACTACCACTGGAAGCCGGGCGTGATGATGCCCGAGGTCGTGATCGAGATCTTCCGCGGCATGGGCTGCGACGTCTCCAACTGGGACGGCTGACGCCGCCGGCGGCGCCGCCGAGCTACGGAGCGGGGTCGGCGAGCACGCCCTCGACCCGGATCTCGGCGACCGCCGTGACATCGATCGTGCCACCGTCGACGGTCCGACCCAGCACCGCGGTGACGCGTGACGTCACCACGTCGACGTCGATCGACTGGAGCCCAGGGTTCGACGGGTCGAGCGTCTGCTGGACGTCGGTCCCGTCGGAGAACACCCACCTGACCGACTGGAGGCGGCGCTGCTCGTCGAAGATGTCGAGACTGCTGCACGATGGCTCCGCGAGCCCCGGCGTGATGGCGACCTGGTTGACCCGGGTCGGACCCCCGAGGTTGAGGCGGAGCCGCTGGCCCTCCCCGTCGCCGTCCATCGCCCAACCGGACTCGAGGTCATCGTCGACGAGGCTCTCGGGCCCATAGACGCGTGACACGCCGCACCCGTCGACGTTGTCCGGCACCGACGCCGGCGCAAGGGTCCGGATCGGCTGGATCGTCTGCGAGGTGCCCGTGAACGTCGGCACGGACGCGGTCGTGGTCGTGACCACGCTCGTGGTGGTGGTCGGCGGCTCGGTGGACGTGGTGGTCGCCGGTGCCGAGGTGGTCGTCGCGGGGGCCAAGGTCGCCGACGAGTCGGACGGGGCGGCGTCGTCGTCCGAGCCGTTGTTCAGCACCAGGACGGCGATGAGGCCACCGACGGCGAGGATCGCGACGAGGCCGAGCAGCACCGCGACGGTTCGATTGCCACCACCCTCACCACCCGACGTGGACGGGGTCGGTCGCGGCGGCGGGGGCGGCTCCTCCCGGGACGGCGGGGCCGGCGGCGCCTCGGGAACCGACACCTGGGTGGTCTCCGCCGCCGCGGCGCTCACGGCCGCCACGACGGGCGCGGCGTCGGCGTCCGGCCCCGGCGCCGCCTCGGTCTCGCCGGTGGCACCGGTCTGGGCGTCGGCATCGGCGATCGGTGTCGGCTCGGTGACGGCCGCCACGGGGTCGCCGGGCGCCGCCGCATCGCTGCCGTCCGGTCCCGCCGCAGCCACACCGGCAGCCATACCGGCGGCCGCCGCCAGGCCGGTGCCCAGGATGACGGTCTCGCCGGTCACGTCGTCGTCCGGACTGGCCGCGGGCGCGCCGACGAGCGCCGCGGCGGCGGCCTCGGCCAACTCCGAGCAGCTGGCATAGCGCCCCTCGGGCGCCTTGGCCATGCCGCGTGCGACGACGGCGTCGATGGCCCGGGGGAACCGGTCGGTCGCGCTCGTCACCTTCGGCGCCGGAAGGGCGAGGTGGGCGCTGAGGATGTCCTTGAGCGAGCCCGAGAACGGTGGACGGCCCGTCAGACACTCGTAGAGCAGACAGGCGAGGGCGTACTGGTCGCTCCGACCGTCGAGGGCCCGGCCCTCCAACTGCTCGGGAGACGCGTAGCTGAGGGTGCCGAGGAAGGTGCCCGCCTGGGTGAACTCCTTGCCGTCGGTGATCTCCTTGGTGATGCCGAAGTCCGCCAGGTACACGCGGTCGGCGCGGCCACCGTCGAGGAGGACGTTGCCGGGCTTCACGTCGCGGTGGATGAGCCCCCGCCGTGGGCGTCGTCGAGGGCGGAGCCGATCTGGCGCAGGATCGCGACACACTCCTCGGCGGAGAGCTCGCCTTGGGCCAGACGCTCCTTGAGGTCGACGCCGTCGATGAACCGCATGGCGATGTAGAGACGACCGTCGAGCTCGCCGGCGTCGTAGATCGGCGCGACGTTGGGATGGTCGAGGTTCGCGGCGAGCCGCGACTCGCGGGTGAAGCGCTCGCGGTAGTCCTCGTCCTCGACGAAGCGGTCGTCCAGCACCTTGAGGGCGACCCGGCGGCTCATGGCCGGTCGCACGTCCTCGGCCAGGTACACGGTGGCGAAGCCGCCCTCGCCGAGCACGCGCTCGACGCGGTACGAACCGAACGTGTCACCGGCCGTCAACATCTGCAAGGTGGTCTCTCCCGGTCCGCCCGCCCGCCCGTCCGCCGGGTGGATCGCCCGAGACTAGACCGCGCTGGTCAGGGGCGGCCGAGGCCGTTGCAGACCAGGTCGGCGAGCGTGGCGACGAGCTGCGCCCGGGTGAGGGTGGGGCGGTCGAGCCACCAGCCCACGCCCTCGAACACCGCGCCCATGAGGGCGATCGATCGGACCTCGAGCTCGGCCGCGGAGCCCTGGACACCGAAGCCGGTGACCATGAACGCCGCCACCTGCGCAGCCAGCGCCGGCAGCACCGGCAGCTCCCCCGCGCCCCGGCCGGTGCCCTGCGCGCCCTCCACCAGGAAGCGGTGCAGGGCCGGCTCGCGCTCGGCGAAGGTGACGAACACGTCGATGGCGTCGGCCACGGCGCGCCGAGGGTCGTCGGTCTCGTCGAAGATGGCTTCGAGCGACGTGCCGAGCTCGGCGAGGAAGCGGTCGCCGATGGCGGCGGCGAGGCCGGCCTTGTCACCGAAGTGGTGGTAGAGGACCGGCTTGGAGATGCCCGCCTCGGCGGCGATGTCGCTCATCGACGCGTCGGCGCCGATGGCGCGGATCGCCCGGATGGCGGCGTCGGCGAGCTCGGCCCGCCGTGCCTCCGGGTCCGGCCGGACCCGCGTGCTGGATGGCACGGGGCTCAGTTGGCCGACGGAGCGATGGCCTCGAGGGAGAAGGCCTCGTACTCGTCGCCGGTGTCGACCCAGTCCTCGAACTGGATCACGCCCATCTCCTCGAAGCGACGCCGCAGCCACTGGTCGTTGCGGTCGAGCAGGCCCAGCTTCTTGCAGTTCGGGACGATCTTGGCGAAGAGCATCTGCTGGAAGATCACCCGGCCCGGGTCCTGGACGACGAGCTGCAGGGCCTCCTTGACGTTCACGCCCATGCGGTCCCAGACCTCCTGCTGCAGGAAGCGGTCGCGCATGCGGATCGACGCCTCGTAGGTGAACTCCTGGCGCTCCTTCATCTCGGCGTCGCTGAGGCCCTGGTAGTACTCCTGCAACGAGATGACGCCGAAGGCGACGTGGCGGGCCTCGTCGCTCATCACGTAGCGCAGCAGCTGCTTGAGCAGCGGCTCCTCGATCATGGCGTGCATGAAGCCGAAGGCGGCGAGAGCCAGGCCCTCGACCATGATCTGCATGCCCAGGTAGGTCATGTCCCACCGGCTGTCCTCGACGATGTCGTCCAGCAGCATCTTGAGGTGGGCGTTGATCGGGTAGTGCCCCGACATCTTGGTGTCGAGGTACTTGGCGAAGACCTCGACGTGGCGGGCCTCGTCCATCACCTGGGTCGACGCGTAGTACTTCGCGTCGATCCACGGCACGGTCTCGACGATCTTGGCCGTGCACACCAGCGCGCCCTGCTCACCGTGCATGAACTGGCTGAGGGTCCAGTTGCCGCCCTCCATGTTCAGCTGCGCCCACTCCTTGTCGCCCCACTTCTCGAAGGGGGTGCCGGCGAGGTCGTAGCCCTGGGTGAACTCCCGGAAGGTGTTCACCGCGGCCATGGCCTGGGCCTCCTGGTCCACGTCGAGATCCCACGGCAGGTCGGTCTCGCCGTTCCACTGGGCGTTCTTGGCCTTCTCGTAGAGCTTGTTCAGCGCTGGGCGCTCGCCCTTGTCGTAGTTCCACGTGAAGATGCAGTCGGCGTTGTCCTTCACGTGGTGCACGATCTCGTGCACCTCCGTGTTGGACACGGAGAGGACCTGCTCGAGGTCGATGGCGTCCTGCGGCGAGACGGTGGTCACGGCGAATTGCCCCCTGGCGGTGATGCGGCTGCGGGTCCTCTACCGTCGGTAGGTTACCGGCGGTAGGTGAGAGGCTACCGGCGGTAACCCGGATGTCAAGGAGACAACGGTCACACGTCGCTCCCGGTCCCGCCGCCGCCGGTCAGCGGCAGACGGTGCCGCCGTCGACGAGCATGGCCTCGCCGTTGACGAACGAGGCCCGGTCCGAGCACAACCACACGACCGCCTCCGCGATCTGCTCGGGACGGCCCATCTCCCCGGTGGGCACGGTCTGGCTCATCATCTTCTCGAGGCCGGGGTCGCCGCCGATGAAGGCCTGCATCATCGGCGTGTCGGTCGTGCCGGGGCAGACGGCGTTCACCCGGATGCCCGCGCGGGCGTACTCCTGCGCCGCCGTCTTGGTCAGGCCGAGCACGCCGTGCTTGGACGCGACGTAGTGGGGCAGGCTCGGGAACCCGATGATCCCGGCGCCCGACGAGGTGTTGACGATGGCGCCGCGACCCGCGGGCGCCATGACCCGCAACTCGTGCTTCATGCCCAGGAACACGCCGGTGAGGTTGAGGGTGACGACCCGGTTCCACTCCTCGAGCGACAGGTCGGTGAACGGCGACGGGATGCCGCTGGTCCCGGCGTTGTTGTGGGCGCAGTCGAGGCGACCGAAGCGCTCGACCGCGGTGGCCACCGCGGCCTCGACCTGGGCCTCGTCGGTGACGTCGGCGGTGACGGCCACCGCCTCCCCTCCGGCCGCCACCGCCTCGGCGACCGTGACGGCCAGCCCCTCCTCGTGGAGGTCCACGGCCACGACCCGGGCCCCTTCGACGGCGAACAGCACCGCCGCGGCCCGACCGATGCCGCCCCCGGCGCCGGTCACCAGGGCCACCTCACCGTCTCGGAAGTAGGGCGCACGTGCGGTCATGTGCGCACTGTACGGCCCGCCTTCCGGGGTTTCTGACGAGGCGTCAGGCCCGTCTAGGCTCACCCGCCGACCGCCACCCCGAGCCTGGCGACCAGACGCCGCCGGGGACGACAGACAGCGAGGGAAGACCATGGGAGCACTCGACGGCAAGGTTGCGATCGTCACAGGCGCGGGTCGGGGCCTCGGCCGCGCCCACAGCCTGACCATGGCCGCCGAGGGCGCCAAGGTCGTCGTCAACGACCTCGGTGACGAGGCCGAGGCCGTCGTCGCCGAGATCGAGGCGGCGGGCGGCTCGGCGGTCGCGAACCACGCCAGCGTGAGCGACTGGGAGGCGACCGAGGCCCTCGTGGCCCAGGCCGTCGAGACCTACGGCGACCTGCACATCGTGGTGAACAACGCCGGCATCCTCCGGGACAAGATGAGCTTCAACATGGACGAGAGCGACTGGGACGCGGTCGTCGACGTCCACCTCAAGGGCCACTTCTGCGTGTCCCGCCACGCCGGCGTCTACTGGCGCAACCAGGCCAAGGCCGGCGCCACGGTCGGGCGCCGCATCATCAACACCTCCTCGGAGGCGGGCCTGTTCGGCAGCGCGGGCCAGGCCAACTACGCCGCGGCCAAGGCCGGCATCATCGGCCTCACGCTCGTCTTCGCCCGCGAGTACGGCCGCTTCGGCGTGACCGCCAACGCCATCGCGCCGCGTGCCCGTACCCGCATGACCGAGGACATCGAGTTCTTCAAGGCGCCCGAAGGCGGCGAGGCCTTCGACCGGTTCGCCCCCGAGAACGTGTCGTCGATCGTGGCGTGGCTGGCGAGCGACGCAGCCGCCGACGTCTCGGGTCAGGTCTTCATCGTCATCGGCGGCGACGTCCACCTGTTCCGCCCGCCGGCGGTCGACGCCGCCATCAAGAAAGGCGAGCGTTGGAGCATCGACGAGCTCGTGGCCTCGAGCGGCGAGCTGTTCGGCGAGAAGGGCTCCGGCCTGCCCCCGATGGCCGTCCCCGGCTGATCCGCACGCCGGTGCGCCCGGTCGTCCCGGCCCGGCCCTCGGGTCGGGACGACTAGAACTGGGCGGGTGTTCACGGGCCTGCGCGTCCTCGACCTGAGCTCGGGCATCGCCGGGCCGTACGCCACCAAGCTGCTGGCCGACGCCGGCGCCGACGTGGTCAAGGTCGAGGCCGCCGACGGTGATCCGCTGCGGCGCTGGACCGCCTCCGGCGCCGACCCCGGCGACGAGGACAGCGCCCTGTTCCGCTACCTCAACACGTCGAAGCGGGCGATCGTCGGCCGGCTGAGCGACCCCGCGGTCGCCGACCTCGTCGCCGCCGCCGAGGTGCTCGTCGCCGACGCCCCCGCCATCGACACCGGTCTGGACATCGACCGGTTGAGGGCACGGCATCCCTCGCTCGTCGTCGTCACCGTGACCGCCTTCGGCACCACCGGCCCGTGGCGGGACCGGCCCGCCGACGAGTTCACGCTCCAGGCCTGGTGCGGCTCGACCGCCAGCCGCGGGACACCGGACCGCCCCCCGATCGCCGCCGGCGGCCGGGTGGGCGAGTGGGTGGCCGGCGCGTACGCCGCGGTGGGCGCGGTGGCGGCGTGGCGCGTGGCCCGGGCCACCGGGGCGGGCGAGCACGTCGATGTGGCGCTGCTCGAGGCCATGACGGTGACGATGAACACGTTCACCCCCCTCTTCTTCGCCTTCACCGGCGCCGAGCCGCCGCCGGTACCCACCCCGACCATCGAGCTCCCCTCGATCGAGCCCACCGCCGACGGCTTCGTGGGCTTCTGCACCATCGCCCGCCAGCAGTTCGAGGACTTCCTCGTGCTCATCGACCACGCCGAGCTCCTGGCCGACGACGACCTGGCCAACGCCACCCTCCGCGCCCGGCGGATGGACGAGTTCCTCGGCTACGTGCGCCCGTGGACGACCCAGCACACCACCGCCGAGATCGTCGAACGGGCCTCGGCGCTGAGAATCCCGGTCGCGCCGGTGCTCGACGGCGCCACCGTGGTCGACCACGAGCAGTTCGTGGCCAGGGGGAGCTTCGTCGAGGGCCCCCACGGGTTCACCCAGCCCCGGGTTCCCTACCGGATCGGTGACCGGCCGCGACCGGGCTTCCGGCCGGCGCCGGCGTTGGGCGAGCACACCGGCGTCGTCGAGTGGCCCACCCCCGCAGCGTCGCCGCCCGCCCCGGCGACCGCCGAGCGGCCGCTCCCCCTCCAGGGCGTCCGCATCGTCGACTTCACCGCGTTCTGGGCCGGGCCCGCCGCCACCCAGGTGCTCGGCGCCCTCGGGGCCGACGTGGTCAAGGTCGAGTCGGTCCAGCGGCCCGACGGCATGCGCTTCACGTCGGCCAAGCCCGCGTCCGTCGACCGGTGGTGGGAGTGGGGCTTCGTGTTCCACGGCGCCAACGCCAACAAGCGGTCGGTGACCCTCGACCTCAACCGACCCGAGGGCCGCGAGCTGGTGCTGCGCCTCGTGGCCGACGCCGACGCCGTGGTCGAGAACTTCTCGCCCCGGGTCATGGAGAACTTCGACCTGGGCTGGGAGGTGATCCACGCCGCCAACCCACGGGCGGTGATGATGCGCATGCCCGCCTTCGGCCTCGACGGGCCCTGGCGGGACCGCACCGGCTTCGCCCAGACCATGGAGCAGCTCAGCGGCATGGCCGCGGTGACCGGCTACCCCGACGGCCCGCCCGTCCTGCCCCGTGGCGCGGTCGACCCGCTCGCCGGCATGCACGCCGTCGTCGCCCTCCTGGCCGCCCTCGACGAGCGGGACCGCACCGGCGCCGGGATGCTCGTGGAGACCACCCTGGCCGAGGCCGCGCTCAACATCGCGGCCGCGCCCGTGGTCGAGCACAGCGCCTACGGGCAGCTCTCGGGGCGCCTGGGCAACACCAGCAGGATCGCCGACCCCCAGGGCGTGTTCCCCTGCGCCGACGGCCAGTGGCTCGCCGTCGCCGTGGAGACCGACGCCCACCGGGAGGCGCTGACCGACCGGATCGGGCTGGCACCGGGTACCCGTCCCGACGAGGACGCCGTGGCGGCATGGTGCGTGGACCGCCCCGTGGACGACGTCGTCGACGAGCTCCTCGCCGCCGGGATCCCGGCCGCTCCGCTCGTCCACCCGGCCGCGGTGGACCGGCTCGCCCACCTCACCGCCCGCGGCTTCTTCGAGGCCCACGACCACGCCGTCACCGGGACGCACCGGCTGCCGTCGCTGCCGTTCCGCTTCGCCTCGCGGGACCGAGGCGAGAGCGCACCCCGGGGCTGGTTGCGCACGCCGCCACCGACGCTGGGCCAGCACACCGACGAGGTCCTGCGCGAGCGCCTGGGCCTCGACGACGACGAGCTGGCCCGCCTGCGGGCTGACGCGATCACCGGCGACCGGCCCGTCGGCCTGTGACC
>CAZYPY010000113.1:0-9984 GCA_964649545.1 uncultured Microthrixaceae bacterium | reverse complement strand
AGGCTCTGGTCGGGAAGGCGGGATTTGAACCCGCGGCCTCAGCGTCCCGAACGCTGCGCGCTGCCAAACTGCGCCACTTCCCGGTGGGTGATTGATGCTACCGGAACCGACCGGCCGCGCCCCAAGCGCGTTCGGGGTTCACGCGGGGGCGGGGGTGTCGGCGCCCTCGAACCAGGTGTAGCCCGTGCGCAGGGCGTGGGCGGCCTTGCGGAGGCGGAAGGCGTCGAGGGGCTTGATCAGCCAGCCGTCGGCGTCGACCCGGCCGGCCATGAACTTGTCGTCGTGGCGGTCGAGCAGCAGCAGGATCGGGCGGGGCTTGAGGCGGCCCGAGCCCTCCTCCTGGCGGAGGTTGAGGCAGGTGGCGAAGCCCCCCATGTTTCCGATCTGGAGGTCGAGCACGACCAGGACCGGCTCGTGCTGGGCCACGGCGTCGATCACCGCACGCCCCGAGCGCACCCGCACGACCGTCGTCTCGTCGTCGCCGAGGGCCGCGTCGACCTCGTCGAAGATCCAGTCCGCGTCGGTGGCGAGCAGCACGTTGGGCACGGCTCCACCCTATTGACCGGGCGCGGACGACGAAAGATCGCGGCGCGGGTTCGCCCCCGAGTTCGCTACGGTCGCGGGGGTGTTGGAGATCCAGGTCGAACAAGCGGACGCCTACTCGGTGTGCCGCCCCGTGGGCGAGCTGGACGCGTACACGGTGGGTGAGTTCCGTGAGGCGCTCAGCGGCCTGGCCTCCACCCCGCGCCTGCTCATCGACCTGTCCGAGGTCCCGTTCATGGACTCGGCCGGCCTCGGCGCGCTGATCGGCGGCATCCGCCGGGCCCGTGAGGCCGGCGGCGACGTGGCCGTGGCCTGCAGCCGCCCCACCCTCACCCGCCTGCTGCACACCACCGGGTTCGACCGCATCGTCTCGGTCACCGAGACGGTCGACACCGCGGCCGAGGCGCTGCTCTCCCCGGCCGACGGCGCCGAGTAGCCGGTCGCCGACCCGGCTCCGACGCTCAGTAGACGGACGCGGCGGGGCGGCCGCCTCCGGGGATCGACGCCCAGGCGCTCCGGTCCTGGGCCAGGGCGAACAACCCGGTAGCGAGGCGGGCCCGCGGGACCGTCGCCGTCGGACGGAAGCTGCCGTCGCCGTACGCCACGACGAGGCCGTGCTCGACGGCCCATTCCAACGCCGGTCGGTAGCGGGCGGTGGTGGGCACGTCGGTGAACGCGGTGATCTCCGTGGCTGCCGGGCGACCGGCGACCGCCCAGCTCCAGGTCACCAGATCAGCCCGCACGAGGGCGTCGCCGGGGCGAAACGTGGGGGTGGGCGCGACGACGCCGGCGGCGACCGCCCACCCGAGCGCGGGACGGGCCGGGCTGGCCGCGCTGACGTCGGTGAAGGTGAGCGCGGGCTCTGGGCCGAAGGTCGGTCCCGACGCGGGATCCATGGTCGTCGTGGTCGGTGCCTCGCGGGACTGCGGCGACGGGGTGGTGGGGGTGCGCGCCGTGGTCGGCGCCGAGTCCGTGGTCGTGGACGGTGAGGGCGCGGTGGTCCTCGTCGAGGCCTCCCCGGACGGCGCCGGCGGCGACCCCAGCATCCGCCACAGGGTCGTGATCGCCTGGCCCCGGGTCACCGTCCGTCGCGGGCGCCAGGACCGGTCGGCGAAGCGGGGGAGCACGTCGAACGCGACGGCCCAGCTGACCGCAGTCTCCGCTCGCGCCCCGGGAGGAACGTCGGTCGCCCCGTGGGGGGGCGGGCCCCAGCGCAGGAGCGTGGTGCCCGCCTCGGTGCCCGTCCCCGAACCGGATCCGCTCCGGCCGCTCACGGCGATCCGGTAGGTCGTTCCCGACGTCGCCGGGAACGTGACGCGGCTCTGCGGAGCGAGGTCGAGGGCGTCGTCGTTCCCGCCCACGCGGGTCAGGCCGGCGACCGCGTCACCGGTGTAGATCGCCAGGACGGTGTCCCCGGCGCTGCCCCGGGTGTCGACCGAGACCTGGGCGCTCACCCGTGGCCGCCACTTGTACCAGGTCGATCCGGTCACGTCGCCGGCGTGCACCGGCTCGCCGTCCTCGAGGGTCGCCCCGGCCAGCGTGCCGGGGGTCGTGCCGGCGTACCCGGGTAGGAGGGGCGCGGCGGCGAAGGCATCGTTCGTCGGTGGTGTCCCGCCCGGGTCCGGCACGACCACGGGGCCTGGCTCGAGGAAGCGGCTGTCGGCCGCGTTCCAGTGGGTGTCCAGGTAGCTGCCCGGTGCGGGATGGGTGGAGAAGTAGTCGTCGTGGCGGCAGTCGAGGCGACGGTCGTGGGCCCTGGTGGGGCACCGCACCGAGGTGCGGAAGGACCCGGTGGCGCCGTCGTCGTCGTAGCAGAGCAGGTCCCACTCGTCGCTGCAGTGGCCCGACGCGCTGGCGTGGGGTGCCGACCGCTGGACCGCGCCGAGTAGGTGGAACAGCTCATGGGCCTCCACGGCGCCGTCGCGGGCCAGGCAGGAGTCGTCGACCCTGGCGTAGCCGACCGAGGTGTTGTTGAAGTTCTCCTGGCCCGGGCGGTCGTCGTCGAGTTGGGTGGCGATGCCGCTGCACGTCGTGGTCGCCGAGTCGACCCAGACGACGTACTTGCGGTCGTGACGGTCGAGGCCCTGCGCGTCCAGGCTGGTGACCAGCGAGCCGAAGTCGGTCACCGCGCGGGTGGGGACGGTGACCCGGACGACGTCGAGGACGCACGCCGTCGAGGTGGCCCGGCTCGACGTGACCCAGCGCACGTGGCGCTCGCCGCCGGTCTGCGCGGCGCTGCGGGCCACGATGTGTTCGACCTCCGCGGCGGCGGCCCGAAGCTCGGGCAGGAGCGTGGCGTAGCGGTCCGCCCGCCCCTGCGGGCGGGCGTAGACCGCTTGGACTCGGGCGCCACTGGTGCCGTTGCCGATGCAGGCGATCGACCGTGGGGTGGCTTCGGGCACCGAGGGGGCGGCATCTGGCGCCCCGAGGTCGCCGGCATCGGGGCCGTGCGAGCACAGCTCGACGCCGCCGACGACCGCCACGGTCTCGCCGGGGGCGCACCTCGGCGCCGCCCGCTCGACGTGGGTGACCGAGGCGATGCCCGCGCTGACCACCGTCAGCACCAGCACCGCGCCGATGACCCGCCAGCGCGGGTGCCGCCTCGCCACCTGGTGCCATCGGCCGCGACGCCGCCGAGTAAAGCGTCCAGGCCACCGCATCGGCCGGCCGGGCCCGTGCGAGCCGGCGTCGCTCGGGGCCCGCGCCACGGTCGCGCATGACGCGGCTTCGCTCGGTCACGAGGCCTCAGGTCGGGGCCTCCGTCGACGGCCGCGGCGCACGGCCCCGGGTCGTCGAGGTCGGCGCGGCGCCGGCCCGGCGAGGGGCCCGCCCGCGGCCCGTGCTCGCTCAGAACAGGTGGGCGCCGACAACGGTGAGGCCGTCGAGGTCGTGCACGTCGCTGGCGAGGAACGGGACCCGCACGACCGGCGCCGGCGCCACCTTGGCGGCGAGACCGCGGAGGTGGTCCTCCTCCCGCGACGCCACGAGGGCGAAGTCGGCGAGGTTCTCGTAGAGGCCGCCGAGGTCGGTGCCCGCCAAGGTCGTGGCCCGCTCACGGGCGGCCAGCGCCGTCTCCGTGCCGAAGCGGGGGTGCATGCGGTTCACGATCAGCGCCCGAACGGAGATGTCGGCCTCGCCGAGGCGCTCGGCGAAGTAGCCGGCCTCCTCCACCGTGTCCCGGCGGGGCGACGCCACGAGCACGAACGCGGTCCGGTCGTCGCTCAGCAGTTCGAGGACGCGCCCGGCGCGCTCGCGGAATCCCTGCTCCATGCCCTCGAAGGCGTGGAAGAAGGTCATGGCGTCGTCGATGGCGTCGCCGCCGACCACCTTGGACACCGTGTGGAGGAAGGCCTGGGCGGCCACGTTCAGCGCCTTCACGATCCCCCGGGTGGGGGCCATCAGCAGACGGAAGAGCTTGTGGTCGAGCAGGCGGGTGATGTTGCGGGGCGCGTCGAGGAAGTCGAGGGCGTTGCGGGTCGGCGGCGTGTCGACCACGACGAGGTCGAAGTCGTGCTCCTCGTGCAGCTCGTAGAGCTTCTCCATGGCCATGTACTCCTGGGTGCCGGACAGCGCCGAGGAGATGTTGCGGTAGAAGCGGTTGGCCAGGATGGCCTCGGTCTGCTCGGGGCTGCCGGCGTACTTGGCGATCAGGCCGTCGAAGGTGCTCTTGGTGTCGAGCATCAGTGCCGACAGCCGGCCGGGCCACTCGCCCTCGATCTCGCTCGGCGTATCGGACAGCCCCTCGAGCCCGAGGGCGTCGGCGAGGCGCTTGGCCGGGTCGATGGTGACCACCACCGTGTTGCGGCCGAGGCGGGCGCCTTCGAGGGCGAGCACCGCGGCGGTGGTGGTCTTGCCCACGCCGCCGGAACCGGTGCAGACGACGATGTTCGAGCGCGCCACGAGGTCGCGCAGACCCGCCGCCCCGGCGGTGGCGTCGGCGCTCATGTGGCGCTCATCCGGCGCCGGCCGCCGCCCCGGCGGGGGCCGGGAGGGCCTCGATCCCGGTGGTGACCGCCTCCGAGAGGACGGTGAGGTCGTCTGGGCCGAGGTCGGCGCTGAACAGGAAGGGCAGCGCCACCTGGGGGAGCGGCAGCTGCTCGGCGAGGCGCTGCACCTGCTCGGCCTGCAGGGCCATCCGCTCACGACGGAACGCCGCGGCGTCGGTCAGGTGGCTGGCCTCACCCGGCCGCAGTGCCGCACCCGCGGATCGGGCGGCCGCTTCCGGGTCGGCGTCGAGGCCGGCGATGGCGGGGTACACGCCGTTGACGATCACCGGTCCGAGGCTGACGCCCACCTGGTCCTCGAGGTTGTACGCCGTCTCGACCAGCTCGTTGACGGGGGTCTCCTCGGGCAGGGTCACCAGCAGCACCCGGCACAAGGCCGGATCGGTGAGCAGGTCGAGCACGTCCTGGGCCTGGGTGTTGATGGGGCCGACCTTCACCGCGTCGACGAGGCCGCGGGCCGAGCCGAGGAAGGTGATGGCGTGGCCCGCCGCCGGGGCGTCGAGCACGACGAGGTCGATGCGCTCCTCGCGGCTCAGGCTCTTGACCTTGCCGAGCACGAGGATGTCGCGGATGCCCGGGACCGCAGTGGCCACCACGTCCAGCGCGCCGGAGGACACGAGGCGGCGCGAGATGCGGTTGAGGCCGTGGTCGGAGAGGTACTCCAGCAGCGCCTCGTCGGGGGTGACGGTGCGGGCGAGCACGTCGGCGGCACCCCCCGGGCCGCCCGGCGAGAGCACCACCTCCTCGTAGGCGAACTGAGGCTGGCCGTAGAGCGTGGCCAGGCCGCTCTTGCCCTCGACCTCCACGACGAGGGTGGTCAGGCCCGCCTGCGCGGCGGTGCGCGCGAGCGCGGCGGTGACGGTCGTTTTGCCGACGCCGCCCTTCCCGGCCACGATGACCACGCGTGATTCAGTGAGGAACTGCGCTGGGTCCACGAACCATCTCTCGTCGGAGGCGCTTCGTGCGCAGACTACCCACCGGTGCCGTCGGCGCCGCCCTTCTGGCCCTGGCCCTGCTGCTGCTCGCCGCCCCGGCGGCGTCGGCGCGCGGCAGCGGCCCCACCCAGGACGGTGACGACGCCGCGACTGGCCGCGCCCTGGTGATCAAGACGAGCGGCCTGCTCGACCCGGTGCTGGTCGACTTCGTCTCCCGTTCGATCGTGGCGGCCGAGGAGGAGGACGCCGTCGCGCTCACCCTCCAGCTCAACAGTGCCGGCGCCACGGTGTCCGACGCCGAGATCGAGGCCCTCACGACCCAGATGCAGGAGTCGGACGTGCCGGTCGCGGTCTGGGTCGGACCCAGCGGTTCCAAGGCCCTTGGTCAGGCCGCCGAGCTCGTGTACGCCGCGGCCGACTCGGGCATGGCGCCGGGCACCCGCATCACCGCCCCCGACGGCGAGACCGTCGACGACGAGGAGGCCGTCGCCGAGGGCCTGGCCGACCGGGCCGCGCCCACCATCGGGCTGTTCAACGTCGAGCTCGACGGCTTCGAGGCCCGGGTGGTCGAGGGCGAGGACGGTCGCCCCACCCGCGAACCGGTCACCCCGACCGTCTTCTCCCAGCTCCCGCTGCCGTCACAGCTGGCCCACACGGTGGCGAGCCCCGCGGTGGCGTACCTGCTCTTCGTGATCGGGATGGCCCTCATCCTGTTCGAGTTCTTCACCGCCGGCGTCGGCATCGCCGGCGTCGTCGGCGCCGCCTTCTTCCTCGCCGGCAGCTACGGGCTCGCCGTCCTTCCCGCCAACGCCTGGGCGGTGGGCCTGCTCGTGTTCTCGATGTTCGCCTTCGGCGTCGACATCCAGACGGGCGTACCGCGGTTCTGGACCGCGGTCGCGCTCTTCGCTTACGTCGTCGGCACGCTGAGCCTCTACCAGCGGTTCGACCTGTCTTGGATCACCCTCGGAATCTCCTTCGTCGGCATGGCCGTGGCCATGATCGCCGGCATGCCCGCCATGGTGCGGACCCGATTCGCCACCCCGACCATCGGGCGCGAGTGGATGATCGGAGAGATGGGCGAGGCCGTCGTCGACGTCGACCCCGAGGGCACGGTGCGGGTACGAGACGCCTTGTGGCGGGCACGGGTCAACCGGGCCACGCCCATCGATGCTGGTGCACCGGTCCGGGTGGTCAGCATCTCCGGCATGATCCTCGAGGTCGAGCCCGAGGAGGGCGCGGCACGCGATTACCGCGAGCGCCGCTCGCGATAGCTCCCGTTCTGCTCGAAAAAGTTGCCCCTTGTGGACAACTTCTCGCGCGTCTACCGTCGCCCCCGCCTGAAGGGGGGCCAATCGTGAGTGCACTAGCAACGGACACCGCTTGGCAGATGAAGGCGGCCTGCCGGGGACCGCAGGCCGCGATCTTCTTCCCGCCACCGCAATTCGAGCGCAAGGACGAAAAGCTCGAGCGTGAGGCGAGGGCCAAGGAGATCTGTGCGACCTGCGCGGTCAAGTCACCCTGCCTCGACTATGCGGTCTCGATCCGCGAGCCGCACGGCATCTGGGGCGGGCTCAACGAGAACGAGCGCAAGGCCCTGCTGCTGAAGGTCGGCTGAACACCGCCCGCCGACATCGGCGGGCGGGCATCGGCGGTGGGGCATCCCGCCACGGGGCATCGGCGGTCGGCCCTCCAGGTTGGCCGGCCGCTGCCGATGGGACACACCGTGACGTCCGGTCCGAGCTACCGCGCCCCGATGGGCGAGGCCTTCGAGGTCCT
The DNA here is from genome assembly GCA_964649545.1 of uncultured Microthrixaceae bacterium. Classification (GTDB taxonomy): domain Bacteria; phylum Actinomycetota; class Acidimicrobiia; order Acidimicrobiales; family DATDAH01; genus JAEUJM01. Next base: position 2,726 of record CAZYPY010000113.1, on the reverse strand, counting down.
CGCCGAGGGGCTCGCGCCGTTCGTGGACCGGCGGATGGCCGCCCATTTCCCTGAGGACGAGTGGATCCTCGTCGCCGCGCAGAAGCTCGGGAAGCGGGCCGACTTCCTCGTCACGGTCTCGGACCCGCAGTTCCAGTTGGACGTGTTGAACCGCTTCTGGGGACCGGTGTTCGCGCGCGACCTCGACCCCGGGCTTCGGGGCGTGATCGGCGAGCTGCGCACGGCCCGCAACGCGTGGGCCCACATCGACGAGGACAACCCCATCGACCTCGACTACGCCCTCCGGGTGAACCACCTCGTGGAGGAGCTGCTCGCCGGCGTCGGCGCTCCGGGAGGCGAGCGGCTCTCCGCGCTGTCGGACGAGCTGCGCTGGGCCTCGGTGCGGCGCGACTCGGCCGATCTCGGGGTCAGCGAGGCCGACGCGCTGATCACCCAGCTGGCCGAGCTCCAGGCCGAACGGGCCGAGCTGCAGGAGCGGCTCGACGAGGCCAAGCAGGAGGCGGCGTCGGCCACCGGTCGCCAACGCGCCGTGGCCCGACAGTTGGCGGAGCTCCAGACGCAGTACGCCGCCGTCGCGGACCTGCGCAGCCGCTACGTGACCCTCCAGCGCCAGTTCCAGGAGCTGGCGGCGTCGTCGGAGGGCGCCCGCGACACCCTGACCCTCGCGGACCACGCCCGGGCCCACGCCGACGAGGACACCGACGAGGCCCTCGCCGGTCTCACCGACGAGTCGGCCGAGCTGCGCCGCAAGCTCGACGACGCCCGCCGGGCCCTCGAGGAGGTCAACCCCGCGGAGACCCCCGAGGGCCAGCGGTGGATGTGGCTGATCGCCGGCCTGCTGGTCAGCCTGTCGATCGTGATCATGCTCGTCGCCACCGGCGTCTGACCGCACTCCGGGGCCCGCCGACGGTCGGGGCCGGTCCTCCGGCGCCGGACGGGTCCGGAGTCGCCGCCGGTAGCCTTGAAAGGGCGATGTTCCTGCTGCTGACCGTCCTGTTCCTGGTGGTGCCTCTCCTGGAACTGTGGGTGATCGTCGGAGCCGCCCACACCATCGGGGTCCCCGAGACCATCGTCGTGCTGGTCCTCATCAGCGTGCTCGGGGCCTACCTGGTCAAGTGGGCCGGCCTCAGCGTCCTGGTCCGCATGCAGAAGACCGTGCGGCAGGGCAAGGTCCCCACCCGGGAGGTCGTGGACGGCTTCCTCGTGCTGCTCGCCGGCGCCCTGCTGCTCGTCCCGGGCTTCCTCAGTGACGTGCTGGCTCTCGGCCTGCTCTTCCCCCCGACCCGCGCCGTGGCCCGTCGGCTCGTGCTGCGCCGCTACCAGCACCGCCTCGAGGCCTACGGCCTGCACGACGGCGCGAGCGTCCACGAGCCCTTCGTCGCCTACGGCTTCGGCGGTGCCACCCGCTTCGGTGGCGACGTGGTGGACGTCGACTCGGTCGACGACGACGCGGTCGTCGAGCGACGGCCTCGACCGCCCGGCCCGCCCCTCCTCGAGCTGGGCCCGTGACCGCCACGCTGCCCACCGCGGCCTTCGGGGCCGTCGAGGTCCGGGACGCGGCGACCGTGCTGTTGGTGCGTGACGGTGCGCGAGGGCTCGAGGTCGCCATGTTGCGTCGGCGGCCCGACTCCGGCTTCGTGCCCGGGGCCTACGTGTTCCCGGGCGGCGCCCTCGACGACGAGGACCGTGACCCCCGGTGGTCCGGCCGCTGCGACGGCCACGACGACACCACCGCCTCGGCCGCGCTCGGCGTGGCCGGCGGCGGCCTGGCGTACTGGGTCGCCGCCGTCCGCGAGTGCTTCGAGGAGGCCGGCCTGCTGATGGCCCGGCGAGCCGACGGTGCGGCCCTGGCCCCGGCCCCGGGTGAGGAAGCCGCCCGCTTCGACGGTCACCGCCGCCGGGTCGACCGGGGCCACACCGACCTGCTCGACGTGGTCGAGGCCGAGGATCTACGGGTCGCCGCCGGCGACCTGCACTACTTCGCCCGGTGGATCACCCCCGAGCCGGCCCCGCGGCGCTACGACACGCGGTTCTTTGTCGGTCGCGCCCCCGACGGCCAGGAACTGCGCCACGACGGAGTCGAGACCGTGGCCGCCCTGTGGGCCCGCCCCGCCGACGCGCTCGCCCGCCACGCGGCCGGTGACTTCGAGCTCATCCGCCCCACCCAGCACAGCCTCGAGATCCTGAGCGACTACCCCGATGCCGACGCCGTGCTGGCGGCCGCCGCGACGGCACCCCTCGGAATGGAGACCCTCTGATGACCGTCACCGAGACCACCGAGACGGCCCCGCCGCCCGAGATGATCGTCGGCGTGGCGCGGGCCCTGAGCCCGCTGGTGCGCCGCATCCTCGCACCCAACCCGGGGATCATGACCGGCCCGGGCACCAACACGTACCTGGTGGGCATCGACGAGATCGCGGTCATCGACCCGGGCCCGGCCGACGACGAGCACCTCGACGCCATCGCCGGGTGTGGCGGCGACCGCATCCGTTGGATCCTGCTCACCCACACCCACGAGGACCACTCGCCCGGCGCGGCGGGCCTGAAGGAGCGCACCGGCGCCGATGTCCTGGCCTTCGAAGAGCGTGACGACCTGGTCGTCGACACCGTCATCGCCGACGGCCACCAGGTCGAGGCCACCGAGTTCCGTCTCACCGCGGTGCACACGCCTGGCCACGCCTCGAACCACCTCTGCTACAAGCTGGAGGAGGAGCACACCCTCTTCT
>CAZYPY010000112.1:0-10078 GCA_964649545.1 uncultured Microthrixaceae bacterium | reverse complement strand
AGGCCATCATCCAGTACCTCAAGAAGGAGTACAGCGTCGCCCTCGGCGAGCGCACGGCCGAAGAAGTCAAGATCCAGCTCGGCTCGGCGTGGCCGCTCCAGCAGGAGCTCAACGCCGAGATCCGCGGGCGCGACCTCGTGACCGGGCTCCCCAAGACCGTGGTCCTGTCGACCAGCGAGATCCGCGAGGCCCTCGAGGAGCCCGTGGCGGCCATCGTGGACGCCGTGAAGGTCACCCTCGACAAGACGCCGCCCGAGCTGGCGGCCGACATCATGGAGCAGGGCATCATGCTGGCCGGCGGTGGGGCGCTGCTGCACGGCTTCCCCGAGCGCCTCGGGCACGAGACGGGCATGCCGGTGCGGGTCGCGGGGAACCCCCTGCACGCGGTGGCGCTCGGCTCGGGCCAGTCGCTCGAGGAGTTCGAGGCGCTGAAGGGCGTCTTGTTCTCCGCCAACCGGCTCTAGCCGGCTCCCGGCGAGGTGCCCCCACGCGAGCCCGGACGGTCGCGCACCACCATCGTGGTGCTCGTGCTCGTCTCGATCTCGGTCATCGCTCTCGATGCCGGTGGCTTCGGCCCGATGAACAGCCTGCGCTCGGGGCTCGGCACCGTGTTCAGCCCCGTGCGCTCGGTCGGCGACGCGGTGTTCGGGCCGTTCGGCGACGCGTTCAACGGCGTGTTCAACCGCGACGACCTCCGGGCGGAGAACGAGCGGCTCCGCCGGGAGCTCGACGAGCTGCGCGGCCAGCAGGTGCAGGCCCAGGAGGCCGCCGCGGAGCTCGACCAGATGCGCCAGGTCCTGCGGCTGCCCACCTACGAGGGGATCACGAGCACCCACGCCGAAGTCGTCGGAGGACCGGCGTCCAACTTCGACCGCACCATCCAGATCAACAAGGGCGCCAACGCGGGCATCCGCCGAGGGATGCCGGTGATCACGGCGGCCGGCCTGGTGGGGCGCATCGTCGAGGTCTCGTTCAATTCCTCCCACGTCCAGCTCATCACCGACCCGGACTTCCGTGTCGGGGTGAAGCACGTGCTCAGCAGCGACGTGGGGGTGGCCGAGGGCCGGGGTCCCGACCTGCCGCTCCGGGTGTCGGTGGGCCTCGACGCCAGCACCGAGATCACCACCGGGGACTACTTCACCACCAGCGGGGTGGAGCACAGCCTGTTCCCCCCGGGCGTGCCGGTGGGTCGGGCGACGACGACGGTGGAGGCGGCGGTGCCCGAGGGTGAGCCGGGCGCCTCGACCACGACCACGAGCACGACCACGCCGGGTCGCACCATCGACAAGGTCATCGACCTCGAGCCCGTGGCCGACCTCGACGAGCTCACCTTCGTGTCCGTCATGCTCTGGACGCCGGGCCAGTGATCGGCAGCGTCCCCCTGCGCACCGGCCTGGTCGTGGTGCTCGGCGTGCTGTTCCAGGTCTGCCTGTTCTCGACCACGCCCGTCTTCGGGGTGATCCCGGACGCCGTGCTCCTGACCACGATCGGCATCGCCCTCGCGGGTGGCCCCGAACGCGGTGCCATCGCGGGGTTCGCCGGCGGCCTGCTCGTCGACGTCACCCTGACCACGCCGTTCGGGTTGTCCGCCCTCGTCGGCGCGTCGACCGGCTACGTCGTGGGCGGCCTCCAGCACACGGTGCTCGGCAGCACCTGGTGGACCCCCCTCGCGGTCGCCGGCCTCGCCAGCAGCGCCGCCACGTTGGCGTACGCCGCCCTCGGGGCCCTGCTCGGGAACCTGGACTGGATCGCCCCCCGCACCCTCGTCGTCGCGGTCGGCGTGGGCCTGCTCAACGCCGTCCTCGCGGTCGTGGTCCTCCCCATCTGTCGGTGGAGCCAGGGCGAGCCCCTCGGGCTCGAGCGACTCCGGGTGCCCTCGTTCCTCACCAACCGGCGCCGCTCGGGAGGTCGGCGGCGCCGACGCCCGCGCGGCGCCTGGTGATGCCATGATCGTCACGTCCCGTAACGAGTCCTCCCGGGGTGGTGGCCGTGGCTGCTGACAACCCTGGTCTCCGGCTGAGCGTCGTGGGCATCGTCGCCCTCTCGCTGTTCGCGGCCCTGTTCGTGCGCATGTACACGCTGCAGGTGCTGCAGCGGTCCGACTTCCAGCAGGTGGCCACCGACAACCGACTGCGCGTGGTGCACCAGCAGGCGCCGCGCGGGCGGATCCTCGACCGCAACCAGAACGTGCTGGTGGACAGCAAGGAGGTCCTGCAGGTCGTCGCCGACGTGCGCGAGCTGCCCACCGCCGAGGCCGAGCCCGAGGAGCGGGCCCGGGTCCTCGGCCTCCTGGCCACCCAGCTCTCGACCGAGGACACTCCCGTCACCGTGGCGGCGCTCGAGGAGGAGCTCGCCGACAACCTCATCGATCCGTTCGCCCCCGTCCCCATCGTCACCGACGTGTCCGACGACGTGATGGTGTCGGTGATGGAGCGCCAGTCCGAGCTGCCGGGGATCTCCGTGCGGCGCACCACCGTGCGCCAGTACCCCTACGGCTCGCTCGGCGCGCACGTGCTGGGGTACGTGGGATCGATCACCCAGGAGAAGCTCGACCAGATCGAGGAGGAGACCGACGGCCGCAACCCCGACGGGTACGAACCCGGCGACGAGATCGGCCGGACCGGGGTCGAGGCGGCGTACGAGGAGGTGCTGCGCGGCGAACCGGGCCAGACCACCTACGAGGTCGACTCGGCGGGCAACGTCGTCCGAGTCGTGCCGGAGGCCACCACGATGCCCGTCCCCGGCCACGACGTGTTGACCACCCTCGACGTCAACATCCAGTACCTCGCCGAGACCGAGCTGGCCACCCGCATGGGGGTCGTCGAGGACACCTACCCCGACGCGGGCGGCTCGATCGTGGTGATGGCCCCCGAGACCGGCGGCGTGGTCGCCATGGCCTCCTACCCGACGTTCAACCCCAACGACTTCCTCAACGGCATCAGCCAGTCGCAGTACGCCGAGCTGGCCGACCCCAACGGGCCCCTGCCCCTGCTCAACCGGGCCGTCGCGGGTGAGTACGCCCCCGGATCCACCTTCAAGCCGTTCACCGCCCTGGCCGCGCTCGACAACGGTGTGCGGACGCCGGTGGACGCCGTCAACGACACGGGCGAGTACCGCGTGCAGAACTGCGAGGGCGACACCTGCATCTTCGCCAACTCCGAGTCGCAGCCCCACGGGGTCGTGGACATGCGCCGGTCGCTCGAGGTCTCGAGCAACTACTACTACTACGAGATCGGCGACCTGCTCTGGCTTCGCCGCGACGAGGTCGGCGAGGAGGCCCTCCAGGAGACGGCCCGGTCCTTCGGTTTCGGCGAGCCCACCGGCATCGAGCTCGGCGAGGAGCGCGGGGGTGTCGTCCCCACCCCCGAGCGCATGGCCCAGAACTTCGAGGAGAACCCCGACGTGTTCGCCCGGGGTGACTGGTTGAGCGGCGACAACGTCAACCTGGCCATCGGCCAGGGTGACCTGCTCGCCACCCCATTGCAGGTGGCCAACGCCTACGCCGCCCTGGCCAACGGGGGGAACCTCTGGCGCCCGCACCTCGCCACCGCGATGGGTGACCCGGTCGACACCGGGATCCGCCCCCTCGAACGCTACGAGCCCCAGCTCCTCGGCCGCTACAACCTGACCCCCGCCACCCGCCAGCCCATCGTGGACGGCCTGCTGGGCGTGACCCAGGGAGCGGAGGGGACCGCCGTCGCCGCCTTCGACGACTACCCGGTGGCCTGGCCGATCGCCGGCAAGACCGGCACCTCGCAGAAGCAGGGCGAGCAGAACACGTCGCTGTTCGCCGCGTTCGGCCCGGTCGTGCCCGACCAGCCGCCGCAGTACGTGGCGGCCGCGATCCTCGAACAGGCCGGCTACGGCGGCGATGTCGCCGCGCCCTTGATCGCCCGGATCTTCGCCGGGATCGCCGACCCCGCCCAGCTGCCCATGGCCCCGCGTGCCGAGGACGTGCTCAACGGCACCGTCCCGACCACGGTGGCCCCGACCGGATGAGGCCCTGATGGCTGCCCCGACCCTCGCCCGCCGCCCGATCGCCGGGGCGCGCACGACCGTGCCCACCCCGGTCCGCCACGTGGACTGGATCCTCGTCGGTGCGGTCATGGTGCTGTCGTGCATCGGGGTGTTGATGATCTACAGCGCCACCAAGGGCCCGGGCGGGGAGACGCCCGCCGACACGTCGTTCCTGGTGCGCCAGGGGATGTTCGCGGTGCTGGGTTGGGGGGTGATGGGGGCGATGGCCGCAATCGACTACCGCCACTTCCGGGACTGGGCCATCCCCCTCGCCGGTGCCGCGCTGGTGATGCTGTTGCTCGTCCTCACCCCGCTCGGGTCGGAGGTCAACGGCGCCCAGGCGTGGTTCCAGTTCGCCGGCTTCCAGCTGCAGCCCGCCGAGTTCGCCAAGATCGTGTTCATCCTGGGCATGGCCGCCTTCTTGACCTACGACACCGCCGGCGGGCTCGACGGTCGACGCCTGCTCCTGGCCTTCGGGATCGCCGCCGTCCCCATGGGCCTGATCATGCTCCAGCCCGACCTCGGCACCGTGCTCGTGTTCGTCTTCGCCGCCCTCGGCATGATCACCGTCGCCGGGGTCCGCCCGCGCCACCTCGCCATCGTGGCCCTCGTGGCCATCGTGGGCACCGTGCTGATCCTCAACTCGCCGATCCTGAAGGCGTACCAGGTCGACCGGCTCACCTCCTTCGTGAGCCCGAACAGCGACGCCCAGGGCGCCTCGTACAACACCAAGCAGGCCCAGGTCGCCATCGCCAACGGTGGCCTCACCGGGGAAGGCCTCTTCCAGGGTGAGCAGACCCAGCTCGGCTACGTGCCCGAGCAGCAGACCGACTTCATCTTCACCGCGGTCGGCGAGGAGCTCGGCTTCGTCGGGGGCGTGGTCGTCCTCGGCCTGCTCGGCGTGATCGTCTGGCGGATCTGGCGCACAGCGCAGCTGGCGCGCGACGAGTACGGCATGCTCGTGTGCGTCGGCGTCCTGTCGATGATCGTCTTCCAGGTCTTCGAGAACGTCGGCATGACCATGGGCATCATGCCGGTCACCGGGATCCCCCTGCCGTTCGTCTCCTACGGCGGCTCGGCCATCCTGACCACGTGCGCGGCCATGGGCCTGGTCCTGTCCGTGCACATGCGCCGCTTTCTGTGAGTCACATCGGATCCGGGCTTTTCGGGGTTCGCCGGGTACGATGCGGGCCACGATGACGACCGTCTGGCCCGAGCTCGAACCGCTCCTGGGCCGGGTGCAGAAGCCGGCTCGCTACATCGGGTGCGAAGACGGTGCCCGTGTCCCCGAGCACGGGCCCGGGCGGGTGGCCTGGCTTCTGGTGTACCCGGACACCTACGAGATCGGTCTGCCCAACCAGGGCCTGCAGATCCTCTACGAGATCCTGAACGAGCGCCCGGACGCCGCGGCCGAGCGCTCGTACGCGCCGTGGACCGACCTCGAGGCGCTGCTGCGCGAGCACCAGCTGCCGCTGTTCTCCCTCGAGACGCACCGCCCGGCGGGCGAGTTCGACCTGATCGCGTTCAACCTGTCGGCCGAGCTCGTCTACACGAACCTGCTCAACTGCGTGGACCTCGCCGGCGTGCCCGTGCGCAGCGCGGACCGCACCGAACGCCACCCGTTCGTGGTCGTCGGCGGGCACTGCACCTACAACCCCGAGCCCCTCGCCGACTTCGTCGACCTCGTGGTCCTCGGCGACGGTGAGGAGGTGGTGGGGGAGATCACCGAGGTCGTGGCCGGCGCCCGTGCCGAGGGCGTCGCGCGCGACGAGATCCTGCGTCGCCTCGCCGGCGTGACCGGCGTCTACGTGCCCTCGCTCTACGAGGCCACCTACGACGACGACGGCCGGCTCACGGGCACCGTGGCGTCGGTGGCGGGCGCCCCGTCCCTCGTCGAGAAGCGCACCCTGGCCGACCTGGCCGAGTGGCCCTATCCGAAGACCCAGCTCGTGCCGCTCACCGAGGTCGTCCACGACCGCCTCAACGTCGAGGTGTTCCGGGGCTGCACGCGGGGCTGCCGCTTCTGCCAGGCGGGGATGATCACCCGCCCCGTCCGCGAGCGCCCCGCCGAGCAGGTCCGCACGATGATCCAGGAGGGCCTGCGCCGCACCGGCTACGACGAGGTGGCCCTCACGTCGCTCTCCACCGCCGACTTCAGCGGGGTGGAGCAGGTCGTGGCCGACACCGTCGCCGACCCCGCGAACTGCGGTCAGGTCTCGGTGTCGCTGCCCAGCCTGCGGGTGGACGCGTTCACCGTCGGCATCGCCGCCGAGGTGCAGAAGGCCCGCCGCACCGGCCTCACGTTCGCCCCCGAGGCGGGCACGTGGCGCATGCGCCAGGTGATCAACAAGCTCATCCGCGAGGAGGACCTCTACGCCGCCGTCGAGTCCGCCTACTCGCAGGGCTGGCGGCGCATGAAGCTGTACTTCCTGATCGGGCTGCCGAGCGAGACCGACGAGGACACCCTCGGCATCGCCGAGCTGGCCAGGAACTGCGTCGCCATCGGGCGCAAGTACCACAAGGGCCCGTCGGTCACGGTGTCGGTCGGCGGCTTCGTGCCCAAGGCCTTCACCCCGTTCCAGTGGTTCGGCCAGAACACGCCCCAGGAGCTGATGCGCAAGGTGAACCTGCTGCGCGACGCCGTGCGGCACGAGCGGGGGGTCCAGCTCAAGTGGCACGACCCCAAGGCCTCGCTGATCGAGGGACTCATGAGCCGCGGCGACCGCCGCCTCGGTCCCGTGATCGAGGCGGTCTGGCGCGCCGGCGGCACCTTCCAGGAGTGGTCCGAGCACTTCGACCTCGACCGCTGGCTCGCCGCGCTGGACGCCGAGGGGTTGTCGCTCGACGACTACGTGCACCGCCACCGCACCGAGGACGAGGTCCTGCCCTGGGACCACCTGTCGGCGGGGCTCCACAAGGACTTCCTCTGGCAGGACTGGCGCGACGCCCTCGACGAGGTCGGCCTCGAGGACTGCCGGTGGACCCCGTGCTACGACTGCGGGGCCTGCACGGGCTACGGCGTCGAGCACATCGTGGCCTCGGCCACGCCGCCGGCCGGAGGAAGCCAGGGGACCGGTCAGGACCTGGCCCGTGGCGCCGAGGTGCCGGTCACGCTGCTGACCCGGGCCGAGGTGGGGGTGTCGTGAAGGTCCGCGCCCGGTTCGCGAAGCGGGGCAAGGTCCGTTTCACGAGCCACCGCGACCTGGCCCGCATGTGGGAGCGCGCGCTGCGACGCGCCGAGCTGCCCGTGGCCTACACCCAGGGCTTCTCGCCCCGGCCCAAGTTGCACTTCGGCCTCGCCCTGCCCACCGGCGCCGAGTCCGAGGCCGAGTACCTCGACATCGACCTCGCCGAGCCGGCCGACGGCGGCCCCGCCTCGCTCGATCCGACCTCGCTCCCGGACCGGCTCACCCCCTGCCTGCCCGAGGGGATCACCGTCACGGCCGCCGCCATCGTGGACACTGGGGTGATGTCCCTGCAGCAGGCGGTCACCAGCTGCACCTGGCGCCTCGGCGTCAGCGGGACCACCGCCCAGGAGGCGGCGGTCGCGGTCGAGCGCGCCCTCGCCGCCGACCACATCATCGTCACCAGAGAACGGAAGGGGAAGCAGGTCACCGACGACCTGCGGCCCACCATCTGTGCCCTGGCCGTGCTCGGCGAGACGCCCGACGGCGTCGAGCTCGAGGCCGAGTTGGCCACCCAACCCCGGAGCGTGCGGCCGTCCGAGCTGCTCAGCGCTCTCGATCCGCCGCTCACCGAGCGCCGGGTCTGTCGAATTCACCAGTGGGTGGCGCTCGACGGCGCCCGCGCCGAGCCCCTCTCGCTCGGTCCCGCCGTCGCGCCGCCCGCTGCGCACGCCGAGGTGCGTGCGTCATGAGAAGGGAACTCCCACATGTCCGACCCCACCCCGGGCGATCGCCCGGGCACTGACACCCCTGCGGCGGCCCCGCCCCGCACCCCCCAGCGTCCCCGGGCGGCCACGCCCGCGGCGAAGGACCCGAAGAACCCCGAGGAGCTGCCCGAACGCAGCATCGAGGGTCGTCCCAAGAGCGTCGAGGCCGCCGAGAAGGCCCTCGTGCGTCGCAAGCCCCAGATCGGCGACACCATGCCCGCGCCCCCGACGCCGGCCGACGCCCGCACGGGCGGCAACGGCCAGGGCCAAGGACAAGGACAAGGCGAGGGCGGCAACGCCAACCGCAAGCGGCGGCGCCGGGGTGGCCGTGGCCGCGGCGGCGGTGGTGGCCAGGGCGGCGGCGGTCAAGGCGGTCAGGGTGGCCAGGGCACCGGGGCCAAGGCCGGCGGGACCCGGCCCGATGGCTCGGTCGGCCGCGCCCGGGGCCAGGGCAACGCCACGCGCAGCGGCACCCGCGGCAAGGCTGCGCCCGTGGACGCCGTCACCGCCGACGGCCCGGTCGAGCTCGACGACGAGACCCTGAAGAAGCGCCGAGGGCGCGAGCGCAAGGGCCGCCCCGTCGGGCGCTACCTCATGAGCGTCTCCGTGCGGCCCGCGGCCACCCAGATCGCGGTCCAGGAGGGGCGGGCGCTCATCGAGCACTACGTCTCGCGACCCTCGGACGACACCACCCAGATCCACGGCAACATCTACCTGGGCCGGGTCCAGAACGTGCTCCCCGGCATGGAGGCGGCCTTCATCGACATCGGCACCCCGAAGAACGCGGTGCTCTACCGCGGCGACGTCCAGTACGACGCCGAGGACATCGAGGAGAAGGGCAACCCCCGGATCGAGCAGATCCTCAAGGCCAAGCAGAGCATCATCTGCCAGGTCACCAAGAACCCGATCGGGGCCAAGGGCGCTCGCCTCACCCAGGAGGTCTCCCTCCCGGGCCGCTTCGTGGTGCTCATCCCCAACAGCTCCACCTACGGCATCTCCAAGCGCCTCCCGGACAACGAGCGCAAGCGGCTTCGCTCCATCCTCGACCGGGTGCGCCCCAAGGGCCACGGCATCATCGTGCGCACCGCCGCCGAGGGCGTCACCGCCGAGGAGATCGAGCGCGACGTGGCCCGCCTCGGTGAGCAGTGGACCCGCATCGAGGCGCTGGCCAAGAAGTCGCAGGCGCCGGCGCTGCTCTACCGCGAGCCCGACATGGCCCTGCGGGTGATCCGTGAGGAGTTCAACAAGGACTACCGCGGCATCGTCATCGACGACAAGGCCCTCTACGAGGACGTGCGCGACTACGTGGCCAGCATCTCGCCGGCCCTGGCCGACCGGGTCGAGTACTACGACCCCGAGGCGTCCGAGCTCTCGCTGTTCGAGCGCCAGCACGTCCACGAGCAGATCCACAAGGCCCTCGACCGCAAGGTCTGGTTGCCCTCGGGCGGGTCGCTCATCATCGAGCACACCGAGGCCCTCACCGTCATCGACGTCAACACCGGCAAGAACGTGGGCACGTCGAACCTCGAGGAGACCGTCTACCGGAACAACCTCGAGGCCGCGGTCGAGGTGGCCCGCCAGCTCCGCCTCCGCGACATCGGCGGGATCGTGGTCATCGACTTCATCGACATGGAGATCAAGAAGAACCGCGAGGACGTCATCGCCACCTTCCGCGAGGCCCTCGCCCTCGACAAGACCCGCACCCAGGTCTTCGACATCTCCGAGCTCGGCCTGGTCGAGATGACGAGGAAGCGCATCGGCGAGGGGCTGATCGAGTCGTTCTCGTCCCTGTGCCCGGAGTGTGAGGGCCGCGGCCTGCGCTTCGACCCCGAGCTGCTGGACATCTGACCGGTTGGCCGGTTCGAGACGTGGCCCGGTAGGCTTGTCGTTCCTATGTATGCGGTGATCAAGACCGGTGGCAAGCAGTACCGAGTCGAGGAGGGTCAGACCCTCCTCGTGGAGAAGCTGGGCCAGGACGACGGCGACGTCGAGCTGACCCCGGTGCTGCTCGTGGACGGTGAGACCGTGGTGTCCTCGCCCGACGCACTGGCCAAGGCCACCGTCTCCGCCAAGGTGATCGGTGCGGCCAAGGGCCCCAAGATCACCGGCTTCAAGTACAAGAACAAGTCGAACCAGCGCAAGCGCTGGGGTCACCGCCAGCACTACAGC
>CAZYPY010000111.1:0-10107 GCA_964649545.1 uncultured Microthrixaceae bacterium | reverse complement strand
CGGATGGTCGATGCCGCCCAGCACCAGGTAGTGGACCGCGGCCAGCAGCAGCAGCGGGTTGTGGCCCTGCGGGGGCGCCTCGGACACCAGGCGCAACACCTCGGGCTCCTCGGCCACCGTCCGGCAGATCCGGTCGTACAGCGGCGAGTACCCACGACACGACGTGTCGGCGATGTAGCGCCAGAGCGCGGCGAGGTCACTCACCGCGGCATCGTCGCACAGGTCGACGCCGCCGGCCCGGAGGGCGATCTCGGCACCACGGCCGCCGGCCGGTCGACTCCGGACGTCGTGCCGCTCGCCGCCCCGCGTGAGAATGGGTCGTGGCCCTCGACGTGGCGTTCGTGCTCGTGGGCCTCGTCGCGCTCGCCCGCGGCTCGGACCGGTTCGTCGTCGGTGCCGCCCGGCTGAGCTCGGCGTGGGGCGTGTCCCCCGTCGTGGTCGGCGCGGTGGTGGTGGGCTTCGGGACCGGCATGCCCGAGCTCTTCATCTCCGGGCTGGCCGCCGCCGAGGGCTCGCTCGACCTCGCGGTCGGCAACGTCATCGGCTCGAACCTGGCCAACCTCACCCTCGTCCTGGGCGTCGGCGGGCTGCTCGCCCGCCCCGAGGTGGTGCCCCGGGTCCTGCGCCGCGAGGCACCGCTCTCGTTCACCGCGGTCGCCCTGTTCGCGCTGCTCGTCCAGGGCGGGCTCACAGTGGTCGACGGGGTCCTGCTGCTCGCCGCCGTCGGGGGCGCGGTGTGGTTCCTGCTGCGCAGCGAGCAGGTCGCGGAGGAGGCCGCCGAGCGCTCACCGGTCGAGCGGGAGGCGGAGGCGGAGCTGGTGGAGGAGGTCGAGGAGCTCCTCGACGAGGACGGGGGCCGGGCGGCGACGCGCCCTCGCACCCCGTCGGGCCGGGACGGGCTGCGGACCGCCGTGGGCCTGGCCGCCACCGTGGCCGGCGCCCAGCTGCTCGTGACCGGCGCCGGCTCGATCGCGACCGACCTCGGCGTCTCGGAGGGCTTCATCGGCCTCACCCTCGTCGCCATCGGGACGTCGCTCCCCGAGCTGGTGACTGCGGTCCAGTCGGCCCGCCGGGACGAGACCGCGCTGTTGGTGGGCAACGTGCTCGGCAGCAACGTCTTCAACAGCCTGGCGGTGGCCGGCGTGGCCGCCCTGTTGGCGCCCGGACCGCTCCACGACCCCGGGGTCACCGTGATCGCGACCGGGGCGATGGTGCTCGTCGCCGGCCTGGCCTGGCTCTTCCTCGGCTGGGGCGGCGTGCTGCGGCGCTGGGAGGCGGCGACGCTCCTGGCGGTCTACGCCGTCACCCTTCCCCTCAGCAGCTGACCCAGGCCAGCGGCGCCGGCCCCCGGTCCGTCGCCCCTACTCGACGCGGAGCTCGGCGAACATGCCGAGGGTGTAGTGGCGCTGGTCGCCCTCGAGCGGACCGGTGGCGGCCTCGACGTCGGCGACCGAGGTGCCCTGGGGGAACGTGCAGAGCAGGAGGTAGCGCCCCGGCTCGTCGAGGGTGCCGTCCCCGACCACCGGGCCGGGCGTGTCGGTCGTGCCCGGGAGCGCGATGGTGACCAGCGCGGCCTCCTCGGCGAAGAGGGCCCCGAACTCGTCATCGGGGAGGGCGACGAGCTCGCCGGCCGGCCGCGTCTCCGTCTCCGGCAACGCCACGGCGACCACCTCGTGGGGCTCCCCGCCCGGTTCGGTGGTGAGCGAGAGGGTCGAGCCGGCGACGACGGACTCGGGGACGCCGGCGAAGGTGTAGTCGGCCGCGGTGATCTCGAACGTCTGCGGACCGCCGGCGGTGGTGGTCGTCACCTCGGCGACCGTCGTCTCGGTGACGGCCTCGTCGGCCTGCCTGCTCTCGTCGGTCCCGGAGTCGGACGAGCAGGCCCCACCCAGGAGGCCTACCAGCGCCGCCGTCGCGACGAGGGCGAGGGCGGGCACCCCGTGTCCGGCCCGGAAGCGGCGTCGCCGCTCCCGCGGCGGGCGCGGGGACGCCATCGGTCGGGGTTCGTGATCGGTCATCGTCATGCCTCCATGGTCGGTGTGGGTCCTGCGAGCGTCGGGGTGGGGCCGGTGTGGTCCACGACTCGCACCGCGCCGGCCACCGGGTCGACGACCACGCGGTCGCCGTCGCGCAGGCGGGTCGTCGCGTCCGCCGTCGCCAGGACCGCGGGGATGCCGAGCTCCCGGGCCATCACCGCGGCGTGGCTCAGGAGGCCGCCGGCGTCGGTGACGAGCGCCCCGGCGAGCCCGAGGAGCCGGTTGTACGACGGCGAGGTCATGGGGGCGACGAGCACGTCGCCCGGCTCGAAGGCGTCGAGGCCCTGGCCCGCGCCGAGCACCAGCCGTACCGGGCCCTCGTAGCGGTCGGTCCCGACCCCGAAGCCGTGGAGCGGCTCGTCGGGGGGCGTGGCGCCCTCGTCCACGAGGGTGAGGGCCCGCATCATCAGGCCCAGCGCACCCGGCATCCCCTCGGGGTCGGGCGCGGGCGGGTCTCCGAGGACCTCGGGCGCGTCCACGGCCCGCCAGCGGGCGCGGTGGGCCCGCCGGCGCGTGAGCTCGTCGGCGTCGACCGGTGCCTCACGGCGCAGTGCCGAGGCGAGCTCGGCCGGGGTCGCCTCGATGGCGAGCGTCGGATCGGACAGGGCGCCGGCGCCGGCCAGCGCTCGCCCGGCGCGCAGCATGGCCCGCCGGAGCAGCCCGGTCGACCAGGCGATCAGGATGAGGCCGTTGTCGTCGCGCAGGCCGTAACTGCGACGGGCGCCTTCCAGGTCGGCGTCGAACTGCTCGCGCACCGGCGCCGGAAGACCCTCACGCACCGCGGCGGTGCGGGCGTCGAGGTCGGCGGCGACCCCGACGGGGGGCGCGGCGATGGTGGCCAACGCCAGCTCCGGCGCCTCGACGAGGCAGGTGCAGTCGACGTCGTACCCGTCGACCAGCCGCCAGCCGTGCACCAGGAGGAACTCCGCGAGGGCGTCGTCGACCTCGGCCCCGAGACCCGGGGCGTCGAGCGACACGAGCGGGCGACCGTCGAGGGCGTGGCGGAGCGCCGTGAGCTCGTCGGACTCGCCACGCGACGCCGGCGACGATCCGGCGAGCAGGCCGAAGGTCGTGACCGGGCCCACCCCGTGCTCGGCGAGGCGGGCGGCGAAGACCGAGGCCGGCACGATGTCGTGGATGCCGAGGGAGAGGTGGAGGCGGGCGTCGGCTCGCCACTCCTCGAAGACGGTCTCGAGGTGGTCGGCGAGCTCGTCGGCGTCGAGGGCCTCGACGTCGACCGCGGCGATGGCCCGGAGCCGTGCGACCGCGGCGGGCCGCAGGACGTCGTACCACTCGGCGACCCCGTCGACCCACCCTCGCTCGTCGAGGAACCGGCGCAGGTCGCGCTCGGCCCGCCGCAACGAGGGCACGACCCGGGCCAGGACGGCCATGGCCCACGGGGGCGGGGGCTTGCCGGGGCTGTCCCCCACGAGCGAGACGTACGGGAAGCCGTTCACCTCGGCCATGACCAGACCCTCGACGGGCAGGCCGACCGCCCGGATGTAGGCCGTCGTCGTCTCGGACCAGATCGGGAGGAACGCCTTGTGGGCCTCGGTGATCGGTCGGGGGTAGTGGTCGGCGGCGAGGGCCCACGACCCCGGCCCGGGCGGCGTCCAGTCGAGCGCCGCGGCGGCGTCGTTCATAGGTCGCGCTCCTCGTTGTGTCGGGGGTCGGGTGGCACGGCGAACTCGTCGGGGTCGATCCCGGCGGCCCGGGCGAGGGCCCGGGTCGCCCAGT
The DNA here is from genome assembly GCA_964649545.1 of uncultured Microthrixaceae bacterium. Lineage (GTDB taxonomy): Bacteria > Actinomycetota > Acidimicrobiia > Acidimicrobiales > DATDAH01 > JAEUJM01. The sequence continues at coordinate 6,334 of CAZYPY010000111.1, read as the reverse complement.
CGACGAGGTCGGCGGCCTCGGCCGGTTCCAGGCCCTGGCGGTCGTGGAGGTCGAGAAAGGTGTGGACGCTCGACAGGAGAGCCGTGGCGTGCACGAACCGGGCGGCATCGGCGGCGTCCGGGTCGACGTCGGCGGCGGCCACCCCGACACGCAGGCCCTCGCGGAACCACTCGTAGCGGGCTCGCCGTAGCTCTCGCCCCGCCTCGGAGTACGCGCCCTCGCGGGCGACGGCCACGTTGGCGGCGAGCTCGGTCCAGAGCGCCTCGAGGTGGGCGCGGTTCGTCACCAGCGTCCACGGTGCACCCGGGTCCTCGACCCCGGCCTCGGTGCGGTCCACCGCGGCGGCGGCGACCAGGTCGTCGCGGGACGGGTAGTGCCGGTAGATCGTCGCTGGCGAGACGCCAGAGGCGCGGCTCACCTCGGCCACCGTGACACGGGTGGCGTCCGGCCCTCGGCTCAGCTCGCGGAAGGTCTCGAGGATGCGCGCCTTGGTGGCCTCGACCTGTGCCTCCCGCCAGCTCACGGTCGGCACTCAAGCACGAGAGAGGTCTCTCGTCAAGAGACTTGACTCTCACACCCTCTCTCGGAACGCGGGCGTGCGCCACGCCGGGTCCGCCCACCCGGGCCCCTGATCCCCCGCAGGACGACGCGGTGGGCGCCAGGCGCGACCGTGGGTGTCAGGCCGAGGTGCCGCCGTCGTCGAGGCCGTAGGTGCCGAAACTCCAGATGTTGCCCTCGGGGTCGCGGACCGAGAAGCCCATCCCGTCCGGGTCGTGCGCCGGCGACTCGGGAGGCCGGACGACCTCGAGCGCAGCCGCCTCGCAGCGCCCCCACACGGCGTGGGGGTCGGCGGTCACCACGTAGAGCGACTGCTCGCCAGGCTCGTGCATGAAGACGTTCGTCGGGTCGTAGGTGCCGGCCTGCACGATCCCGCCCTCGGGCCAGCGCAGCTGGCTGTGCACGACGGTGCGCTCGTCGGGGCCGGTGACGACGAGTTGCTCCTCGAAGCCGAAGACGTCGACGAGGAAGCGGATCGCCGCCAGGGCGTCCTCGTAGAACACCCCGGCCCAGATGCCGCCGCCGGTGCCGGGGCGGTCGGCGGCGGTGATGCGCTCGTCCTCGCCGGCGCCGACCACGTCGAAGCCGCTGCCCTCCGAGCGCTCGCGGTAGGCGTCGAGGTCGAACGCCTCGGTCGGCTGCGAGAGCATCCAGCGGTGCCCGTAGGGGTCGACCAGGGTGCCGTGGCGGGCACCGTGCGGCTGGTCGGCCGGCTCGCCGAGCGACGTCGCCCCGGCGGCGACCGCACGGGCAAACGTCGTGTCCACGTCGGCGACGGTGAGGTGCAGGGCGACCGCCGAGCCGCCGAGGGTGGTCGGTGACCGCACGCCGAGCTCGGGGTACTCGTCGGAGAGCATGAAGCGGGCGGCGCCGATGGTGAACTCGGCGTGGCCGAGGCGACCGTCGTCAGCCACGACACGGAAGGCCTCGACCGCACCGAACGCGTCGGCGTACCAGTCCAACGCGGCGGCCGCGTCGGAGGCGGTGAGGTAGGGCGTGACCACGCTCGCGACCGCGGGGGCGGCGGTGGACGGGGTGGGGGTCATGATCGGCTTCCTCTCGGGCAGTCGGACGGTGGGCAGGTGGTCGGGATCGGTGAGCGGCTCGTCGAGGCCGAGCGCGGCGACCACCCGGGCGCGCAGGTCGGCGGCGAATCGGGCTCGTGGCGCCCGCGGCTCGGGCGGCAGGGCGAGGGCGTCGAACGGATCGGTCATCGGTCCCGCCCTCCCCCATCGACGACGTCGGTGTAGTTGGCCCGGAACGCGGCCTTGGCCCGGACGAGCAGCACCTCGGTGGCGCCGACGGTCCGGCCGAGGTGGCCGGCGACCTCACGGACGGGGAGGCCGTCGAGGTACCGAAGCGTCAGCGCGCTGCGGTGGTGGGCGCCGAGCCCGGCGAGGGCCTCCTGGGCCACCATCGCGTCGAGGTTGACGTCCCACTCGTCGACGCTTGCGTCCGCCGGCGGTGCCTCGACCGCCCGCAGCGTCCGCGCCTCGCGCTCGCGTCGCCGCCAGTGGTCGACCAGCTTGTTGCGGGCCACCCCGATGAGCCACGCCACGCTGAGCTCCGGGACCGTCCCCCGCCGGACCGCGTCGACCGCGGCGAGGAACGTCTCCGAGGTCAGGTCCTCGGCCAGCGTCGCCGACCCGCACCGGGCGGCCAGGTACCCGTAGACGTCGGGCAGCGCGTCGTCGTAGAGGGCGACGAGCGTGCGGCGCTGGTCCATCGGGTCTGGTGGAGGGTGGCTCACCACCCCTCCCATCGTGTGGCGGGACCGAAGTCCTACACCCCCATCGCTGCGTCCGCGCCCGGGTCAGCCCCAGGCGGCGGCGATCTCCTCGGCGTCGGCCGCGCCCTGGGCGGCCCCGTCGGCGAGGGCGCCGGCGACCTGGGCGGGGTCCATGAGCGCGTCGAGGTCGAACGAGCGCGGCCCGCGGAGCAGCACCCGGGTGCCGGTGGCCGCCACCGCGGCGAGCTCGCGGGCCTGGGCGCCCGGCGCCTGGGTCATGCCGCCCGGTGCGTCGTCCGGTGCGTGGGCCGAGAGCGAGACCACCAGGGCGACGCCGGCCCCCGCGGCCAGATCGGCGTGGATGCCGGTGCCGCTCACGCCCCCGTCCATGCCCCGCCGGTCGTGCAGCGGCTGCGGCGAGAAGATCCCGGGCACGGCGCTGCTGGCGGCGGCGGCCCGCGCCACCGACAGCCCCGAGGTGTGGTCCACGACGAGGCGCTCCCCGGTGTAGGCGTCGACCGCGGTGGTGTGCAGCGCGGCGGGCCAGCGGCGCATGGCGAGCACGGCGCGCATCGAGCGGCGGGTGCGCTCGGGGGGCGGGGCCTGGGCCGCCAGCGCGGCGTGGCCGATGGCCGTGATCGTGGTGGGGTCGGCGCCCGTGGCGGCGCCGAACAGGCCCATGGCCCGGGCCTGGCTCTCGTGGAGGTCACCCTCGCCGGCGAGCGCGCCGACCAGTCGGGGCACCCGGGCGAGGAACTCGACCTCGGTCGCGATCCGGCGCAGGTGGCCGGCGCTGACCAGGGCGGCGACGAGCGAGCCCGCCGACGTGCCCACCACCCGCTCGGCCCTCGCGACGTGGACGCCGGCCTCGGCGAGGGCGTGCAGGTAGGCGACCTGCCACGCGACGAACCAGAGCCCGCCCCCGCCGAGCACCAGGACCCGCTCGCAGCCGGCGCCGTGGCGCGCGTCGACGTCGATGGGCACGGCCAGCGCGGCCGAGGCCGGATCGGGCACGGGTGCGGGGATCTCCGCCATCACCCGACCCTAGGTGCCGGCCCGTCATCCGGTCCCGAACCGGTTGGTGCGACCGGCGCCCCACCCTGCGGCGCGCCGTGACGCCCCGCGCCGTGCCGCCCATGCTCCCCCGCCGCCCGTGCCGCCCGACCCGCGGCGACCCAGGTGGTGCGATCGGCCGTCCTGCGCGGCCCCGCCCCGTGCCGCCCAGGCCGTGCCACCACGCCCTGCGGCCCGCCGTGCGCGTCGCACCCTCGCCGTACCGTGCACGCCATGGACGAACCTGACCCGACCGTGGACCGCGCCGTCGGGGCGCTGCTGGGCCTGGCGTGCGGCGACGCCGTGGGCACGACGCTCGAGTTCCGCGCCCCCGGCACGTTCGAGCCGATCACCGACCTGGTCGGGGGCGGGCCGTTCTCGCTGCCCGCCGGGGCGTGGACCGACGACACCTCCATGGCGCTGTGCCTCGCCGAGTCGCTCGTCGACTGCGGCCACCTCGACCCGGCCGACCAGCTCCGACGCTACCTGCTGTGGTGGGACCACGGCTACCTCTCCTCGAACGGCCGCTGCTTCGACATCGGCACCACCACGAGCCGCCAGCTCGACCGCTTCCGCCGCACGGGTGAGGCGATCGACCCCACGCCCGACCAGGAGGCCGCCGCCAACGGCTCGCTGATGCGCCTCGCACCGGTGCCGATCCGCTGGGCCGGCGACCCCGCCACCGCGGCGGAGCGGGCCGGCGAGTCGTCGCGCCCGACCCACGCCGCCGCTCGCCCGGTCGACGCGTGCCGGCTCCTCGGCGCCATGGTGAGCGCGCTCATCGGCGGCACCGCGTTCGACGAGGTGGTCGACCCCGGGTTCTGGCCGACCCTCGGGGTCGGCCCGCTGCACCCGGCGGTCGCCGAGGTCGCCGCCGGGTCGTGGCGGGCGAAGGAGCCGCCCGCGATCCGCGGCACCGGCTACTGCGTGGACGCGCTGGAGGCCGCGGTCTGGGCGGTCGCGGGGGCCGCCGACTACCGCGAAGCGGTGCTGCGGGCCGCGAACCTGGGCGACGACGCCGACACCACAGCGGCCATCGCCGGACAGCTCGCCGGCGCGCGGTGGGGCGCGTCGGGCATCCCGGGGCCGTGGCTCGACCGGCTGGTGGCCCGAGAGCGCATCGAGTCCCTGGCCCGCCGGCTCCACGCCGACGCCGCCCGGGACGAGCGGTCGGGCGAGGGCGCCGGGGGCGTCGCCGGGCCCGCCTGGGCGCACGACCCCTTCGTCCACGCCTGGTGGGTCGACCCGGGCCGGCTGCTCGCCGGCGAGTACCCGGGCCACGCCGACCCCACGGTCGCCCGGCAGCGGGTGGACGTCCTCGTCGACGCCGGGGTGCGCACGTTCGTCGATCTGACGACGCCGGCCGACGGCCTCACCCCGTACGCCCCCCTCGTCGAGGCCGCCGCGTCCGCCCGGGCCCTCGACCTGCACCACCAGCCCTTCCCGATCCCGGACTTCAGCGTGGTCGACGACCCGCACTACGACGTGGTGCTCGACCTGATCGCGGACGGGCTCGGCCGCGGCGGCGTGTACGTGCACTGCTGGGGCGGCGTCGGCCGCACCGGCACCGTGGTGGGCTGCCTGCTCGCCGACCAGGGCCTCGACGCCGAGGAGGCGCTCACCCGGCTCGGCGCCCTGCGGGCCGGCACCCGCAAGGGCCACCGCCCCGCGCCCGAGACCGACGAGCAGCGTGGGGTCATCCGCCGGCGGGCCGGCGGCGCCTGACGCCGCGGCCCTTCGAGGTTCCGCGGCAAGCGATCGGGTCCCTGTGGAGGTGGATGCTCCGCGATGGCGTCCCGCAGGCGGTCCCGCTCGGCACGTCGCCGCCGACGGTGAGGCCCCGACACCCCCTTGGCGGTCCCCTCCGCTCATCGGGTGGTGCAGCCAGGGTCCGCCGCCCGGCGTCACGGGCGCCTCCACCCGATCCCCCTGGCCCAGCTGGCCAAGCGGGCCCACGAGCGGGCTCCTGGTCCCAGTGGGTACCGCCGAGCATCGGGCAACCGACCCGACTCGCCGGGAGGCTCACCGAGAGGTCGGGCGAGTGCCACGCGGGCCCCGGACGGGGAGGGAGGCGTCCGGGACCCGCGTCGACGATCAGCCCGCGGTCACGGGGTGGCGGGTGAGCAGCGCCACCCGGCCGACGCCGTCGAGCGCGCCGTCGGGGAAGAGCTGCGCGGTGCCGCCGCGGGCGAGCACCGCCTCGATGAGCTCGTCGACGGCGTCGTCGATCACGCCGGGGGCGTCACGGTCGTCGACCGGCATCAGCCGGCCCTCGGCGGTCAGGCGGGCCGGGTACTCGACGCCCGTCTCGACGAGGAGCGTCGCCCCGCCGCTGCGCTCGGCCTGGACCCAGGCGGCGTCGATCCCCGTGGCGCAGCGGCCGGCGGCGAGGTGCCGTCCCAGCAGTTCGAGGGCCTCGGCGCAGCGCTGCTCGTCGAGGCGGCGCAGCTCGGGCCCGGCTCGGTCGACCAGCTCCGAGACGGGCACTCGGGTCGGGCCGCGCACCGCGGCGACGGGCCGGTGGGCCACGGTCGCGGCGAACTGCGAGACCGTCGGCGAGGGGCCGACGGCCACGAGCGGTCCCATGCTGGTGCCCAGCGCGGTGCCGACCGCGCCGGCGATCTCGTCGAGTCGGCGCCGGCGGCGGACCTCGCGCCGGTCGGCGCCCCTCGGATCGCCCGCGTCCGCCTGGCCCAGGTCGCCGTCGTCGAGGGCCAGGGGCACGGGAGCGACGTCGACCCCGAGGCCCCGCCAGAGGCGCGGCCGATCGAGGTCGACGGCGACGAGCCACCACCCGGGCGAGCGGTTCAGGGCGTGGACGACGTCGCGGGTGGCGAAGGTCTCGTCGATCACCACCCGGTCGCGCACCCGCACCGGGAGGGAGAGCGAGACGGCCACGTCCGCGCCGGCGTACACCGCCACCGACTTCGCCCACCGGGTGGGCGCCACGGCGTCGGCGGCGGCGCGGAGCGTCGCCATGGTCGATTCGGCCAG
>CAZYPY010000110.1:0-10110 GCA_964649545.1 uncultured Microthrixaceae bacterium | reverse complement strand
CGGGCGCGGCCGGCCTCGCCCTGCCCGCCCTGTCCCCCGCCTGGCCTTCGCCTCGCCTGAGGACCCCGCCACGGGCGACGTCCTCGCGGTCATCTTCCTGAGGGGTGGCGCCGACGGCCTCTCGCTCGTCCCGCCCTTCAGCGACACCGCCGGCTACCAGACCCTGCGGGCGCCGGCACCTCCAACGACGTCGCTGGCCCTCCCCCGAACCCGGATGACCCGACCAACACCGCCATCGACCTGGGCGTCACCGTGTCGGGCCACCACTTCGGCCCGCACCCGGCGGCCACGGGCCTGAAGCGGATCTGGGACGCGGGCCACCTCGCCGTCGTCCACGCCGCGGGCCTCCCCGCGCCCGTGAGAAAGACCCGCAGCCACTCGACGCCGAGACCTACTGGGAGCGCGGCAGCGCGAGCACCGCGGCCGAGACCGGCTGGGTCGGGCGCCACCTCGTCAGCTCGGGGCCGTGGGCCGGCATCCCCGGGTGATGGGCGGCCACGCCGTCCCCGGGATCCACGGCGACTACCCCGCCGGGCCGCTCCGCGACGGCCCCGAGGACGACCTCGCGGTGCTGAACGACTACCGCACGGTGCTGTCCGAGGTCCTCACCAAGCGCCTCGGCAACCCCCACCTCGACCAGGTCTTTCCGGGCTACACCCACCCCGGCGACCTCGGCGTCGTCACCGCCTGATCGACCCGAGGCCGACGACCCAACCGGTCACGGAAACGGGACGCCTGACGTTCCGTTTCCGTTACCAGAACGAGCCCGGGGGTGGGTCAGGCGACGGCGATGAGCACGACCGCCAGCGCGGCGACCGCGAGGCCGACGGCCTGCACACGGGTGACCCGTTCGTGCAGGACCACCCGTGCGAGCACGAGGGTGCTGGCCGGGTAGAGCGAGCTGATCACCGAGACCAGCACGAGCAGCCCCCGCCCGAAGGCGAGGATCAGGAAGGCGTTGGCCCCCATGTCGAACACCCCGCAGGGGACGATGTGGCGCATCGACGAGCGGGCCGGGCGCAGCGCCGCATGGGTGGCGAGGGCGAGCACGGCGAGGAACGGCACCGAGGCGAGGCGGGCGCCGACGAGGGGCCAGAGCCCCGCCTCCTCGGCGACGCTGTCGAGGATGAGGAACAGGATGCCGAACAGCGCCCCCGACAGGAGCCCCAACAGCACGGTCGTGCGGCGGGAGGTGCCGGGCGCCTGGCGGTCGAGCTCGGTGTCGTCCGCCGCCGGCGGGCCGTGCTGGCTGACCAGGCCGATGGCGGCGAGCGCGATCACCACCCCGACGAGGGCGAGCGGCGACGGGTGCTCGCCCGTCAGCAGGCCGACGACCACCGGCAGCGCCGCCGCCGACAGGGCCGACACCGGCGCCACCACGCTCATCGCCCCCGAGCCCATGGCCCGGTAGAACACGACGAGGGCGAGCGCCCCGGCGATTCCGGCCCCGGCACCGATGCCGAGGGCGCCGACCGAGAAGGCCCCGCCCACCAACGGGACGAGCACCACCAGCAGCGCGGCACCGATGGCCTGGGCCACCAGGGTCACCCGCAGCGCCGACTCGTGCCGCGACGCCAGCCCGCCGAAGAAGTCGCCCGCCCCGTAGCTGGTGGCGGCGAGGAGGGCGAACAGGATGGCCATGGGGACGGTCAGTCTGGCCCACGGGGCCGCCGACGCCTCATGCTCTCCGCGACGCCCGACCCGCCGCCGTTAGCGTGCGGGCGTGACCGCCGACGCCACCGATCAACTCGCGAGCCGGACGGCCGACCACCTCGCCATCGAGCGCCTGCTGTTCGAGTACGCGGCGCGGATCGACGCCGGAGACTTCGCCGGCGTCGGTGCGCTCTTCGCCGATGGGGCGATCGCCCTGGCGGACGGCACCTGGATCGCCGAGGGCGCCGAGGCGGTGGAGGCGCTCTACATGGCCACGACCCGTCGCTACGAGGACGACGGCACGCCGCACACCAAGCACGTCACCACCAACATCTCGGTCGACTTGGACGCCACCGGCGACCGGGCGGTCGTGCGCTCCTACTTCACGGTGTTCCAGGGCCTCGCCGACTTCCCGCTGCAGCCCATCATCAGCGGCCGCTACGAGGATCTCGTCGAGCGCCTCGACGGCGCGTGGACCTTCCGGGAGCGCCGCATGCACCCCGAGCTGTACGGCGACCTCAGCCGCCACCTGCTCATCGAGCTGTGAGCCGACCGTGAGCGCCGCCGCCCTCACCCCGTTGGCGCCCGGCGTCCACGCCTGGCTCGACCCGACGCCCAGCCTCGCCCACCCCAACGCCGGCGTGGTGGTCGACGAGGACGGCGTGACCGTGGTCGACACGCTGTGCGTGGGTTCTCAGTGGGGTCCGTTCGGCGACGCGGTCGACGCCCTCGGCGCACCGGTGCGGCGCATCGTGCTCACGGGGAGCCACCTGCCCTACGCCGGGGGCACGACCCGGTTCGACCGGGCCGCGGTGTACGGCACCGCGCAGACCAGCGCGCACCTCGACCAGCCCCCGAACGTCGACGTGCTGCGCCGCCTGCTGCCGGAGGTCGCCGGCGAGCTCGACGACGAACTGCGCACCCGACCGGTCACCCACGTGGTGGCGCAACCGACCTACGTGAGCGGCGCCGTCCAGGTGGTGCCCCTCCCCGGCCAGATGGAGGAGAACCTCGTGGCGGTCGTCCCCGGGGCCGGCGTGGTGTTCGCCGGCGCGCTGGCGTGCTTCGGCGTCACCCCCGCCGCCTTCCAGGGCGACCCGGGCGTCTGGGCCGAGACCCTGGCGCAGGTCACCGAGCTCGGCGACGCCATCGTCCCCGGACACGGCCCCGTCGGCGGGCCCGACGAGGTGCTCGCCCTCCAGGCCTACCTGTGGTCGTGCGTGGAGGCCGACGGCGACCCCACGGCCATCCCACCGGGACCGTGGGACGACTGGCCCGGCCGCGAGTGGGACGAGGTCAACGTCGAGCGGGCTGCGCTGATGGCCCGCGGCGACACCGACGTCCCCCCGAGCCTCCGGCGCCGCCTCGGCCTCACCTGACGACCCCACCCATGAGAGGACGACCGTGACCGAGCCCGAGCCCCAGGCGCTGTCGGAGGAGGACCAGCAGCGCCGCCGGCGCACCATCGCCGAGCTCATGCCCACGACCCCGTTCATCGAGTCGATGGGCCTGCTGATCGAGGAGTACGAGCCGGACCGGGCCGCCGTGCGCATCCCGTTCCGCCACGACCTCACCAACGACGGCGTCGTCTACCACGGCGGCGTGATCGCGGCCGCCCTCGACACCTGCGGCGCCCTCGCCGCCTGGTCCGACCACGACTTCGCCAAGGGCCACCGCCGCGCCTCCACCATCTCGATGTCGGTGCAGTACGTCGGGGCCGCCCGCAGCTCCGACCTGCGGTGCACGGCGGTCGCGGTCAAGCGGGGCAAGGAGCTGATCTTCACCGAGATCACCGCCACCGACGCCGAGGGGCTCGTGGTCGCGCACGCCGTGCAGACCTACCGCATCGCCTGAGCGGGCGAGCCGCCCCGACGAAGCGGGCCCGCGCCACCGTCACCAAGGCCACCCGGTCCTTCGGTCGGCAGAAGCGGCAGGTCGCACCTTCGTCCCTGCTGGAGGAGCGTGGAGTCAGGGGTCGAGCTGGTGGCGCTGGAAGAACTCCCACGCCAGCGCCGTGGCGCTGATGTCGTCGGTGGTCCGGCCCGCCACCGAGGCGAGCCCGCCGGCCGCGGTGTCGGCCTCGGCCGGCACGTCGTCGGCGGTGGCCCGGTCGGTGAGCAGCGGCGTGCCCGGCCACGTGTGGCCCCCGCCCTCGACGACGTAGAGCACGACCTCGGCGCCCTCGTCGCAGTCGGGCCACGACCGCCGGACGACCTCGCCCGAGACCCGCTCCTCGACGGGCTCCGACGCGCAACCGTTGCGCTCCGCCCACCTGGCCAGGCTGTCGTCGACCGGCGCGAAGGCGATGGACGAGATCTGGCCCTGCTGCTCGTCGGCCGAGGCCCGCGACTCGTCCAGCGGGTTCTCGGCGAGGAAGCCCTGGAGGTTGCCGCCGAGGCCGCCGTCGTAGGGCAGGACGTCGTCGGCGGTGCCGTACACCGCCTGGTAGCCGACGGGTGGCCCCTCGGCGCAGTCCGGCAGGAAGGCGACGCCCGCGACCGGCGCCACGGCGGCGAACACGTCCGGGAGACGGCAGGCCAGCGCCGAGGACATCAGCCCGCCGTTGGAGATGCCCGAGGCGTAGACCCGGCTGGTGTCGATGCAGAGGTCCGTGCCCACCTGCTCGACCAGGTCACCGAGGAAGGCCACGTCGTCGGTGGCGACGCCTGCGGAGACGAAGTTCCAGAACGGGATGTCGCCGAGGCCCTGGGGCGTCACCACCACGAACCCCTCCTCGTCGGCGAGGTCCTCGAAGCCGGTCAGCGCCGCCTCGAGGTCGTCGGTCATGGTCAGGCCATGGAGGTCGACCACGAGCGGTGCCGGGACCGCCGACTCGTGGCCGGCCGGGACGAAGCGGCGGTAGGTGCGCGTCGTGCCGCCGTGCGCGAGCCGCTGCTCGGATGCCCCCCGCTCGACCTCGCCGCCGGCGGCCACAGCATCAGCGGCGGCATCGCCGGCGCCGTCGTCGTCGTCGGGCGCCTCGCCGTCACCGGCGTCCGGCGTACACCCGACCGACGCCACGGCGGGGCCCTCCCCCGGCCCGGGCACCGGGGTCGACTCGGTGGCGGCCGCGGCGGGTGTGTCCGTTCCGTCCGAGGAGCAGGCCGCCGAGCCCAGCGCCAGCGCCGCGAGCACCGCCACCACGCCGGCCCACCGCCGTCCGAAGGGGCGGCGGTCGCTCGCTCGGGAGATCGTGCGCACGGGCCGGAGTGTAGGGAGCGGGCCGAGTGGCTCAGCGCGTCGGCACGGACAGTCGCACGACGGCGTCGATGCCGCCACCGGGAGCCTCGCAGAGCTCGAGGTCGCCGCCGTCGAGCCGGGCGAGCTGGCGGGCGATGGGCAGGCCCAACCCGCTGCCGCCCAGGCGCCGGTCGACCGAGGGCGTCGTCCAGAACCGGTCGAAGGCCCGCGCCCGCTCCTCGGCGGTGAGCCCCGGTCCCTGGTCGACGACGTGGGCCTCGGCACCACGTGGCGTCGAGCGACCCGACAGCGTCACGGTGGTGCCCGGGTCGGAGACCTCCAAGGCGTTGGCGAGGAGGTTGTCGAGGATGCCGGCGAGGTGGTCGGGCGTCGCCGAGACGACGACGCCGGTGGGTCCCTCGACGGCGATCTCGACCCCCTGGTCCGCCGCGACCGGCGCCCACACGTCACGCCGCTCCTCCAGGACCGTGCGCAGGTCGAGCGATTCGGCGGTGACGGTGGTCGACCGCCGCTCGGCGCGGGCGAGCGCCAGCAGGCCGTCCACCATCCGAGAGAGGCGGCCGACCTCGCTGAGGGCGGCGTCGATCTCGTCGCCCTGATCGGGCCCGACCTCCTCGCGCACGTTCTCGAGCTGGAGGCGCAGCGCGGTGAGCGGGGTGCGCAGCTGGTGCGAGGCGTCGGCCACGAAGGCCTCCTGGGCCGTGACGAGCTGCTCGAGGCGCGTCGCGGTGTCGTTGAAGGCCACCGCGAGCGAGCGGACCTCCGGCGGGCCCGCGCCGACCGGCGTGCGGGCCTCGAGGTCGCCGTGGCCGAGTTGCGTGGCCGTCTCCTGGAGACGACGCAGGGGCCGGGTGACCGACCGGGCGAGGACGATGCCCACCAGCGCCGCGGCGACGAGCGTGACCAGGGCGACGAGACCGAGCCGGATCCAGTTGCGCTGCACGCGCTCGTCGACGGTCGAGGTGGGATACGTGATGCGGACCGCCCCGTGGACCTCGCCCCCGGAGGCCACCGGCACGGCCACGTAGAGCAGGTTCTGGTCGAGCGAGGACGAGTACCGGGTCCCGGTGGCCACCCGTCCCCCGAGCGCGACATCGATCTCGGGGCGGCTCGCGAACGACCGCTCACCCGGGCGCAACGGGTCGGAGTCGGCGACGACGTCGCCCTGCTCGTCGACGATCACGACCCGGCCGCCCGTGCGCTCCTGGTAGGTCTCGGCCACCGATTGGAGGTCGAGGTCCTGGGTGCCCTCGAGCACATCCTCGGACAGCGACGCCAGCGCCACCGCGTCGCGTTCGACGTCGAAGGTGAGCTCGTCGATCTGTCGCCGGGCGTAGGAGATGCCGAGCGGCACCTCGAGGACCAGCAGCACCAGCACGGTCAGGCTCAGGTACCCGAGAAGGATGCGCCGGGTCACGGCTCCGGCCCGAGCCGGAAGCCCACCCCCCGCACGGTCTCGATGAGCGTCGGGTCACCCAGCTTCTTGCGCAGGGAGGCGACGTGCACGTCGAGGGTCTTGGTGGGCCCGTACCAGTGGGCGTCCCACACCTCTTCGAGGATCTCGTCGCGCGTGCGGGTGGCCCCGGGATCGAGGGCCAGCAGGGCGAGCAGGTCGAACTCCTTCCGGGTGAGGTCCACCTCGGTGCCGCCGACGGTGACCCGTCGGGTGCGGGTGTCGACCTCGATCGGGCCCGAGCGCAGGACGGGATCGGCCTCGCCCTCGCCCCAGGCGGCCGTGCGCCGGGACACCGCGCGGATGCGGGCCACGAGCTCGCGGAAGCCGAACGGCTTCACGACGTAGTCGTCGGCGCCCAGCTCGAGGCCCACGACCCGGTCGACCTCGTCGCCCCGGGCGGTGATCACGATGATGGGGACCTCGGACTCGGCCCGCAGCCGCCGGCACACCTCGTAGCCGTCGAGGTCGGGCAGCCCGAGGTCGAGCAGCACCAGGTCCGCCGGCGCGGCGGCGAGCGCCTGCGCACCCGTGCCCACCCGGTCGACCTCGAAGCCCTCGCGGGCCAGACCCTTGGCCAGCGGGCCGGCGATGGCGTCGTCGTCCTCCACGAGCAGCAGCCGCACCCCACCACGCTGGCACGGATCGCCACCGTTGTCGGCGGACCGGGGCGGACTTTGCCAAGGCTTAACCCAGGCCTGCCTCACCGCTGTCGATGACCTTCGTACGGTTCGCCCATCGACTCGGCACCACCCGGTGCCGGAACCAGGAGGACATCGTGGAACGACGCAAGGCACTCGCCGTCGCCGGCACCGTCGCCGGCACCCTCGCCGCCGCCGGAGCGGCCATGGCCGTCAACTTCGGCCTCCTCGGCGCCCAGGCCAGCGAGGTCGGCAACCTCGACGTGAAGGGCGCCGCCGCCCTGGTGTCGGAGCGGTCGACCACGAGCACCACCGAGTCCGAGCCGGAGGTGACGGTGATCTACCAGGACGTCCCGGTGGCCGGCTCGGCTGCGTCGGGCGGCTCGGGCTCGTCGGGCTCCTCGGGCTTCGAGACGTCGGGCGGGGGCGCCGCGCCGGCTCCGGCGCCGGACGCTAACGCCCCGGCTCCCGCGCCGCCGCCCACCCCCGCCTACTCCGACGATGACGGCGACGACCACGGCGACGACTACGACGACGACGATCACGACGACGACGTCGAGGAGCCGGACGACGATGACTGACCGCCCTGGCGGCGCCGACGGCCCCGCGCGGGCCACGGCGCGGACCGAGGCGGGTCCGGCCCGCGCCACCTCGAGGACCACCGAGAGGAAGCGCCGACCGCACGCCGCGGCGGCCGGCCGGATCCTCACCGCCGGGGCCGCCACCACCGCGGCGTTCGGGATGGTCGCGGTGATGGGGATGGCCAAGCCGCCGGACGAGGCCTCCGCCGCCGACGCCCCCGTCGTGGAGCGCCCGGTGACGACCACCACGACGGCCCCGCCGCCGGCGCCGCGCCAGATCATCATCGTGCGGCCGCGCTACGTCCCCTCGACCGGTGGCTCGAGTAGCTCGGGGTCGTCGGGCGGCTCGTCCGGGTCGAGCCGGTCGGGCTCGTCGAGCGGTTCCAGCGGCCAGGTCGCTGCCGCCCCGGCACCGGCGCCGGCACCGGCACCCGCGCCCGCCCCGGCACCCGCGCCGGTCACCTCGAGCGGCGGCAGCTGAGCCCCGTCGGTCCCGGCCGTCCCGGTCGCCGCCCTCCACTCGCCCCGGGGGGGACGTGCGGCCGGGGCGGCCGTGCTTCGCGTTCGGGCTAGGAGAGCTGCTGGGTGACCTGCTCGAGGGCTTCGTCCTCGGACACGTCGAGGGCGAAGCTCAGCTCGGAGACGAGCACGCCGCGCGCCTTCACCAACATCGACTTCTCGCCCGCGGACAGGCCCCGGTCGGCGTCGCGCAGGGCCAGGTTCCGGACCACCTCGGCCACCTGGTAGACGTCGCCAGACTTCAGCTTCTCCTGGTGGTTCTTGAAGCGGCGGCTCCAGTTGGAGGGCTCACGCACGTCCCGCTTGGCGAGGAGCTGGAAGAGGTCGTCGACGTCCTCCCGGGCGATGGGCCGGCGCATGCCGACCTGCTCGGCGTTGGCCGACGGGACCGACAGGGTCAGGTCACCGTGGGCCATCCGCAGGACGAGGTACTCCTGCTTCTCGCCGAAGACCTCCCGCTTCTCTTTGCGCTCGATCACCGCAGCGCCGTGGTGGGGGTACACGACGCGATCGCCGACTTCGAACAAGGGCTGCACTCCTGAATCCGCCGTCCACCCCCGCACGGGGTCACGGCACCAGCGTGTCGGGGTCTCCCAGGATGCCAGAGATCCGCCGGTTCCCCACCCTTCCGGGCACGGCAGATGCGGCGTCCCTACCATTCGGCCCCATGAGCATCGCCCCGGAGGACTGGTGGCTGCACTGCCCGCACTGCGACCGCTGGGCCCGGGCCATCGACCACGGCGTGGTGCGGATCAAGGCGAGATCGAAGGGCAAGCGGATCCTCGGGCGTTGCTCGAAGTGCCACAAGCTGCGCTGGATCCAGGTCGTCTCGCAGCCGCCCGGGTGGTCACCGCCGCCGGGGTCGGCGGCGTGAGCGACGACGGGCGGCTCCCCGTAGACGACCTGATCGCAGCCGGGCTGTACGACCCGGCCGCGCCCGGCGCCGGCGATCGGTTGGCGCTGCTCGACCACCTCCTCGGCGAGGGTTGCACGGTCGACGAGCTCGTGGCTGCGGAGGTCGCCGGACGGCTCGTCTCCGCCGCGGCCGACGCCCACCTGCGCCGCCACCAGACGCCCGTGGACGCCGAGACCGTCGCCGGGCTGGCGGGGGTGGACCCGACGTCGATCGCCCCGGCCTGGCGCTCGATCGGCTTCCCGGACCCACCGCCCGACGCCGAGCTCTGGTGGCCCTCGGATGCGGCCACGTTCGCGGCCTTCGACCAGGCCGCCGCGATCTTCGGCGCCGAGCGGCTGGCCCAGTTCAGCCGCGCCCTCGGCCGGGCGGCGGCGCAGGTGGCCGAGGCCGCGGTGGCCATGTTCGTCACCGACGTGCAGGCCGCGCTCGAGAGCGACGGACGCCCGCCCGTCGAGCTCGCTCGGGCCAACCTGACTGCGCAGCTCGCGGCCGACGCCATCCCGGGGGTGTTCGAGAGCGCCTTCCGGCACCACCTCGAGGCCGCCCAACACCGCCTCGACGCCACCACCTTCACCGCCGGTCGCGACCGGGCGCTGTTGAGCGTCGGGTTCGCCGACCTCGTGGGCTCGACCGAACTGGCCCACCGGCTCGACCCGGCGGGCACCGCCCGGCTGGCCGCCGACCTCGAGCGGGTGGCCACCGACGCGGTGGCGCGCGCCGACGGCCGCCTGGTGAAGACCATCGGCGACGGCCTGCTGTTCACGACCACCGGGACGGTCGCCGCCCTCGGGATCGCCGTCGAGCTCCTGGCATGGGCCGGCGGCGACGAGCGCCTTGACGGCCTGCGGGTGGGCCTGGCCCACGGACCGGTCGTCTGGCAGGACGGCGACGTCCACGGGCCCGTGGTGAACCTCGCGGCGCGCCTCTGTGCCGCCGCGGAGGGTGGTCAGGTGCTGGTCGACGAGGGGTTCGCGGCCGCCCACGGCGACGCCGACCCGCCGCTCGTGCCCGCCGGCGAGGTGACCCTCCGCGGGTTCGCGACCCCCGTCCCCGTCTTCACCCCGGCCCAGGTGGCGAACTCGACGCAATAACGGCGCTCCTGTCGTATCCGTGGGTCATTGGCGGCCTGGGAGGGCGGGGGGCTGG
>CAZYPY010000109.1:0-10292 GCA_964649545.1 uncultured Microthrixaceae bacterium | reverse complement strand
ACGCCGAGGATCTCCTGCACCGTGCAGTCGTCGGCGAAGAGCACGAAGCGGTCGAAGGCGCGCAGGAACCAGCGGTCGTGGGTCACGCAGATCACGGTGCCGGTGAACGTGTCCAGGGCGGCCTCGAGGGCCTCGGCCGAGGCGAGGTCGAGGTTGTCGGTGGGCTCGTCGAGGAGCAGGACGTTCACGTCGCGCAGCTCGAGGTGCAGGATCTGGAGCCGTGCCTTCTGACCACCCGAGAGCGTGGTGACCGCCCGGTCGGCACCGTCGGCGAGGCCGTAGCGGGCCAGCGCCTTCATGGCCGACGGGAGGTCGAGGCCGAGCGCCCGCACGACCTCGAGCGGGGTGCGGTCTCGGAAGGCGTCGACGTCGTCGGTCTGGTGGAACAGGCCCGGGTTGGTCCGGGCGCCGAACCGCCACGACGCCTCGTGCTCCACCTGGTCGCCGGCGAGCAGGCGGAGGAAGTGGGACTTGCCGGTGCCGTTCGCGCCGAGGACGGCGACCCGGTCGCCCTGGCGCACCTCGAGGTCGAACGGCTCGGTGAGCCCGCTGATCTCGAGCGCCTCGACCCGCAGCGCGACCTTGCCGCTCTCGGCCCCGTCGAGCTTCATGCGCACCGTGCGCTCGGGCGGTGGGGGCGGGGGCGGGCCGACCTCGACCCAGCGGCGCCAGCGGTTCTCCGCGACCTCGGCCTTGCGGGCGTTGCCGTCGTTCAGCGACGCCCACTGCTTCATCTCCTTGAAGCTGAAGAAGAGGCGCCGCTCCTCCTCCTTCCAGCGGCGGACGGCGTCGCCGAGGGCGATGTTGCGCTGTCGCCGGGCCTCGTCGTAGGTGGACCACGGGCCCGGGTGGACCCAGCAGCCGCGTACCTCGAGGGTGACGATCCCGGTGGCGGACGCGTCCAGCAGGGCCCGGTCGTGGGTGATGAACAGGATCGTCTTGGTCGAGGCGTTGATCTGCGCCTCGAGCCACCGCTTCGCGGGGATGTCGAGGAAGTTGTCGGGCTCGTCCAGCAGCAGGATCTGGTGATCGGAGCTGAACAGCATCTCGAGCACGAGGCGCTTGCGCTCGCCGCCGGAGAGCTGCGCGAGGGGCCGGTCCCCGGCGACCGCGAGGGACTGGCGCAGCACCGACTCGCAGCAGGCGTCCCAGCGGGCCTCGTGCTGGTAGCCGCCCACTTCGCCCCACCGGATCACGGCGTCGGCCAGCGCGACGCCGGTGCGCTCGGTGGGAGCGACCTCGTTGGCGTGCTCGGCGCGCGCGAGCGCCTCGCCCGCGGCGCGCACGAGTGGTGACGAGAACGCGGTGAGCAGGGAGCGCACCGTCGTGGCGGCGTCGTCGTCGACGCCGATGGCCTGGGGCATGTAGGCCACGCTCGCGTCGGTCGTCGCCGTGCCCGACTGCAGCGCCAGCTCGCCCGTGATGCAGCGCAGCAGGGTGGTCTTGCCCACGCCGTTGGGTCCCACCAGGCCCACGTGACGGCCGTCGCCGACGCGGAAGGTGACGTCCTCGAACAGCTCCGAGCCGCCCGGGTGCGCGAAGGTCGCGTGCGACACCGAGACGACCCCCATGCCCCGCAGGATGGCAGGTGGCCGCAGGCGCCGCGCCGGAGATTCCGGTGGTCAGCTGCCGAGGGCCGTCCAGAGGGCGTCGGGGATCGGGACGTCGAGCAGGTCGGCGTCCTCGTGCACCTCGACCGGGGACTGCGCGCCGACGATCACCGACGCCACCTCGGGGAAGCGGAGTGGGAACTGGATGGCGGCGGCGGGGAGGGGGACATCGTGGGCGGCGCACATGGCGGCGAGCGCGTCGACCCGGGCGAGGACCTCGGGCGGGGCGGGGGCGTAGTGGAAGTGGGCATCGGGACCTGGCGCGGCGAGCACGCCGCTGTTGAACACGCCGGCGGCGAGCACCGCCACGCCCGCGTCGGCACAGGCCGCGAACACCTCGTCGGGCCCGGAGCGGTCGAGCAGGGTGCAGCGGCCGGCGAGCAGCACGACGTCGAGGTCGACCCGGCCGACGAAGCGGGCGACGACCGCCGGGAAGTTGGTGCCGAGCCCGACGGCGCCGATGACCCCCTCGTCCCGGAGCTCGATCAGTGCGGGGAAGGCCTCCGCCTCGGCCTGGTCGAGGTGGTCCTCGGGGTCGTGGACGTGCAAGACATCCACGCGGTCGGTGCCGAGGCGCTCGAGGCTGGCGTCGAGGGAGCGGCGCACGCCGTCGGCGCTGAAGTCGAAGACCGGCCGCACGGGCGGGACCTCGGCGAAGATCGTCCCCGGCTCGGTGCCCGGGACCAGGACCCGGCCGACCTTGGTGGCGAGGAGGTACTCGTCGCGGGGCCGACCGGCGAGCGCCGCGCCCAGCCGGGTCTCGGACAGGCCGTGGCCGTACAGCGGGGCGGTGTCGAAGAGGCGCACGCCCCGGTCCCACGCGGCGTCGACCGTCGCGGTGGCGGTGGCCTCGTCGACCGCCCGGTAGAGGTTGCCGAGCGGGGCGCAGCCGAGGCCCAGGCGCCCGGTGTCGGCGAGCTTCACGGGCGGCCCGTCGTCACGGACGGATCCCCGTGAACCCGCCGTCGATGAGCTGGTTGCTGCCGGTGATGAACGAGGCCTCGTCGGTGCAGAGGTAGAGGGCCATGGCGGCGATCTCGGCGGGCTCGGCCATGCGCCCGATCGGCTGGGTCGCGGCCAGGGTCGCCAGCATCTCGTCCTCCCGACCCGGGTAGTTGTCGGCCAGGAACCGGTCCACGAAGGGCGTGTGCACCCGGGCGGGGGAGATGGCGTTGCACCGGATGCCGGCGGCGAGGCAGTCGGTGGCGGTCGAGTAGGTCATGGCCAGCACCGCGCCCTTGCTCATGCTGTAGGCGAGGCGGTCGGGGATCCCGACCACGGCGGCGATCGAGGCCATGGTCACGATGGCGCTGCCCGCCTCCATGCGGGCCACCGCGGCCTGGAGGCAGTGGAACGTGCCCTTGACGTTCACGGCGTAGATCCGGTCGAGGTCGTCGCCGGTCGTGGTGACGACGGTGCCGACGTGGGGGATGCCGGCGCTGGTGACGAGCAGGTCGAGGCGGCCGTGGTCCCCGACCACGGCGTCGAAGGCGGCCTCGACCGCGGCCTGGTCGGTGACGTCGCAGGCGTGGTCGGCGGTGTCGGCCAGGTCGAGGACCGCCACCGCGGCGCCCTCGGCGCGGAAGCGCTCGACGACGGCGGCGCCGATGCCCGAGGCCCCACCGGTGACGATGGCGACCTTGCCGTCGAGGCGGCCCGTGGCGCTCACGCCAGCGCCGCCTCGGCCGCGGCCTGCATGACGGCGACCGCCTCCTCGGGGGTGCGCCGGCCCCGCAGGGCGTCGTGGATCGCCGCCCAGCCGGCGTCCTCCACCTCGGGGAAGCGGGCGAGGGGTGGGTAGGTAAGCATGCCGTCCTCGATGGTCTCGGTGGTGATGGCGAGTCTCGCGGCGTCGACGTCGTCGGCCGCATCCGCCGCCGCGAGCGCCGCCACGTTGGCGGGGATGGTGCCCGACGCCGCGTCGGCGGCGCCCGCCTCGGCCCCGGCCAGGCGTTCGAGCAGCGCCACGGCGGCGGGCACGTCCCCGCAGGTGTTGGGCACGGCCCAGCCGTGGCAACCCGAGTACGACCAGCCCCCGGGGTAGCGGGCGGGCGCCAGGACGCCGGCCAGGGCGCTGCGGCGGATGCGGTCGGTGCCCCCGGGCCACGCCGCCGCCATCGCCACCCGACCCTCGAGCAGCGCGTCGTCGACCTGGTCGTAGTGCCAGTCGGGGAGGTCGTCGGGGCCCTGGGCGGCGAGGCGCTGGAGTCGCGCCACGGCGGCGACCGCCTCCGGGGTCTGGAGGGTCGGGCGGAGCTGGTCGTCGAACAGCGCGCCGCCCGCCCCGACCACGAGCTCGAAGAACAGGCCGAACAGCCCCGACTCGCGGCCGGTGAAGCCGAAGGCGCCGGGTGCCGCCTCGACGTCGTCCCACGTGGCCGGCGGGTGGTCGAGGAGGTCGGTGCGCCACCACAGCACGCGGACGTCGATGCACCGGGGGGCGCACAGCAGGGCGCCCTGGAAGCGGCAGAGGTCGACCGCCCGCGGCGCGAGCCCGGCGAGCACGCCGGAGTCGATGAGGTCGTCGAGCGGGTGCAGCCACGCCGCCTGCGAGGGCGCGTACTTGCCGTGGGTGCTGAGCAGGTCGAGGCGCTCACCGGCGGCGAGCAGGGCGGCCGCCTCCCGGTTGAGGGTGGGGTGGTCGGCGTGGACCACGACCTCGGCGTCGTCGGGCAGCAGGTCGTACAGCCGGTCGTACATCGGGCCGCCGACGAGGGCGACGCGTAGCCCGCTCACGCCCTGGTCACCGGTCCTGCCAGTGGTCGCCGTCGGGGAAGCGGTAGCGGGCGATCGAGGCCGGCTCGAGCTCGACGCCGAGGCCGAGGCCCAACGGCGCCCGGTACCGACCGTCACGCACCTCGAGGCGCTGGACCAGGTGCTCGTGCAGGTGGTCGGCGTACTCGGTCATCCGGCCCTCCAGCGAGCCGCTCACCGCGACGTAGTCGAACATCGAGAAGTGCTGGACGTGCTCGCACAGCCCGATGCCGCCGGCGTGCGGGCACACGGGCACGTCGAACCGGGCCGACAGCAGCAGCACGGCGACGACCTCGTTCACCCCGCCGAGGCGGCAGCCGTCGAGCTGCACGACGTCGAGGGCCTCGGCCTGGAGGAACTGCTTGAACATCACCCGGTTGTGGCAGTGCTCGCCGGTGGCGACCCGCACCGGCCCCACGCCGGCGCGGATGCGGGCGTGGCCGAGGATGTCGTCGGGGCTGGTGGGCTCCTCGATCCAGTAGAGGTCGGCGGCGGCGAGCGAGTTCGTCCACTCGATGGCCTCGTCGACGTCCCACACCTGGTTGGCGTCGACCATGAGCAGGCGGTCCGGCCCGATCTGCTCACGGACGAGCAGGGCGCGGCGCAGGTCGTCGACCCGGTCCCGGCCCACCTTCATCTTGAGCGCGTCCCACCCGTCGGCGAGCGCCGCCGCGCAGCCCGCCCGGATGCGCTCGTCGGAGTATCCGAGCCACCCGGCCGAGGTGATGTAGGCGGGGTAGCCCTCGTACCGCAGGTGCGCCTCCCGGTCCGCCTTGCCGGGGGCGACGGCGTGCAGCAGGGCGACGGCGTCGGCCGGCGTGAGCGCGTCGGTGAGGTGGCGGAAGTCGACCGCGTTGACGACCTCGTCGGGCGAGAGGTCGGCGAGGTACTTCCAGAGCGGGACGCCGGCCCGCCGCGCGAGCAGGTCCCACTGGGCGTTCACCAGCGCGGCGGTGGCCAGGTGCACGACCCCCTTCTCGGGGCCGAGCCAGCGGAACTGGCTGTCGCCGGTGAGCACGGTGGCGATCGAGCCCAGGTCGGCCTCGAGGTCGTCGAGGCGCCGGCCCACCACGAGCGGTCCCAGCGCCTCGATGGCGGCGCAGCACAGGTCGTTGCCCCGGCCGATGGTGAAGGTCATCCCGAAGCCCGACAGCCCCGGGTCGTCGGTGCGCAGCTCGACGTAGGCCGCGGAGTAGTCCGGGTCGGGGTTCATGGCATCCGAGCCGTCGAGCAGCTCCGAGGTGGGGAACCGCACGTCGGTCACCACGACGTCGGTGATCCGGGTCACGGCCGAGATCCTGTCACCGATCGGTGCGCGACGGCGCCGGCTCTCAGCCGTCCTTCAGGTACGGCTCGTACCGTCGTCCTCCATGCGACCCCGCTCCATGCTCATCACCCCTGGACCTCAGACCTGAACGTGGACAACACCATCCTCTGGCGGGCGACGGCCCCGGCCACGGCGTGAGCCGAGGTGCCGGGATCCCGATGGGATGGCCGTCTCAGAGGCCCTCAAACGCATACGGGTTCAGGAACTGCCGCTCCCACATCCCGGCGATCTCGACCTGGGAGAGTTGGGCGAGGTCACCGACCTCGTCCCAGTTCGTCCTGATGCAGTCGACCTGGTGCTCGATGATCGCCCGGGCTTCGGCCTCGTCGAGGTGGTAGGTGGGTGCCCGTTCCACGCAACCGGCCAGTTGGCTGAGCCGGTATCCGTCTCGACCGATGGCCATCGCCTGGGTCGCCTCGCCGCCGGTACGACGCTGCGGCGTGATGTCGTAGGCCGGCGTGAGCGTGAGCTCGTGGCCGTCCCAGAACGCGGCATGGTTCTTCGCGTGGTCGTCGGTGTTGCCCACGAGGATGTTGAAGGTGATGCGGGAGAAGAGCTCGCGCAACGAGGGATCGGGGCGGGTGAACCGCCGCCGTACCTCGTCGGCGAGATCGGCGTAGGACGCTCCGATCCCGAACTCACCGAGGCGGAGGATCGTGTTGGCCGACACCATGAGCCGACGCCGCCCCTGCCCAGGTCGGTCGAAGCGCTCGACGAGCAGCACGTACTTGTCGAGGACGCGGCAGATCTCGACAGGGGCGACGTCGAGGCCCGCGCGAGCGGCGAGCGTCATGGCGACGAACTCGCCCTGCACGACCGGTCTGGTGTCACCCGTGGAGCTGAACTTCGCGATGAGATGGCGCTGATCGTCGACCAGATCGGCCTTCGGCCGAGCGCCGCCGATCGAGGTGCCGTGGAGGAGCGCGTCGGCGAGCTCGACTGGTAGGGGGGCGTTGTCCTCGACGAGCTCTGCGGCGCGGAGGAGCGCGGAGAGGGTGCTCGGTGCGGCTCCTCGCGGGACGTACTCGGTCGGCGAGTGCTGGAAGTCCAGCGCTCCCGTCCGGTTCGAGCTCGATTCGAGCAGATAGCCGAGCGTCGTGTGCTCCGTGCCGGCACGATGGTCCAGCACGTGTCGGCCCCAGGCGTCCGGCCCGGCGTCGAGGATGCAGCTGGCGAGCGATGTCAGCTCGGGCGCTTGCGGTCCGCGCACCAAGGGGAGCTCGGGGAGGTAGATCGGGAGCGCGTCGGTGCGATCCAGGTAGCTCCGGCCGTACGTGAACGTGATCACCGGTCCGTCGACGTCGAGCCGTCCGCAGGGCATGGGCGCGTCGGACCCAGGGAGCCAGATCCACACGAACGCCAGGTCGGAGCGCGAGACGGCCATCGTCAGAAGTCGTCGTCGATCGGGGCCCGCGGGCCCAGCGAGGCTGATGCCCGACGGTGGCTCGTCCACGTGCGCTGCGCCGTGTCGAGGAGTGCTGGGCCGCCAGGGCCGAGCAGATCGACGCCCACGAGCGCAGCAGCCTCGTAGGCGGTGCCGAGCGCAACGCTGGGATCACCTCGTTCCACCTTGCCGATCGTCACGACCGAGACACCGACCCGTTCGGCCAGCTGCGCCTGCGTCCAGCGCCGTGCCCGCCGGCCGGCTCGCACGGCCATGCCGAGTTGCTGTGCGGCGAGTCGCGCGCTTGGGGTCAGCGTCTTTTCGATAGGGTTCATCAGATCTAAAGAATAGTTTGAAGAAGCGACAAGATACGAATGTTTTTTGAGAACCTCTCGGAGGCACCGATGACCTTACTTAGGTAAGAGCCTAGACTGTACCTATGGAAGAGTTCGAGGACGTCACCGTGAAGGTCCCGCGTGCCCGACTCGGTGAGTTCTACACGTGGTTCGGCCGGTGGCTCGCCGAGGCCGATGCGCCAGGTGAGCCGGCCACGGTCCAGCCGTGGGATCCGGAGACGGATGTCCAACTCGCCGCCGATCTCTGGACCACGTTCCCAGAGCGGGCGAAGGCGTTGTTCGGATTGCTCATGGCCTATCCCTCCGCGCAGCTGAGCGGAGACGACCTCGCACGCGAGCTGGACATACCCAACGGGAAGTACGGCGTCGCGGGTGTCCTGGCGTGGCCGGGGCGACGCCTACGCAGAGTTGGTCGCCCGCTGCCGATCGACGTCGAGGCCAGCCCGGGGGGCGGTAGCTACTACTCGATGTCGCCTCGACTGGCGCGGCTGTTCAGCGAGGCGAAGGAGCGTGCCGCGCGCGACGAGGTCGGCGATCGCCCACCGCCGGGCTGACGGCACGCTCGCACCGCCGGTCAGCGGATGGTGCCGGTCCCGGGGATCAGCGGGAGGTCCAGCGCCGTGACCCAGCCCGGGGGGAGGTCGTTGACCGCCGGCACGGCGTTGAGGGCGCGCAGGCCCGTCGCCAGGCAGCCCGCGGCGGCCGCGTCACGGCCGCTGCCGTCGGTGAACCGGAAGGCGGTCTCCTGGGTGATCGACGGCGTGCCCTCGATCTCGACCCGGTAGACGTCGTCCTGGCTGCCGCGGGGCCAGTCCGGCGCGGCGTCGGGGCCGAGCCGGTTGATGTGCTCGAGCTGGATCCGGGTCTCACCCTCGAACACGCCGTTGATGGTGAAGTTGATGGCCGCCACCGACCCCGGCTCGATCACCCCCTTGGCGGTGGTGATGGGGACGTCGGTGACCCACTTGTCCCAGGTGGTGGTGATCTCGTCGAGCTCGATGTCGACGGCGTGGGCGATC
The DNA here is from genome assembly GCA_964649545.1 of uncultured Microthrixaceae bacterium. Lineage (GTDB taxonomy): Bacteria > Actinomycetota > Acidimicrobiia > Acidimicrobiales > DATDAH01 > JAEUJM01. The sequence continues at coordinate 1,842 of CAZYPY010000109.1, read as the reverse complement.
ATCGGCACGGTCGCGCCCCACGCCATGGTGAGGATGCCGGGGTGTTCGAGCATGGGGCGGAACTCGGGCGGCCGCCCGATGCCCATCTCCTCCTCGTAGTCGCCCTCGTAGTTGAGGTAGTCGAGGATCTCGAGCGCCCGGACGAGGCGCACCTCGGAGCACAGGCCCATCAGGGTCATGGGGAAGAGGTCGTTGGCGAAGCCGGGGTCGATGCCCGTCGTGAAGCACGACGCGCCTCCCTCCTCGCAAGCCTTGGTGATCGGCTCGATCCACCCGGGCGGGTTCTGGGCCATGGCCGGCCACACCCACGGGGTCATGGCGGTCGAGCAGACGTCGATGCCCGCGCGTAGGAAGGCGCCCATGTGGGCGATGTTGTCGTCGGCCTTCGCCGCCGTCGGGCCGTAGTGGACGAGCGCGTCGGGGCGCAGGTCGACGAGGGTGTCGAGGTCGTCGGTCGCAGTGACGCCGATCGGGTCGACGCCGCAGATCTCGCCGGCGTCGCGCCCGACCTTGTCCGGGTTGCTCACCCCGACACCGACGAGCTCGAATCCGGGGTGCTTCACGATCTCGGGGATCACCATCTGGCCGACGAAGCCGGTGCCCCAGACGACCACCCGCTTGGGTCGGTTCGCCGCCATCAGCGCATCATCTCCCCGGAGTTCACCATCAGGTGTTGGCCGGTCACGGCCTTGGCGTGGTCGGAGGCGAAGAACATGGCCACGTCCGCGACCTCGCCGTCCTCGGTCATGCGCTGCAGCGGGAAGTCGCCCACGATCTCGTTGAGCGCCTCCTCGACCGAGATGTCCTTCTGCTTGGCCGTGCCCTCCACGAACATCTGCACCGGCGGTCCCCACATCCACGACGGCACGACCATGTTGCAGCGGATGTTGTCGGCGCCGAGCTCGTCGGCCAGGTAGTACATCGTCGACAGCAGGGCACCCTTGGAGGCGGCGTAGCCGGCCTGGGGCAGCGACGGCTTGAACATCGACTGCGAGCCGATGAGCACGACGGCGCCGCCGCCGGACTCCTGCATGGCCTTGGCCACCGGTCGCAGGATGGTCATGGCGCCGATCACGTTGGTCTCGAAGGCCTTGCGCCAGTCGTCGAGCCGGGTGTCCTGGAGGCCGCCGAAGACGTACTCGAAGGCGGCGACCTGGATCAGCGCGTCGACCGAGCCGAACCGCTCCTGGGCCAGCGCGACCAGGGCGTCACAGGCCTCGGGGTCGTTGATGTCGGTGACGCGGTGGGCGACGCGCTCGCCGCCGGGGTCGAGCTCGGCCGCGGTCGCGGCGAGGGTCTCGGCGGTGCGGGCGGCGAGGACGACGTTGGCGCCTTCGCGCAGCGCGGCGGCCGCGCACTCACGGCCCAGCCCCCCGCCCACCCCGGTGACGATGACGGTCTTCCCTTGGAGGAGCACACCGACGTTCTAGTGCGCGGCGGGCGGCGTCGCGGCACGGGGCGGCCGTGGGAGGATCCAGCGATGGAGCTCGCCGACCTGCTCGCCCGGGAGGCCATCCGGGACCTCGTCGCCCGCTACAACGCGTACGGCGACAGCGGGCTGCTCGACCGGATGATCGAGCTGTTCACCGACGACGCCGTGCTCGAGGTCGGCGACGATCGCTACGAGGGCCGGGACGCGATCCGGGGGCTGTTCTCGGGGACGGTCGACCGCAGTGCCGGCGCCGCCGGGGGTCCGACCTACGTTCGCCACTCGGTCACCACCCACCAGATCGACCTCGCCGACCAGGGCCACGCCACGGGTCGGGCCTACTTCACGGTGCTGACCCGGGTCGGCCTCGACCACTGGGGCCGCTACCTCGACGACTACCGGGTGGTCGACGG
>CAZYPY010000108.1:0-10422 GCA_964649545.1 uncultured Microthrixaceae bacterium | reverse complement strand
CGGCCCTCGAGGGCGTCGTAGCCCTGCTCGACGTCCCAGACGTGGTGGACCGGGTCGTGGAGGACGTAGCGGCCGAAGGACTCGACGGTGAAGCGGGCGCCGTCCGAGCGGGTGCCGGTGCGCGACCAGTGCGTGTCGTCGACCGCGTCGTAGGCCTCGGCGAAGGCGATGGCGGCGGCCTCGATCTCCCGGGCCACCTCGAACGGGTCCTGCGACCCGTAGTCCTGCTCGACCGCGGTGGCGTCCTGGTCCCAGTTGGGGAAGGTCGGGTCGTCCTCGGCCAGCATCAGCTGCAGGCGGCCGAGGCAGATGGTGTACACGTCACGGACGTGGGCCCCGTACTCGAGCGCCGACCACTGATCGGGCCGCGGGCGCCGGTCGGCCAGCGGGCGGTCGAGCAGCGGCCGCCAGCGCAGCGCGTTGCGGCGGATCGAGTGGCCGAGCCGCTCCCGGGGATGGTCGGAGGCGTCGTAGCCGCAGTCCGGGCAGGGGCGGTCGAGGACCCAGGTCCAGTCCTTGTCGTCGGGTTCGATGCTCACTACTTCGCGCCTCCTTCGTCGGCGCCCCTTCGGGATCCGGTCGATCGCGTGCCGCTGCTCCGCTCCGCTGCGCAGCCTCCCGAAGACTAGGGCTGCGCCTCCAACGCCGGCGCCCCTTCGGGATCCGGTCGATCGCGTGCCGCTGCTCCCCTCCCCGGCGCAGCCTCCCTGGAGGCTACGACGGCGGGGCGAACGTGATCGGCAGGCGCTCGAGGCCGCGGAGGTTCAGCCGGCCGTTCCACGCCGGCCCCGGGTCGGCCACGGCCAGGTCGGGGAACCGGCGGATCAGCCGTCCGATGGCGACCTGACCCTCGAGGCGGGCCAGGGCGGCCCCCAGGCAGAAATGGGTGCCGCTGCCGAAGGCCACGTGCTGGTTGGCGTCGACACGCCCGAGGTCGAGCTCGTCGGCGGTCGGGCCCCAGTACGCCGGGTCTCGGTTCGCTGAGGCCAGACCGGCCAGCACGAAGGTGCGGGCGGGAATCGTGCGGCCGGCGATCTCCAGGGGCTCGACGGTGATGCGCCGGGAGAACTGCACCGGGGAGTCGTAGCGCAACAGCTCGTCGACCGCGTTGGCGTCGAGGCCCGGGTCGTCGCGCCAGCGGGTGAGCTGGTCGGGGTGGCGCAGCAGGGCGAGGGTGCCGTTGCCGATCAAGTTCACCGTCGTCTCGTGGCCGGCGATGAACAGCAGCACGACCTGGTCGCGCAGCTCGTCGGGGCTGAGGCGGTCACCGTCCTCCTCGGCCCGGATCAGGGCGGTGAGCAGGTCGTCGGCGGGGTGCTCGCGCTTCCAGTCGATCACCTCGTGCACGTGGTCGGTCATCGCGTCCGAGCTCTCGAAGGCCTCGCTGATCTCCTCCTCGGTGATCACCGGGTCGAGCAGCTTCACGATGGCGTGCGACCAGTCCCGCAGCTGGTCTCGGTCGGCCGCGGGCATGCCCAGCATCTCGGAGATGACGGTGAACGGCAGCGGGAAGGCCAGGTCGGCGATCACGTCCATGCGACCGGCCTCGGCGACCGCGTCGAGGTGCTCGTCGACGAGGCGGACGATCAGTGGGCGCAGGCCCTCGATCATCCGGGGGGTGAAGGCCTTCGACACCAGCCGTCGCAGCCGGGTGTGGTCGGGCGGGTCGACGTTGAGCATCGCCCGGGTCCCGCGCGTGCGGCGCTCCTCGCCGTGCTCGGACTGCGCCAGGAGCCGCTCGAACACCTCGGCGCGCGGGCCCACCCGAGTGGAGCGGTCCTCCTCCACGCTGAGGGACGCGTCCCGCAGCAGGCGGTTCACGTCCTCGTAGCGGAACAGCATCCACGGCCCGGCGAGGCTCTCGTGCACCGGGTCGTGCTCGCGCAGGGCGGCGAACTGCCGGTACGGGTCCTCGGGGTAGCCGGGCTCGAAGGGGTTGTAGAAGACCGGCTCGGTGGACGCGGTGGCGGCCATCCCCGGAGCCTACGACCGCCCGGCGCCGGTGGGCCCCCGTCGTCACCGAGCGGCGGGCGGGCGGCGCCGGCGCCGTCCCCGCGATACTGCACCGGTGACCCCCGACCAGACCTCGTCGTCCGACAACGCCGCCGTCCCTCCGGTCGAGCGCGCCCTGCTCGACGAGGCGGTCGAGCTGTGCCGCCACGCCGGCGAGCTGACCCTGAGGTGGTTCCGCTCGATCGAGCTGTCGGTCGACCACAAGGGCGACGGCACGCCGGTGACCGCGGCGGACAAGGCCGCCGAGCGGTTCCTGCGCGAGGAGCTCGAGGGCCGGTTCCCCGACGACGCCATCCACGGCGAGGAGGAGGACGACAAGACCGGCACCAGCGGCCGGCGCTGGATCATCGATCCCATCGACGGCACCAAGGCCTTCACCAAGGGCGTGCCCCTCTACTGCAACCTCCTCGCCCTCGAGGACGAGCACGGGGTGGCCGTCGGCGTCATCAATCTGCCGGGGCTCACCGAGGTCGTCTACGCCGGCCGGGGCCTGGGCGCCTACTGCAACGGCGAGCCCGCCCGGGTCAGCCCGTGCGAGTACCTGGACGAGGCCTACCTCACCACCAGCGGCTTCGGCGGGTGGTCGCAGGCGGCCATGGACGCGGTCCACGACGCCGGCATCCACCTGCGCACCTGGGGTGACGGCTTCGGCTACGCCCTCGTCGCCACCGGTCGGGTCGAGGCCATGGTCGACCAGGTGGCCAGTCCGTGGGACATCGCCCCCGCCACGGTGATCCTCGAGGAGGCCGGCGGCCGCTTCTCGTCGATGCGGGGCGAGCCGGGCTTCCACCACGGCAGCGGCCTCGGCACCAACGGGATCCTCCACGACGAGCTCGTCGAGCTGTTCGGTCCCACCTTCGACGACGACCGCACCTGATCGGGATGGCCACGGCGAGGCGCGACGCCCTGCGGCGGTACGGCGAAGTGACGGCGTGACGGCGTGACCACGACCGCCGGGCCGAGGCCGACCGTGCCCATCCCCGACGGGATCGTCGGCCTCAGCTCGGCCGAGGTCGACGACCGCCGGGCGCGAGGCCTCGGCAACGACGTCCCCGCCGCGCCCACCAGGACCGTCGCCCAGATCCTGCGGGCCAACCTCCTCACCCGCTTCAACGCCCTGCTCGGGGGCCTGCTCGTCGTCATCCTCGTCGTCGGCCCCCTCAACGACGCCCTGTTCGGGTTCGTCCTCGTCGCCAACGCCCTCATCGGCATCCTCCAGGAGTGGCGGGCCAAGCGGACCCTCGACCGCCTCGCCATCGTCTCGGCCCCGAAGGCGGTGGTGCTGCGTGACGGCGCGCCCGCGGAGGTGGCGGTGGGTGAGGTCGTGCTCGACGACGTCCTCGTGCTGCGCCCGGGCGACCAGGTCGTGGTCGACGCCGACGTGATCGAGGCCCAGGGCCTCGAGGTCGACGAGTCGCTGCTCACCGGCGAGTCCGACCCCCAGCACAAGGCACCGGGTGACGCGGTGATGTCCGGCAGCTTCGTCGCCGCGGGCTCGGGCCACGTCGTGGCCACCAAGGTGGGGGCCGAGGCCTACGCGGTGAAGCTGGCCGAGGAGGCCCGCCGCTTCACCCTCGCCTCGTCGGACCTGCGCAACGGCATCGACCGGATCATCAAGTACGTCAGCTGGGCGATGCTGCCCACGGCCGCCCTCCTGCTGTTCAGCCAACTCCGCGCCCACGACGGCCTGGCCGAGGCCCTCGCCTCCACCGTCGGCGGCGTGGTCGCGATGGTCCCGGAGGGCCTCGTCCTGCTGACCAGCGTCGCCTTCGCGGCCAGCGTCGTGCGCCTCGGTCGCCAGCAGGTGCTCGTCCAGGAGCTGCCGGCGGTCGAGACCCTCGCCCGGGTCGACGTCATCTGCCTCGACAAGACCGGCACCATCACCGCCGGCGACATCGCCTTCAGCGACCTCGAGGTGCTGGGCGAGGCGGCGGACTCGACGGTGGCGGCGGCCCTCGCCGGGCTGGCCGCGTCCGACCCCAACCCCAACGCGACCCTGAGCGCCATCGGTCGGGCCCCCGTGGTCGCCCGTGCCGCGGCGGACGACACCTGGGACGCCCGGGTGGCCGTGCCGTTCTCCTCGGCCCGCAAGTGGAGCGGGTCGGACTTCGCCGACCGCGGCACCTGGCTGCTCGGCGCACCCGAGGTGCTCCTCGGCGACCGCGCCGACGAGCTCGGCCACACCTGCCGGGCCCGCGTCGACGAGCTCGCCCGCCTCGGCCGTCGGGTGGTGCTGCTGAGCCGGACCGACGGGCGCCTCCGCGGTGACGAGCTGCCCTCGGGACTGGTCCCCCAGGCGCTGGTGCTGCTGGCCGACCAGATGCGCCCTGACGCGGCCGAGACCCTCGCCTACTTCGTGGCCCAGGACGTGCGGGTGAAGGTGATCTCCGGGGACAACCCGTCGACCGTCGCCGCGGTGGCGCGGGAGGCCGGGGTCCCCGACGTCGGCGACGGCGTCGACGGCCGCGACCTCCCCCAGGACGCGGCGGCGCTCGCCGACGTGGTCGACGCCCACCACGTGTTCGGGCGGGTGCAACCCCACCAGAAGCGGGCCATGGTCAAGGCCCTCCAGGCCAAGGGCCACGTCGTGGCCATGACCGGTGACGGCGTCAACGACGTGCTCGCCCTGAAGGACGCCGACATCGGCATCGCCATGGGCTCGGGCTCCTCGGCCTCACGGGCCGCGGCCCAGCTCGTCCTGCTCGACGGCCGCTTCGCCACCATGCCCGGCGTCGTGGCCGAGGGCCGGCGGGTCATCAACAACATCCAGCGCGTCGCCAACCTCTTCCTCACCAAGACCACCTACTCCATGCTGCTGGCGCTGAGCGTCGGGGTCATCGGCGTCAGCTTCCCGTTCCTCCCCCGCCACCTCACCCTGGTGGGCAGCCTCACCATCGGGATCCCCGCCTTCTTCCTCGCGCTCGCCCCGAACCGCCACCGGGCCCGAGCCGGCTTCGTCCCGCGGGTGCTGCGCTTCGCCGTGCCCGCCGGGACCCTCGCCGCCATCGTGACCCTGGCCGCCTACGCCATCGCCCACGCCGACGACGCGCTCAGCCTCGACCAGGCCCGGACGGTCGCCACCCTCACGCTGGTGAGCACCGGGCTGTGCATCCTCGTCCGCCTCGCCCAGCCCTTCAACGCGTGGCGCAAGGCGCTCGTGCTCTCGATGATCGGCCTGTTCGTCGCCGCGCTCGTCCTCCCCCCCGCTCGGGTCTTCTTCGCCCTCGAGCTCCCACCCCCCTACCTGTACGGCGTGGTGGCCGGCCTGGTCACGGCCCAGGAGCTGGTCTGGCGGGCGATCCGGGGCCGGGTCCTCCCGCCCGAGCCGGACGACGATCCGGTGGTGGTGGCGGCGACCCCGGCGTGACGGGTCCCGCCGGGAGGCAGGGGTCGAGAGCCAGAATGGAGCGATGGATGACGCCGCCTTCCTCGCCGCGCTGCGCCGCGAGTCCGACGCCCTGCGCGCCGCCGCCCGAGGCCACCTCGACGCCGCCATCCCTGCGGTCGAGGGATGGACCGTCGGGGAGGTGGTGGCCCACGTGGGCCAGGGCGCGCAGTGGGCGGTGCACCTCGTGCGCGACGCCATGGACGCCACCGAGGCGTTGCTGGCGCTGCCCCCCGACCCCGACGCCGCCACGCTGGGCGAGGACGGCCTGCTCGCCTGGTTCGACGACCGCACCGACGAGCTGTGCGCCACGCTGGAGGCGGCCGGTCCCGACGCGCCCTGCTGGACCTTCTCCGGTGAGGGCCGGGCCCGGGACTGGTGGCGCCGGCGCGCCCAGGAGACCGCCATCCACCGCTGGGACGTGGCCGGCGCCGCGGGCGTCCCCTCCCCTCTCGACCGCGACCTCGCCCTGGACGGCATCGACGAGGTGTTCGAGCTGTTCGTGCCCCGTCTCGGCGAACGGCTGGCCGGCGACGGCCGGACGCTGCACCTCCACGCCACCGACGAGGGCCTGACCGACGGCGCCGGTGAGTGGACCATCGCCTTCACCACCGAGGGCCCCACCTGCGAGCGGGGTCACGCCAAGGGCGACGCGGCGGTGCGCGGCTCGGCGTCCGACCTCCTGCTCCTCCTCTGGAACCGGGTGCCCGCGAGCCGCCTGGAGGTGTTCGGCGACGCGACCGTCCTCGACTTCTGGGCGGCGCGCGCCCGGATCTGACCGCCGGGCGTCAAGGGCGTCAGGGACGTCGCGTCGTTCAGGACCGTTCGAGGGGACCCGAACGGCGGGCCTCCTCTATGGTGGCCACCGCCTCACGGAGACGGGCGATCCAGTCGGCCTCGTGGTGGCCGACCAGACGGACGCACCACGCCAGGGCCTCGCTGCGGCTCCGGGCCACGCCGGCGTCGATGAGGGTGTCGAGCACGTTGCGCTCCTCCATCCGCAGGCGGGTCATCACCGGCGTGGAGACGGTGGTGAAGTACTCGTCGTGGTCACCGCAGGTGACGCCCCACGAGACCTTCCGGCCCCAGACGACCTCGGCCTCGTCGGCGATGGCCATGCGCACGGTGCGGGTGTGCTCCCGGAACGCGGTGATGCAGCGCTGGCGCTCCACCGCCTCGGAGGCCTCGCACTCCTCGGGCGCCGGGGCGCGCAAGGGGCCGACCACGAGGATCTCCTCGCGGTCGACCCGGACGCGCGGCTCGTCGTCGAACCAGTCAGGGGGAAGCCGGTCGGCGAACCAGGCGACGATCTCGCTGGGCGCCGAACCGGTCATCCATTACAGGATTACACACCGACGGTCTGGTAGGGCACCCCGACGGGCACGCAGTCCTCTTCCTCGATGTCGTCGGTCGCCACGTGGTCGAGACGGGACTTCCACGCGCTGGCCCCACCGATGGCCTCGGCGTAGGTGGCCTTGCGCTTGGCCACCCGGCCCACGGGCTCCTCGGTGGCCACCTCGGGGTTGTCGTACTGGCGCTCGATGCCCTCCTTGAGCATGGCGAGGGCCTCCGAGCGGAGTTGGCTGATGCGGGACTCGGTGACACCGAGGAACCGGGCCAGCTCGAGCGAGGTCCGGTTCTCGAGGAAGTACCCGACGATGACCAGGCGCTGGCGCTCGGGCAGCAGGTCCACCGCGTCGCGAAGGTAGGCGTGCAGCTCGCGGGTCTCCAGCTCCTCGAGGGGCTCGACCGCGGTGCGGTCCACCAGCACGTCCACGAGGGTGAGGTCCTCGTCCACGTCGTCGGTGACCTCGTGCTCGAGGGCGAGGACGACGGAGCGGAACAGGCGGTCCTGCAGCTTCGACAGCTCCGCGAGGGTGATCCCGAGCTCGTCGGCCATCTCCTTCAGGGACGGCACGCGTCCGAGCTCCGTGGCGAGGCGCTGCTCGGCGGCCTCGAGCTTGCGGGCCAGCGTGCGGACCGAGCGCGGCGCCCAGTCGGCGGCGCGGACCGCGTCGAGGATGGCGCCGCGGATGCGCTGCGCCGCGAACCGGTCGAAGGGCACGCCGCGCGCCTCGTCGTAGCGGCGAGCCGCCTCGACGAGCCCCAGAGCGCCGGCCCGTGCCAGCTCGTCCCGATCCACGTGCCGCGGGAAGTGCACCGCGACCTGGAAGACGATGTGTCGAACGAGGGGCAGGTGCTCCTCGATCAGTCGTGCGGAATCCGGTGTATCGCCCATCGTGTTTCGCCTCTCTCGTCCCTCTCCTAGTTGAACCAACGTCGGAGCAACGGCCGATCGGGCTGAGACCTTTAGAGGAAATTGCGAATTTCTCCGAACTACATTGATGTAATTCACGTCCGGAGCATTGTGATCAAATCACCTCACTGTGATTTGCTGCACGCGCGCCGTCCCCTGCGGCGTCAGACGTCGACACCTTCGAACACCGCCGCCCGCACACCGCGGCGGGCCAGCTCGGTGAGCATGGCCACCACGTCGTCGCCGGCCACGGTGGCGAGGCCGTGGGCACCGGGCCGGATCCGCCCCTGCCCCACCCAGATCGCGCTGACCGCGGCGACGGCGCCGGCCGCTACCGCGGGCCGGTCCATGGCCCCGAGCACCCGCGTGTCCCGGCGACCGTCGCGCACCCCTCGCACCTCGACCCGCAGCGCGCCGGGTCCGCCCTCGGGGTGGGGCGGGCGCAGCATCGGCAGACGGGCGGTGAGGCGGTCCCGCCGGGTGGCGCCGAGGCGACCGGTCAGCCGCCGGGCCCCCGGGAAGGCAGGATGCAGCAGCACCGCGTCGGCGAGGGCCGCCCGGTAGCAGTCGACGCCGCCCACCGGATCGGGGAACCAGCAGAGCTCGCGGCCCGAGCCGGCCGGACGCTCGGTCCACTCACCGTCGCGCCAGTCCACGGCGATGCCGCCCAGGGCCCGGTGGTGCTGGCGGGCACAGGCGGGGCCGCCGGTGCCCACCTTGGCCACGTGCACCTCGTCCACCTCCTCGAAGCCGCTGGCCGCGTGGCGGGCGAGCACGCAGCTGAACCCGGGCGAGAACCCGGCGCCGGCGACCACGGCCACCCCCTGGTCACGGCACCACGGGTCGAGCGCCAGCAGGTGACGGGCGTCCTCGATGCCGTCGCTGGTCGACACCACGCCGATCCCACGCGACACGAACGAGCGGGCGAGCTCGAGCTGGTCACCGCTCGGCAGGCCGAGCACCGCGACGTCGACCTGGACCCGGTCGAGGTCCGCCGGCGTGAGCACGGTCACCCGGTCGGGCATGGCCTCGTGGAGGAGCCTCGTGCGGTCGGCGTCGGTGTCGCAGACCGCGACCGAGTCCACCTCGTCGGTGGCGGCGAGCTGTCGGGTGGCGCGTGCGCCCGTGGCACCGGCGCCGACGACCGCGACCCTCACGTGAGGTCGGGGCCGGACAGCTCGCGCCAGCCGCCGCCTCTGGGCGGGGTGCCCCCGGTGCCGCGCAGGCGGAGAACCGCGGCGAACAGCCCCGCCACGCCGAGGGCCACCAGTGCTCGTCGTGCCGTCTTCATAGGCGCGCGACGGTAGCGGCTCGGGCCCGATCCGGCCCACGGCCACCTGCTCCGACCGCCGCCAGGGACCGGCGATAGGCCCTACCGCCGTCCGTGCTCGATGCACACGGCACGTGACGAGACCCGTCTGCCCCAGCGCGCCGGGGGAATCAGACAGACCCCCGATCGTCCCTGCCCCGGGGCGGGCCGGTGCGGGGTCGCGCCGCGGTCAGGGAAGCCCGAGTCGGGCCTTGAGGAAGGCGGTCCAGGAGGCATCGACGGTCACCCGATGGGCGTGGTAGAGGGCCATGCCGTGGCCGGACTCTCGGGGATAGAAGATCCGCCTGGCGATCGTGCCGAACGACTTGGCCCGGTCCACGGTGGCGACGGCACAGGAGTACGGCACGGAGCGGTCACCACCGGCGTGGAGCATGGAGATCGGTGCGTCGTTGGCGTCGATCGACGACAGGTCGTAGTTGCAGCCGGACACCGCGAGCGCGGCGCTCACCTTGATGCGGCCCCGCACGGCGCCGTGGGTGGGGTTGGCGTTCTGGGCCACGTTGATGGCGGTGACCGCCCCCGCCGAACCTCCGCCGACGGCCACCTTCGAGGTGTCGATCCGGTAGCGCTCGGCGTGGTCGCGGACCCAGCGGATGGCGTCGAGGGCGTCGTCCTGGGCGGCCTCCACCACCGCGGCGCATCGGGCCACCTGCCGAGGATCGGTGATCACCCCGTCCTGGACCGCCTGGCAGCGGCTGCCGCGGTCGACCCGGTAGTCGATGGAGAACGTGACGTAGCCCTGACGGGCGTAGGCGGTGGCGATGTCCGCCATGTCGGCCCGTTGGCCCCCGACGAATCCCCCGCCGTGGATCCACACGATCGCAGGCCGGGCGGCGAGGGTGTCACCGACCGGTTCGTAGACGTCGAGCCGAAGCGTCGTCGGGGCGCCGCCGATCAGCGCCGGCGCGGTCGCGTAGACCGCGGTCGACCTGGCGGCGGAGGCGAAGACCAGGTCGGTGTAGCGCCCCGACGGCACCGCGGCGCTCGGCCGGGTCGCCGACGCCGCGACGTGGTCGTGTCGGCTCGCCGGCGTCCATGCCGTGGCCGTCACGGCCGCGAGCAGGGCGGCGGCCAGCGGGACGGCGACGTGCCTGGCCGACCCCAGGTGCATGCGACGAGGGCGGGTCATGTCCGGTCGGAGGGTAGCGGCAGGGCGCCGACCAGCGCCCCGATGAACCGGGTGGGGTTGCGACCCACCGTGGCCCGCCAACGCGCCCCCGGACCAGCCAGCTCGTCTCGCCTCGGTGGGGTGCCGACGGGCGCGGTCGTCCGGGTGGCCCCGCACGCCCGGGGGGGACGGGCCGACGCCCGGGCGAGAGGCGACTCCACCACCCCGGCGTGCCAGGTCTCTCGAGCGCATGCCCGCGCTCGATGCCGTGACCCGGATTCCTGTCAGTGGGGGTTCGTAGGATGAACACATGTTCGATCCGCAGGCGC
>CAZYPY010000107.1:0-11160 GCA_964649545.1 uncultured Microthrixaceae bacterium | reverse complement strand
TGGGACCGGTGGGACGACGGCGCGTCGGGTTCGCTGGTCGTGCTGCGCTCGACCTGGGACTACGCCAGCCGGGTCGACGAGTTCCGGGCGTGGCTCGACCGGTTGGACGCCGGCGGCGCCGTCGTCCGCAATCCCACCGATCTGGTCCGGTGGAACCTCCACAAGTCCTACCTGCTCGACCTCGCCGGGCGGGGCGTCCCGGTGGTGCCCACCCGGTTGGTGCCGCGGGGCGCCGACGTGAGCCTCGGCGAGGTGGCGGCCGCGGCCGGCTGGAAGGACGTCGTGGTCAAGCCCGCGGTGGCCGCGACCGCCCGCCTCACGATCCACGAGGCCCGGGAGGGCGCGGCCGGCGCGGCTCGCCACTTCGCCGACCTCGTCGCGGTCGAGGACGTGCTCGTGCAGCCCTTCCTACCCGCCGTCGTCGACGAGGGCGAGGTGTCGATCGTGGCCATCGGGGGCGAGGCGACCCACGCCGTGCGCAAGCGGGCCAAGCCGGGCGACTGGCGGGTCCAGATCAACTTCGGGGGCACCGACGAGCGCATCGCCCTCGACGACGAGCTGCTCGCCGTCGCCGCCCGGGCCCTGGGCGCGCTGGACGACCCGCCCGCGTACGCCCGCGTCGACGTGGCCCGCCACGACGGGCGGTACCACCTGATGGAGCTCGAGCTCATCGAGCCGGAGCTGTTCTTCGACCACGCCCCCGAGGCCGCCGACCGCCTCGCGGCGCTGCTCGCCGCCGGTCTCGGGTGATCCGCCGGCGCCATCGCGTGAGAATGGTCCACACCTCGCCGCCCTCGACGGGCCGGCGATCCGAGGAGGGGCCATGACCGAGCTCGCGGCAGGGGACCACGAGGACCTCGAGAACGGTCGGCGGGCGACCACCCCCGACGGCGACAACCTCGTCCTCGACTACGCCCGGGCCGAGGCGGCCGCGTTCGGCGCCATGACCGTGGCCAAGGGCGGCCGGGTGCTCGACGACGACGAGGCCGGCCTGCACCTGCGGGACATGGCGGTCGGGTCGCCGTTCGGCAACGTGGCCGCGCTCACCCGGCCGGTGCCCGAGTCGGTCACGGCGGCGGTCGTGGCGCGACTGCGGGCCTTCTACGCCGAGGCCGAGGGCGGGCCGTTCCTCGTGTTCTCACCGTGGCCCACGGCCGACTGGGCCGAGCACGGCATGGTCCCGGTCGGGCACCCACCGCTGATGTTCCGGCCGGCGGGGCCGGCGATCACGACCGCGCCGGGCCTGCGGGTCGTGGAGGTCGCCGACGCCGACGGGCTGGCCGACTTCGAGCGCACCCTGATCGAGGCCTACCCGGCGCCGGAGATGCAGCCCTGGGAGCGGGGCTCGATGTTCGCTCCCGGGATGCTCGACAGCGCCTGGCGCCTCTTCGTCGGCTACGAGGGCGACGAGCCGGTCGGCACCGCCGGCGCCTGGGTGTCGCCGGCGATCACGCTGGTCGAGCTGGTGTCGACCCGCACCGAGTGCCGGGGCAAGGGCTACGGGGCGGCGCTGACCGCCGCGGCCTCGGTGGTGGCGCCCGACCAGCCCGCCATGCTCATCGCCAGCGACGACGGCCGTGGGGTCTACGACCGCCTCGGCTACCTGCCCCTGTCGCGCCACACCCTCTGGCTCGGGCTGCGCTGAGGGTGCATGCTGACGGGGTGGGGGTCGTGCTGACGCCTCGCCCGGTGGCGGGGTCGGTCGACGAGTTGCTGGCGGGGGCGACATGGCGCGAGCCGTGGGCGCCGGCCGCGTCGCGCTCGACCACGGCGTTCGACCGGGTCTGGATCGACGGCGAGCCGCTGCTCGTCAAGCACCTCCACCTCGACGAGGACTTCATCGGTCGGACCACGGGCGACATCGGCTGTCGACCGTTGCGGGCCTGGGCCGCGGGCCTCTACGACGTCGCGCCCGAGCGCATCGACCACGCCGTCGTGGGTGTCGCCCAGGGCGACGGCCGCAACGGCTGGGGCGCGGCGCTGCTGCTGCGCGACGTGGGCGACGCGCTGGCGTCGACCGGGGAGCGTCCCTTCACCGAGGAGGAGCACGTCGCCTTCGTCGATGGCATCGCCGCGATCTGCGCGGCGACCTGGGGTTGGGAGGACGACCTCGGCCTCCTGCCGTACGCGGCGAGGTGGCAGTTCTTCGGCGCGGCCATGATCGAGGGCGAGCGCAGCCTCGGCTTCCCCGAGCGGGTGCCGCCCATCGCCGCCGAGGGCTGGGAACGGTTCTTCGACCGGGCACCGGCCACCGTGGCCCGCGGGGTGGGCGAGCTCTGGCACGACGTCCGGCCACTGGCCGACGCGCTCGCGGCCACGCCCTCGTGCTTCCTGCACGGCGACTGGAAGAACGGCAACATCGGCCTGGGCGCCGACGGCCGCGTCGTGCTGATCGACTGGGTCTACCTCGGCGCCGGCCCGCCCTGCCACGAGCTCGGCTGGTACCTGGCCCTCAACCGCGACCTGATCCCGGCGGGCCGGTCCAAGGAGGACGTCGTCGCCGAGTTCCGGGCCGCGCTCGAAGCCGCCGGTATCGACACACAGGGCTGGTGGGACCGCCAGCTCACCCTGGCCCTGCTCGGCACTGTCGTGCAGTTCGGCTGGGAGAAGGCCTTCGGTGACGACGCCGAGCTCGGCTGGTGGTGCGACCGCGCCGCCGAGGGCCTCGCCGGACTGTGACCGGAGGGACCTCGGCGGTCGCCGGGGCCTACAGCGCGACGGGCCGGGCGTGGCAGGACGGTCCGGGCCGCATCTACGACCATCTCGCGGAGGGACTGGTGGCCCGGTGCCCGACGGTCGAAGCAGGCGCGGTCGTGCTCGACCTGGGCGCGGGCACCGGGGCGGTGTCGCGGTCGGCTCTGGGGCGGGGCGCCCGAGTCGTCGCCGTCGATGCCGCGGAAGGGATGCTGGCGACGGCGAGGGCTCAACGGCCGCCGGCGTGCGTCGGTGACGCGCTGGCCCTGCCGTTCCGCTCCGGCGGGTTCGACGCCGTGGTGGCCGCGTTCTCGTTGAACCACGTCGCCCATCCGGCCGCGGCGCTCCGGGAAGCCGCGCGCGTGCTGCGGCCGGGCGGTGCCCTGGTCGCCTCGGCCTACGCCGAGGACGACACCCACCCGGTCAAGGGTGCCGCCGAGGCCGCCGCGGCCGCCGCGGGATGGGTCTCGCCCGCCTGGTACGAGGAGGTCCGGGCCGAGGCCGTGCCGCGGCTGGCGACCGTGGACCGGGCTCGCGCCGTCGTCGCGGAGGCCGGCCTGGCCGGTGCTGCGGTGGCGCACGTTCGGGTGCCTTTCACCGACCTCGGTCCCGCCGACCTCGTCGCGTGGCGCTTCGGGATGGCCCAGCTCGCGCCGTTCCTCGCCGGCCTGGACCCGGCCCGGCGTGACGCCGTCGTCGCCGATGCCCGGGCCCGCCTCGGCGACGACCCGCCGCCGCTCGTCCGCTCGATCATCGTCATCGCGGCGCCGAGGGAGATCGACGTTCTGGGACCACGCTGATGTGGCCACGCACATGGCGGTGCTCCCGGAGTGGGAGCCGGGGGTTGGCGCCGCCAGTCAGGCGCGCCGGTCGCGGCCGGCGGGCATCCAGTTGGGGCCGGCGGTCACGTCGATGCGGGCCATGAGGGCGTCACCGACGGGTTCGACGGTGTCGAGGAAGGCCCGGGTGCGCTCCTCGCCGAGGTGACGCCACCCTCGGGTGCACAGGTCGTCGAGGCGGTCCTCCAGGCCCTGCCGGTAGTCGATGCCGGCCCGGGTGACGGCTCCGTCGGTGGCCAGGCCGCGCCGCTCGAGCTCGGCCAGCGCCAGGGCCACGGCGGCATCGTCGGCACCGCGGCTGCGGGCGACCCAGTGGTCCTCGTAGTCCCGCCAGGCGCCGTCGAGCACGCCGGCCATGTCGCCGCTCAGGTCCTCGGCGATCTGGATGGCCCAGTGGGTGTCGCCCCGCCACTCCCGGATGGCGTTGACCGCCAGCCACGCCGACAGCAGCGGGTCGTCGGCCGGCCGGGGCCACGCGACGTGAGCGGCGAACAGCGCCCGGCCGGCGACGGGCAGCGCGTCGGCGGCCGCCCAGAGGGGCTCGGCCAGCGCGGCCAGGCCGTCGCACACCTCGGGGGCGTAGCGGCGCAACCCGGCGACCACTGCCTCGTCCCGCACCCGGGCGGCTTCGGCGAAGGTCGTGTGCCCGCGGCAGAGGTCGAGGGCGACGGCCACGAAGTCGGGGTGGATGGAGTAGAAGGCCGCGGTCACGACCTCGTTGTCGGCGGCGCCCAGAGGCGCACCGCGCGAGGCGATGTAGTACCCGAGCCCGTCGGGCACGCCGAGGCCGGCGTAGGCGGCGATGGCGTCGGGGTCCCAGTAGATCCATCCGACGAGGCGGTGCGACGCCTTCCCGGCGCGGCGGCTCAGCTCGATCCAGTCGGTCCCGTCGCTGCGCTCGTCGCTCGTCACGTGGTGACCCTAGGGAATCCGGTGCGGGACGGGGGCGTTGAGGCGTCCGTGCGCATCGACGTGTGGTCCGACGTGATCTGCCCCTGGTGCTACCTCGGCGCCCGGCGGCTGGATCGGGCGCTCGACCAGGTCGGCTGGCGCGACGACGTGGAGGTCCACTGGCGGGCCTTCCAGCTCGACCCCTCGGCGTCGCGCGAGCCGGGTGATCTGCGTCGGGCGCTCGAGCGGAAGTACGGCCCCGGCGCCTTCGACTCGATGACGAGGCGCCTCACCGCCCTGGGCGGCGCGGAGGGCATCGACTACCGCTTCGACCAGGCCCTGCGGGTCAACACCTTCGACGCCCACCGCCTGCTGGCCTGGGCCGAGGGTGTCGGCGTGGCCGAGCAGGGCGCGCTGTCCGCGCGCCTGTTCCGCGCCTACTTCACCGAGGGTGCCAACGTGGCCGACCACGAGTCGCTGGTGCGCCTGACCCGCGACGTCGGGTTCGACGCCGACGAGGCCGCCGAGGTGCTGGCGTCCGGGGCGTTCGCCGACGAGGTGCAGGCGGACCTCGATGCGGCCCGCGACCGCGACATCCACGGGGTTCCCGACTTCGTCATCGAGGACCGGCTCTCGATCCCCGGCGCGCAGGAGGTCGACACCATGGTGATGCTCCTCGAGCGGGCGCGGGATCGCCTCACCGCCGGCGCCTGAGTCCCGCCGCCGGGCAGGTGTCATACGAAGCAGACTTCGTTAGTCTGGGGGTGACGACCCCTACGACCGGAGGTACACCGGTGGACTGCCCCGTCGACGGCACCACGCTCACGATGTCCGAGCGCCAGGGCATCGAGATCGACTACTGCCCGCAGTGCCGCGGCGTCTGGCTGGACCGCGGTGAGCTGGACAAAATCATCGAGCGCTCGGCGCCGTCGCCCGCCGCCCCGCCCCCACGGGACGACCGCCGGTACGACGAGCGGGAGCGCCGAGACGACCGCTACGACGACCGTGACCGGCGGGACGACTGGGGCGGCGGCTACGGGAAGAAGCGCAAGAAGGAGTCCTTCCTCGGCGAGCTGTTCGACTTCGGCTGACCGGCGCCTCCCCGTGGCAAGCTGCGGCATGGCGGCCTCCGGGGGCGGGAACTGATGCGGGCGGCGGTGCTGGCGGGTCGCGGTGCGCCGCTCGACGTGGTGGAGGTGCCCGATCCGGTGCCGGCGCCGCACGAGGTGGTGCTGCGGGTCGGCCACTGCGGCATCTGCGGCTCCGGACCTGCACCTCCACGACGCGTACGACCTGCCCGGGCTTGTGCTGGGCCACGAGTTCGCCGGCGAGGTCGTGGCCGTCGGGACCGAGGTGGACGGCTGGGCGCCGGGGCGGCTCGCTGCCGGCCTGTCGCTGGCGTCCTGCGGGCGCTGCGACGCCTGCCGCGAAGGGCGGGTGCGCAAGTGCGCCACCGTGGCCATGGTCGGGGTCGAGCGGCCCGGCGCCTACGCCGAGTACCTCGCCTTGCCCGCCCACGACCTGGTGGCGCTGCCGTCGAACCTCACCACCGCGCTCGGCGCCCTGGTCGAGCCGTTGGCCGTCGCCCGCCATGCGGTCGAGCGGGCCGGCGGGGTCGAGGGCCGGCACACCCTGGTCGTCGGCGGCGGGCCAGTGGGCCTCGCCGTCGCCCTGTGGCTGCCCCTGTTCGGCGCCGCCTCGGTCACCGTCAGCGACCCGGCCGCCGGTCGGAGCGAGACCGCCCTCGCCCTCGGTGTCGACGCCGTGGCCGACCCGACCGTGGGACCGGTGGTGGGCGCCGACGGTGCGCCCCCGTCCGTGGTGTTCGAGTGCGTCGGCCTCCCGGGCCTCATCGAGAGCGCGGCGACCGCCTGCGCGGTCGACGGCCGGGTGGTCGTCGTCGGCGTGTGCCTGGGCCCCGACACCATCGTCCCCATGACCGCCATGGCCAAGGAGCTCGACCTGGCCTACGCCTTCTACTACCGCCGCCAGGACTTCGAGGCCACGGTCGCCGCCCTCGACGACGGCACCTTGCCGGGCGAGCGCCTCATCACCGGCCAGGTCGGGCTCGACGACCTTCCCGCACGCTTCGACGGCCTCAAGACCGCCAAGGACGACGTCAAGGTCCTCCTCGCCCCCTGAGCGTGCCGCCGCTCTCATGGGTCGGTGACAGCGGTGAGTGTGTATTCTGTGTGTAATGGCGCGCCGGAACATCAGCATCCCGGAGGACCTCGACCGGGCCGCGCGGGCGGCACGTCTGAACGTCTCGGCGTTGGCGCAGGGGGCCGTGGCCGCCGAGCTCGATCGCCGGGCCCGCATGGCCCGGCTCGACGCCTGGCTGGACGAGCTCGACGAGCGGCACGGCACGCCGGCGCCGCGTCTGGAGCGAGCCGCCCAGACGTGGGTGGCGCAGGCCCGGCCGGTGCGAGTGAACCCGGCGGCGGCTGCCGAGCCGCGAGCGCTGCCCTGATCGCGGTCCTCGACACGGGCGGCGTCGAGGCGCTCGTCCCGGTCAATGCCCGAAGCCGGGCGCGGCTCCGGGCGTTGCGGGAGCAGGTGTCCGACCTCGTCGTCCCGGCCGCGGTGCTGGCCGAGGGTGTCTTCACCGGGCACCCGGGCCACGACTTCCACCTGCGGCGCCTGCTGGCGGTGTTCGACGTCGCGCCGCTGGACCGTGACCTCGGCCTCGAGGCCGGCGTCCTCCGCAGACAGGCGCTTCGAGAGGACCCCGAGAACCCTCCGTCGGCGGTCGACGCCGTGGTCGTCGCGGTCGCCGATGCCCTGGCCGCTCGCGACGACGTCGTGATGATCACCAGCGACCCCGACGACCTCGAGCTCCTCGGCAGCTTCGCGACGCACGCCGACCGCATCTCGGTCCAGCCCGCCTGAGGCGGGTCGGTCGGGCGGCGGGCGTCAGGACGCGGGGTCGTCGGCCACGGCGGGTGGGTGGGCCTCGACGTACTTCCGGAAGTTGGTGAGGGTGCGGCGGATGAACCAGCCCATACCCGGCTTCATGACGCCCAAGGTGTGGCGGCTGGCGCCGGCGGGGGTCATGGCCATCACCCAGTCGACCCGGCTGCGGCCGTCGCCCAGGTCGGTCACCTGGTAGTCCTCGCCGAAGGCGGAGGCGATGGGCTTCGACAGCTCGTTGAAGCGGAAGGCCATGCGTCGGCCGGGCTCCCAGGCGAGGAACTCCTCGTAGGCCGCCAGCCCGCCGAGCATGTGGACCGTGCGGGTCGAGCCGACCTCGAGCGGGAACGGCGAGGTCCACTCCACCTTGGTGATGGCGAACACCCACTTCGTCCACGCCTCGGCGTCCAGGAACACCGCGAAGACCTGCTCGGGCGTCGCCGCGATCGTCTCGCTGGCGGTGAAGCGGACGGGGGCGGCGTCGAAGTAGTCGAGCCCGACCCTCTCGCAGGCGACGGTCATGGGCGCACCTCCGCGCTCACCACGAGCGCATGACCTGCGCGGTGTCGAAGGCGTTGCAGGTGGACGCCTTGGGGTAGTCGGCGAGGGCGAGGGGGACCGCCACCTCGGCCGGCGTGGGGCCGATGCGGTCGGCGACGGGGCGCAGGGCGTCGAGGTCGAAGCGGAAGAACGCCGCCGCGTTGGTCTCGATCATGGCCCGGGCCTCGGCCACGGGCTTGCCCCCGAAGGCCGCCCGCAACGCCTCGGTGGTGAAGCCGAGCGAGCCCTCGGAGTGCGGGTAGTCCGAGCCCCACATGACCCGGTCGGTGGCCACGAGGTCGCCGGCGATGGGCGCCTCGGAGGGGCGCAGGAAGCTGGCGCCCATCCAGAAGTTGCGGGCGAAGTACTCCGACGGCTTCATGGCCATGCCGGCGGCGACCTCGCCGAAGAACAGCGACTCGGCGGAGTCGGGCAGGGTCATGCGGCGGTGGAACCAGTCGAGGGTCTCGAGGCCGCGGGGGAGCCAGGCCATGCCCTGCTCGGTGAGGACCACCCGCAGGTCGGGGAAGCGCTCGAGCACGCCGCCGAAGATCAGGTGCCACACCGGGCGGTGGGCGAACCACGGCAGCTCGATGAGCATCATGGCCCGGGCGGCGATGTGCTCGCCGTAGTCGGGCAGGCCGCCGCCGCCGTGCACCTGGACGGGCACGTCGAGCTCCTGGCAGAGCGCCCAGAACGGGTCGTAGTAGGGCTCCCAGAAGCCGGGCAGCCCGGAGTTCGGGGGCACCGACGGCAGCAGCACACCGCCGGTGAGGACGCCCTGATCGGCGGCCCAGCGCACCTCGGCCACGGCGTCGTCGATGTCGTTGGCGAACACCTGGAACACGCCGGCGCGGCGGCCGGGGGTCTCCTTGCAGAAGTCCACCAGCCACCGGTTGTGGGCCTGCACGCCGGCCCAGCGGCGGTCGTAGTCGGCCGCCGTCGGGGGCAGGGCGGTGAGCTGGCTGGACTCGAAGAACGGCGGGACCGTGTTGGGGAACAGCACCTCGGCGGCGATGCCGTCGGCCTCGGTCTCCTCGAGGCGGCGGGCCGAGTCCCAGCTGCGGTAGGCGGTGGGGGCCTGCAGGTCGGCGAAGGGGTTGACGTAGGTCGGCGCCCAGGCGTCGAACTCGTCGTGCCAGCGCGATGCCAGGTACGGCTTGTAGTCGTAGAGGTCGGCGCCGGCGTGCCCGTCCGACGACACGATGGCGTAGGGCCGGGAGTCGGACGTGGCGTCGGTGGTCGTGCTCACAGCATCTCCATCATGTTGGGGGGCAGGGCGCCCTCGGCGATGGCGTCGGCCCGGGCGTGCAGGAGGCGCCCGGCCCGGTCGAGGTCGTGGCCGATGATGAAGTGCCCGGCCTTCACGCCGGCCACCACGAAGCGGCCGAGCTCGACGAGGTCGACCACGTCGGCGGGGCGGCCGGCGGCCTCGAGCTGGGCCTTGAACTCGGCGAAGGTCGTGCCCGGCGCCGCGGCCCGCTCCTTCTGTCGGGCCAGCTCGGCGGGGCGGTTGCGCTGCGCGGTCCAGAGCCCCGTGTCGAGCAGGCCGCCGCCGGGATAGAAGATGGCCGCCCGCACGCGGTCGCCCGTCTCGCCCTTCAGCTGGTGGGCCACGGCCTCGGTGAGGCAGCTGACCGCGGCCTTGCTGGAGGCGTACACCGACGCGTAGGGCACCGGGGCGATCCCGCCGTCGCCCGACGACGTGTTGACCACGAGGCCGGGCTCGCCCGAGGCGATCATGCGGGGGAGGAAGCTGATCACCCCGTTGGCGGTGCCGAAGACGTTGACGCCGAAGCACCAGCGCCAGTCGTTGGCCTCCTGCTCCCACGGCTTGCCGCCGCCGCCCGAGGTGACGCCGGCGTTGTTGAACAGCAGGTGGCAGGCGCCCTCGGTGGCGAACACGTCGGCGGCGAGCGCCTCGAACGACTCGGGGTCGGACACGTCGGTGCGCACGCCCCGCACCGAGCCGTCGGGGAGCTGCTGGCGCAACTCGGCCACCGCGGCGTCGAGCACGGGCGCCTCGATGTCGCCGATGACGACCCGCACGCCCTCCTCGAGCAGGGCGGTGACGATGCCCCGCCCGATCCCGCCGGCGCCGCCCGTGACGACGGCGACCTTCCCGCGCAGCTCCTCCATCGTCACGCCCTCCCGAGCTCGGCGAACTGGCACCGGATCTCGGTGCCAGGGCACCGAAATCCGGTGCCAGAACGGATGGGGTGGACGCGTCCCATCAGACGGGGGGCCTCACGCCGTACTCGTCCTTCCACCAGCGGGCGCCTTCGACCGCAGCGGGATCGGTGCGCCGGCTGGGGTCCTGGCCGAGCAGCGCCGGAGTGGGCCCGACGCGCTCGGCGACGGGCGCCAGCGCGTCGAGGTCGAAGCCGTAGCAGCGGGCGGCGGTGGCGCCCAGGATCTGGGCGGTGTCCTCCACGGGCACGTCGGCGAAGTCGGACTGGAGCTTGGCCAGCGTGTGGGGCCAGGTGCCCTCGGGGTGGGGGTAGTCGGTGCCCCACATCACGACGTCGCAGCCGATGACGTGGCGGCGCCGGATCTCCTCCTTGGACATGGTGGAGGCCCCGATGAAGATGTTCTCGCCGAAGTAGTCCGACGGCAGCTTCGAGATCTTCCCCTTCATGAGGGCGGCCATCTTCTTGGTGGTGTGGCCGCCGCCCAGGTACTGGTCCCACTTCCACATGAGGTCGGTGGACCAGTAGGCCGCGGCCTCGGTGACGACGAACTTGAGGCCGGGGAACCTCTCGAACGCCCCCGAGAACAGCAGGTGCCACATCGGCCGGGTCGCCCACCAGACCACCTCGGCCAGGTAGATGCCGATGTGGTCGCCCATCTCCTCGCGTGGCGCCTCGCCCGAATGGGTGTGGACGGGGAAGCCGGCCGCCTCGCACGCCGCCCAGAACGGGTCGTAGGCGGCGTCGTTGTAGGGGAGCTTGTCCCGCCACATGGTCGGGATCATCACGCCCCGGATGCCGGGCTCGCCGGCGAGGCGCTCGACCTCGGCCACGCCCTGCTCGATGTCGAACGCCACCGGCACGAGGGCGATGCCGCCGCGCCGCTCGGGGTTGGTGGCGCAGAAGTCGACGAGGAAGCGGTTGTGGGCCCGCGCGCCGGCGAAGGCCAGGTCGGGGCGCTCGATCATCCCCGCCCCGAGGCCGGCCCCGAAGGGCGGCGAGGCGAACCCGGTGATGGCGTCGGCGTCGGCGAACATGACCTCGGCGGCCACGCCGTCGGCGTCGAGCTCCTTGTCGCGCTGGGCGGCGTCGTAGCT
>CAZYPY010000106.1:0-11467 GCA_964649545.1 uncultured Microthrixaceae bacterium | reverse complement strand
TCCGGGCCCTCGGCGGGCTGTCGGTGCTGGCCCGGGGCACCCCCGACTCGTGGCGCCGGCGGGCCGCCCTGCGGGTGCTGGCCGGCCGCACCGGTGAGGGCACCTACGGCGGGTGGGCCCTGCGGGAGTACCGCCGCGGCGACCCCGCCACCATCATCGAGGCCGGCGCCGCCATCGGCCGCTACAGCTCGCACGAGTGGATCCACGAGATCGACGTGCCCACCGCCGTCGTCGTGACCGAGCTCGACCAGGTCGTGCCGCCCCACCGCCAGCGCAAGCTCGCCGAGGCCATCCCGGGGGCCACGGTGCACCCGGTCAGGGGCGACCACGTCTGCTGCGTCCAGGCCGCCGACCGCTTCGTGCCCGCCCTCCTCGGCGCCTGCGCCGACGTCGCCGCCCGCCGCTGATCGCCGCCGGGCCGGCGGACCGAACCGCCGTCCGGGACCCAGCCGCCGAAGCGACCGCTACGGCCCGGTGCCGGTGACGCGCAGCACGTCGCCGGACTGCTGCAACAGGTAGACCTCGCCGTCGGCGTCCTCGCCGAGGGAGTTGGTGCGCTCCGGGGTCGCGCCGAGATCGAGCTCCTCCGAGACCTGGCCGAAGGCCTGGCGGAGGCCGGCGAGGCGCTGGCGGCAGCGGTCGACGTAGAGGTAGGTGCCGTCGAGCTCGGGCACCGCCTCGCCCCGGTAGACGTAGCCGCCGATCACCGCGCACCCGCCGTCGGCGTGGCGGTAGGTGAAGATCGGCGGGGTGTGGTCGGCCGGCTCCTGACCGCCCTCGAAGGGCCGGTTGCCCTCCATCTCGGCCCAGCCCAGGTTGGCCCCCCGGCCGGCGTTGCCACCGTCGGCGTCGGCCGGCAGGAAGTCGACCTCCTCGATGCGCTGCTCGCCGACGTCGGCGACCCACAGGTCGCCCGTCGCACGGTCGAACGAGTACCGCCAGGGGTTGCGCACCCCCCAGAGCCAGACCTCGGGCCGGTTGCCGCCGCCGGTGCCGACCAACGGGTTGTCGTCGGGCACGGCGTAGGGCCGGGTGGCCGCGGTGGGGTCGATGCGGAGGATCTTGCCCAGCAGCGTCGTGGGGTCCTGGCCGTTGTCGACGCCGGCCTGGAGCCCGCCCCCTTCGCCGAGGGCGTAGTAGAGGTACCCGTCGGGACCGAAGACGATGTTGCCACCGTTGTGGAACGAGTCGGGGTCGCGCTCGACCCGCAGCACCTCGCGCCGGGTCGACGGGTCGACGTCGGCGTTCGCCCGCCGGCCCGACACCTCGTACTCGTCGAGCACCGAGTCGCCGGTCTGGTCGTTGTAGCTGGTGTAGAGACGGGACCCGTCGGGGCTGAAGGCGATGCCGAGCAGGCCCTGCTCGGGCCCCTGGCTCACATCGTCGGCGAAGTCGAGGACCGGGTCCGACACCTCCCCCGGCGATCCCTCCGAGCCGAGGACCGCCCGCACCACGGTCCCCCGACGGATGGCGAGGTAGACCGCGTCCTCGTCGCCCGGCCGCACCGCCATCGCCATGGCGGCACCGTCGAGGGTCGCCGCCACCTCGAGCGTGGCGGCGTCCTCGGGCGGCAGGGTGGTGCTGGTGGTCGAGGGCGCCCCGGTCGAGCCGTCGCCGTCGCTCGCGCACGCGGCCGACCCCACGACGACCAGGCCCGACAGGACCAGGGCGGAGAACGTGCGGCGCACGCCGACACGGATCCGACGGCGGACGGGGAGACGGGCGTCTGAGGTCACGGCGGGCCCAGCCTGTTACACGGCGGGGCGCGTAGCCAGTCAGGCCACCCCGCCGGGCGCACGTCAGGCCGCGACGGACAGGCGCACGTCTCGCCCGAGGACCTGCTCGAGCAGGCCCTTCACCTCACCCGCGGTGTAGAGCTCGAGGGACACGTCGGCCCCCTCCGACGCGGTGACGGCGAGCTCGACGGCATCGCCGGCGGCGGGCCCGCGCACCCGCCGGACTCCCTCGACGGCGCCGACGCGGGTGCGGTCGAGCGCGATGGCGATGCGCAGGATCCCCGCCAGGGCCCGCACCACGTCCTGGTCTGCCGGCTTGAGGCGGGCGAACTCCGGGTGCTTCGCCTTCGGCGCGCTCTTGCGGTGGTAGCGCGCGACCTGGGCGATGATCTCGATCTCGCGGTCGGTGAACCCGGTGAGGTGCTCGGAGTTGCGGATCACGTAGTACGAGTGCTTGTGGTGCTGGGCGTGGGAGAGGAACAGCCCCACGTTGCACAGCAGCGCCGCCGCCTCGAGGTACTCGCGGGTGTCCTCGGACAGGCCGTGGCGATCGCGGGTCTCGTCGAAGACGGCGAGGGCGAGCTCGGCCGCCCGGGCCGAGTGCTCGGGGTCGTCGTCCATGAGCGCGGCCAGGTGGTCGACGCTGCGCCGGCGCAGGTCACTCAGGTGGTGCAACGACCGGCCGCGGTGGCGCTGGAGGGTGTCGAGCAGGACCCCTTCCCGGAGGGCGTAGTCCGAGACGAGCAGCTCGCCGATCCCGAAGGCGTCGACGACCTGCTCGAGGATCAACGTCCCCCCGAGGATGATGTCGGCGCGGGTCGCGTCGAGACCGGGGACCTTGCGTCGCTCGGCCACGGTGGGCGCAGCGACCAGGGCGCCGACCACCGCGTCGAGCTCGGCGGCCGAGACGGCGAAGTTGTTGTAGGTCTGGAGCGGCTCGTCGCCCCGCCGGGCGTTGGCCATCGCCGCGATCGCCTCGATGGTGCCCGAGCTGCCCACGGCCACCTCGAAGCCGAGGCGCTCGACCTCCCGGACGAAGCCGACGAGGTTCGACCGGATGTACCGGCGGGCCTTGTCGACCGACCCGGGCTTGAGGCGGTGGGCGTCGAAGAACCGGTGGGTGAGGCGGATGGCACCGAGCTTGAGGCTCCGCGCCGCGAGTGCCTCGCCCTGCTCCCCCACCAGCAGCTCGGTGCTGCCGCCCCCGATGTCGACGAGCAGCGAGCGCTTGTCGTAGATGGGCACGGCCTGGAGCACACCGAGGTGGATGAGGCGGGCCTCCTCGAAGCCGGAGATGACCTCGACGTCGATGCCCGCCTCCTCCCACGCCCGGCGCAGGAAGGTGGCGCTGTTCTGGGCCTCGCGCACCGCGCTCGTGGCCACGGCCCGGATGGGGGCGTCGGCCACGTCGGCGACCTGCCGGCAGCGGCGCAGGGCGGCGATGGCCCGGTCGATGGCCGCGGGCGAGAGCCGCTTCATCTCCCCCTGGCCGGAGCCGAGGCGGACGGCCTCCTTCTCGCGGCCGATGACCTCGAAGTGGCCGGTGCCGTAGGCGCGGGCCACGACCAGGTGCACCGAGTTGGTGCCGATGTCGATGGCGGCGAGGGTCTGCGCCGCCGGCCCGGGGCTCACGCCCGCACCGTAGCGGCGCCACCCCCACGCCTCGTCCCCCGCGCCGACCGGCACGCTCCTCGGGGGCGGGACCGACGCAGCCGGCACTCCTCCGGCCGGCCCACTCTGGGACCACCCCGTTGTTCCTGACGACAACAGCCTGGTCCCAGAACCGTGGTCCCGGACGCCAGCGCGGGTCACCGGAGGCCGGCGGCGGCCTCGATGGCCGAGGCGGCGCGGGCCACGGCGGCGCCGTAGCGGGCGCCGGGGTCGGTGCCCGTGCGCTCGATGGGGCCGGAGACCGACACCGCGGCGACGACCGAGCCGTCCGCGGCCCGGACGGGTGCGCTCACCGAGGCCACGCCCGGCTCGCGCTCGGCGACGCTCGCCACCCAGCCGGTGCCGGCGTCGCCCACGCCGCCCTGCAGCGCCCGGCCGGCCGAGCCACGATCGAGGGGGAGCGAGGCCCCCAGGGCCACGATCGTGCGCAGTCCGTGCGGGGACTCGAGGGCGGCGACGCACACCCGTTGGTCGCCGTCGGGGACGTACAGCTGCACGCTCTCCCCCGTGGCGTCCCGGAGCTCGACCAGTGCGGGCGCAGCCGCCTCGGCGAGCGGGAGCTGGTCGGCGGCGGCCCTCCCGAGGGCGACGAGGCGCAGGCCGAGGGCGAAGCGGCCGTCGTCGGTGCGCCGCACGAGGCCGTGCGCCTCCAGCGCGGTGGCGAGTCGGTGGGCCGTGGCCCGGGGCAGGCCAGTCGCCTCGACGAGGCCGGCGAGAGCCAGCGGCTCGTCCGTCAGCGCGTCGAGCACGGCCACCGCCTTGTCGAACGTCCCCACACCGCTTACACTCGATCCCACACAGCAAGACTACTATCTCACTATCTGAGATTCCAGAGGATGCCATGCCCGATGCACCCCGAACGCTGAGCGAGAAGATCTGGGACCGCCACGTGGTTCACGCGGGCGAGGGCGAGCCCGACCTGCTCTACATCGACCTCCACCTCGTGCACGAGGTCACCTCGCCGCAGGCCTTCGACGGCCTGCGGATGGCGGGGCGCACCGTCCGCCGGCCCGACCTGACGATCGCCACCGAGGACCACAACGTCCCCACCGCCGACATCGACCAGCCCATCGCCGACCCGATCTCGCGCAAGCAGGTCGAGGTGCTGCGGGCCAACTGCGCCGAGTTCGGCATCACCGAGTACCCGATGGGCGACCCGGGCCAGGGCATCGTCCACGTGATCGGCCCCGAGCAGGGCCTCACCCAGCCGGGCATGACCATCGTCTGCGGCGACAGCCACACGTCCACCCACGGGGCCTTCGGCGCCCTCGCCTTCGGCATCGGCACCAGCGAGGTCGAGCACGTGCTCGCCACCCAGACCCTGCCCCAGCAGCGGCCCGGCACCATGGCCGTCAACGTCGAGGGCGAGCTGCCCGCCGGCGTCACCGCCAAGGACGTGATCCTCGCCATCATCGGCCGCATCGGCACCGGCGGCGGCATCGGCTCGATCATCGAGTACCGGGGCTCGGCCATCCGCGGCCTCTCCATGGAGGGGCGCATGACCGTGTGCAACATGTCGATCGAGGCGGGGGCCAAGGCCGGCCTCATCGCCCCCGACGACACCACGTTCGCCTACCTCGAGGGCCGCCGCTTCGCTCCGACGGGCGCCGAGTGGGAGGCGGCCGTGACCGACTGGCGCACGCTCGTCACCGACGCCGGCGCCACCTTCGACAAGGAGGTCGACCTCGACGCCGCCGCCATCGCCCCGCACGTCTCGTGGGGCACGAACCCGGCCCAGGTGGCACCCATCGACGGGCTCGTGCCCGACCCCGACCAGTTCGCCGAGGCCAGCCAGCGCGAGTCGGCCGCCCGGGCGCTCGAGTACATGGGCCTCACCGCCGGCACCCCGCTGAAGGAGGTGCCCGTGGACACCGTGTTCATCGGGTCCTGCACCAACTCCCGCATCGAGGACCTGCGGGCCGCCGCCGCCGTGGTCGAGGGCCGCCGGGTCAAGGCCGGCGTGCGCACCCTCGTCGTCCCCGGCTCGTTCATGGTCAAGCAGCAGGCCGAGGCCGAGGGCCTGGACAAGGTCTTCATCGAGGCCGGCTTCGACTGGCGTGAGCCCGGCTGCTCGATGTGCCTGGCCATGAACCCCGACAAGCTCGCCCCGGGCGAGCGGGCGGCCTCGACCAGCAACCGGAACTTCGAGGGTCGCCAGGGCCGGGGCGGGCGCACCCACCTCGTGTCCCCCGCGGTGGCGGCCGCCACCGCCATCGCCGGCACCTTCGCCACCCCCGACGATCTGGAGGCCTGATCGACATGGAAGCCGTCACCATCGTCAGTGGCACCGCCGTCCCCCTCGACCGGTCCGACGTGGACACCGACCAGATCATCCCCAGCGACTGGCTCAAGCGGGTCGAGCGCACCGGCTTCGGCGCCGGCCTCTTCTCGGAGTGGCGCGACGACCGCGACTTCGTGATGAACCAGCCGCAGTACGCCGGCGCCTCCATCCTCGTGGCCGGACCGAACTTCGGCACCGGCTCGTCCCGGGAGCACGCGGTCTGGGCGATCATGGACTACGGCTTCCGGGCCGTCATCTCGCCCCGGTTCGCCGACATCTTCCGCAACAACTGCACCAAGAACGGCTTGGTGCCCGTGCAGGTGGAGGAGGCCACCGGCCGCCGGCTCCTCGAGGCGGTCCAGGCCGACCCGGCCCTGGAGATCACCGTCGACGTCGACCGTCGCACCGTCTCGGCGCCGGCCCTCGGCATCGAGGCGAGCTTCCCGCTCGACGACTCGACCCGCGAGCGCTTCCTCCAGGGCCTCGACGACATCGGCATCACCCTGCGCTCGGCAGCGGCCATCGACGAGTACGAGTCCCGCCGCCCCAGCTACCTCCCCCACGCCTAGCACATCCCCCGCCAGATCGTTCTGGTCACGGAAACGTGACGTCTGACGTTCCGTTTCCGTAACCAGAACGGAGGGGAGGGGCCGGGGAGCGGTGGTGGCGGCCGGGTCCCGTAACCTCGGGGCGTGGACGCCGACGTGGTCGTCGTGGGGGCGGGGGTCGCGGGGCTCGTCGCCGCGCGCCAGGTCGCCGCGGCCGGTCGCTCGGTCGTGGTGGTCGAGGCCCGGGACCGGGTCGGCGGGCGCACGCTGAATGACGAGGTCGACGGCGTCACCGTCGAGGTGGGAGGCCAGTGGGTGGGGCCCGGCCAGGACCGCATCAACCACCTGATCGCCGAGCTCGGCCTCGTCACCCACCCCACCTACGACGAGGGCGCCGGCGTGTTCGAGCTCGGCGGCGCCCGCAAGCTCTCCGCCTCCGAGAATCCACCGCTCAACCCGCTCGCCCTCGCGGAGCTGCTGCGGGCCCAGCGCCAGGTGGACAAGTGGCGAGACGCCATCCCCCTCGACGCCCCGTGGAACGCCCCGAACGCCGACCGCCTCGACGAGCAGACCTTCGCCAGCTGGATCCGCCGCACGGTCAAGACCCACGACGCCCGGGCGTTCTACGAGATCGTCTGCCAGGCCGTCTTCGCCACCGAGCCGCAGAACCTCTCGCTGCTCCACACGCTCTTCTACCTGGAGTCCGGCCAGGGCCTCGAGCGCCTCATCGGGACGAGCGGGGGCGCCCAGCAGGACCGAGTGGTCGGCGGCACCGTGCTCATCAGCGAGGAGCTGGCCAAGGGTCTCGGCGACGCCGTCCACCTGTCCGAGCCGGTGCGGCGACTCGAGCACGGCGACGACGGCGTCACCGTCCACACCGATGCCCGCTCCTACCGGGCCCACCGGGCCATCGTCGCCATCCCGCCGACGCTGGCCGGCCGCATCGCCTACGCGCCGGCGCTGCCCGCCGAGCGCGACCTGCTCACCCAGCGCCTCCCCCACGGCTACGTCATCAAGGCCATGCTCAGCTACGACCGGCCCTTCTGGCGCGACGCCGGGCTCAGCGGCCAGGCCGCGTCGGACGAGGGCCCCGTCGCCGTCACCTTCGACAACTCCCAGCCCCACTCCGACAAGGGCATCCTCCTCGGGTTCTTCGAGGGTCGTCACGGCATCGAGTGGGGCCGGCGGTCGCCCACCGCCCGTCGGGCCGCCTTCGTGGACTGCGCCGTGCGCTACTTCGGGCCCGAGGCCGCCCATCCCACCGGCTACGTGGAGCGGGACTGGGCCGCCGAGGAGTGGACCCGTGGCTGCTACGGCGCCCACTGCCCGCCCGGGGTCTGGACCCAGTTCGGCAAGGCCCTGCGGCTGCCCATCGGGCCGATCCACTGGGCGGGCACCGAGACCGCCACCGAGTGGTCGGGCTACCTCGACGGCGCAGTCGAGTCCGGTGAGCGCGCCGCCCGCGAGGTCCTCGACGCGCTCAGCTAGGGCCCGCCGCCAGGCTCCTCGTCCCTCGGAGCGCCTTCGGCATCCGGTTCGGCCTCCACTGCGGCTCCGCTCCGCCGCGTCGCCCGCGCGCGCAGGACGCGTGCGGCGAGGAATCTCTCGCATCCGGGAACCGGGGGGTGACGGGGCCACGTCGTAGGTGTGACCGACGACACGGAGGCAACCGATGCGCCGCCACCTGACCCCGATCCTCACCGCCGCCACCGCCACGCTGCTGCTGGCCGCGGCGTGCAGCTCCGCCGACAGCACCTCGGAGGCCGGGCGGTCGACGGGGATCGACGGCGACATCGAGCTGATCGCTGCGCTCCAGCCCGTCGACGACTGCGACCAGCTGCTGTCCGACCTGCAGGCCGAGGCCCTCGATCGGGTGGGTCCCTACGGCTTCGACGACGGTCGCTACTACGTCGGCATCGCGGAGGACGGGATGGCGGCACCCGGCGCGGCGACGTCCTCGGCCGAGGGGGACGACACCGCCGCAGTCGCCGACGCCGCGGCGGCACCCCAGACCCCCGCGACCACGACCCCCGGCGTGTCGGGCACGAACGTCCAGGAGGCCGGGGTCGACGAACCCGATCTGGTCAAGGCCGACGATGAGCGCATCCTCGCCGTGGCCGGGAACGAGCTGCACTGGATCGACCTGGCCGGCGGCGAACCCGTCGACGCCGGCTCGATCACCCTGCCCGGCAGCTACGGCCAGCAACTGCTCGTCAGCGGTGACCGGGCGCTGGTACTCGTCAGCGGCTACGGCCCGCCGATGCCCATCGAGGGTGACGTCGCCGTCGACTCGAGCTACCTCCCCGAGGAGACCCCGACGTCGATCGTCCAGGTCGACCTCAGTGGACCTGACTCGATGGCCGTCACCGACACCCTCGAGGTGGACGGCACCATCCTCGACGCCCGCCTCGTCGGCGAGACCGCCCGGGTCGTCGTCAGCTCCGCCCCCGACCAGCTCGCCTTCGTCTACCCGAGCACCCCGACCGAGGAGGCCGAGCAGATCGCCGAGGAGGCCAACCGGCGGGTCGTCGAGGAGTCCGACCTCGAGGACTGGCTCCCGTCGTACCGGCGGGTCACCGACCCGGAGGGCAGCGACGAGGCCGTGGTCGACGAGGGCCCGCTGGTCGCCTGCGACCGCATGAACGAGCCCACCGAGTTCGCCGGGTTCGGGACCCTCTCGGTGCTGACCTTCGACGTGACGGGCGAGCTCGGCACCGGCGACGCCGTGGGCGTGCTGGCCGACGGCGAGCAGGTCTACGCCAACGCCGAGCACCTCTACGTGGCCACCACCCAGTACGAGGAGCTCGACGAGACCACCACGACGACCGTGCCCTCGACCGGCGTCCTCCCACCCGTCGGCGGCCCCGACACCGCGATCCACCGCTTCTCCATCACCGGCGACGGGTCCGCCGAGTACCAGGTGTCGGGCCTCGTCCGGGGACGCCTGCTCGACCAGTTCTCGATGTCGGAGGAGCCGGCGACCGACGGGGGCGGCGACGACGCCGTGCTCCGGGTGGCCACCACCGACGACGAGACCACCGAGAGCTACGTGACCACGATGCGCTCCGACGGTGAGCAACTCGCCGAGCTCGGCCAGGTCGGCGGCCTGGGGGAGGGCGAGGAGATCTACTCGGTGCGCTTCGTGGGTGACGTCGGCTACGTCGTGACCTTCCGCCAGACCGACCCGCTCTACACGGTGGACGTGAGCGACCCGGCCGCCCCCGCCGTGGTGGGCGAGCTCGAGCTGCTCGGCTACTCCGCCTACCTGCACCCGATCGGCGAGGACCTGCTCCTCGGGGTCGGCCAGGACGCGACCGCCACGGGCCAGACGACGGGCACCCAGCTCTCGCTGTTCGACGTGTCCGACCTCGCCCGCCCGCAGCGGCTCCAGCAGGTGAGCATCCCGGGGGCCAGCTCGGCCGCCGAGTACGACCACCACGCCTTCCTCTACTGGCCCGACACCGGCCTGGCCGTGCTGCCCGTCCAGTCCTACGGCGGCGACTGCATCGGTCCGACCGACGCGATCGTCCCGTGCCCCGGTGGCGAGTTCACCACCGGGCCCTTCACCGGGGCCATCGGCTTCCACGTGGCGACCGACGGCATCGACGAGGTGGGGCGAGTGGCCCACGAGGACGGTTCGACGCTCACCCGGTCGGTCGTGGTCGGCGACGCCCTCTACACCCTGTCCGACACCAGCCTGGTGGCCAGCGACCTCGCCACCCTCGCCCCCCGGGCGACCCTCGACCTCGGCTAGCACCGGCCCCACACCCGCCGCCCCTCAGTGCGGCGGGGGCGGACGGGACATCCGGCGGCCCTGGATCGTTGCATCCGGGCGCAGAGCGGGCAGGGTGGGGGCATGTCAGCGCAGCGGGTCCTCGTCACCGGGGCCACCGGCTACATCGGTGGACGCCTCGTCCCCGAGCTGCTGTCGGCCGGCCACGCGGTGCGCTGCCTGGCCCGGACGCCCTCGAAGCTCGCCGACCTGCCCTGGCGCGACCGGGTCGAGGTCGTCGCCGGCGACGTCACCGACGCCGTCGCGGTCCGGGCCGCGCTCGAGGGCGTCGACGCCGCCTACTACCTCGTCCACTCCATGGGCGGCGCCACCGACTTCGCGGCGCAGGACCGGCTCGCGGCCGAGACGTTCCGTGACGCCGCTGCCGGCGCCGGCGTGCGACAGATCGTGTACCTGGGTGGACTGGGTGACGACGACCCCGGCCTGTCGTCCCACCTCGACAGCCGCCACGAGGTCGGTCGGGTGCTGGCCGACGGCCCGGTCCCGGTCACCGAGCTCCGCGCTGCGGTGATCATCGGCTCGGGCAGCGCCTCGTTCGAGATGCTGCGGAACCTGGTCGAGGTCCTCCCGGCCATGGTGACGCCGAAGTGGGTGCGCACCCGCTGCCAGCCGATCGCCATCCGCGACATGCTCCACTACCTCGTCGCCGCCATCGACGAGCCCGCCGCCGCCGGCCGCGTGCTGGAGGTGGGCGGCCCCGACGTGCTCACCTACCTCGACATGATGCGCGTCTACGCCGAGGCCGCCGGTCTGCCCAAGCGGCTCGTCGTGCAGGTGCCCGTGCTGACGCCCCGCCTGTCGTCGCACTGGATCGGACTGGTCACGCCGCTGCCCGCCGGTCTGGCCAAGCCCCTCGTGGAGAGCCTCAGCGCCGAGGTGGTCGTGCACGACCACGCCGTCGACGAGGTCCTGCCCCACCGCTGCCTGCCGTTCCGGGAGGCGGTGGCGCTGGCCCTGAAGCGGGTCGAGGACCTCGAGGTCGCCACCCGCTGGTCCGGCGCCGACCTGCCCGGGCGCACCCCCGCCGACCCGCTGCCCTCGGACCCGGACTGGGCCGGCGGCACGATGTTCGCCGACGTCCAGGCGGCCTGGTCACCCGCGCCATCCGACGCCGTGTTCCGCACCGTGAGCGGGATCGGCGGCCGCCGCGGGTGGTACGTCGCCAACTGGCTCTGGTCGATCCGGGGCTGGATGGACCGGGCCGTCGGCGGCATCGGGCTGCGCCGGGGCCGTCGCCACCCCGACGACCTGAGGGTCGGCGACGCCCTCGACTTCTGGCGGGTCGAGGTGGTCGAGCCGCCCCGCCTGCTGCGCCTACGCGCCGAGATGCGCCTCCCCGGCGAGGCCTGGATCGAGTGGCGGGTCGAGGACGACCCCCAGGGTGGCTCGATCCTGCACCAGCGGGCGCTCTTCCACCCCCGGGGCCTGTGGGGCCGCC
>CAZYPY010000105.1:0-11542 GCA_964649545.1 uncultured Microthrixaceae bacterium | reverse complement strand
CCGGTACCGCCTGCGCCGCCCAGCGGCCGGCGTGGCCGACGTCGCCGTGCGTCACGAAGTCGATGGTGACCTGCCGGGTCGCGTCGTCCCAGGCCCGGATCGTGTAGCGACGGCCGACGGGACGGTGCTCGGGTGCCAGTGACCGTGCCGCGTCGACGTCGAACGGCACCTCGTAGGGGGCCGCTTCAGGCGGGAAGAGCGCGTTCACGTACTGGTCGGTCCAGTCGGTCGGGGTGAAGTCGTCCAGACCGTCGCCGCCGAGCACCACGCGCACCATGGAGGGGGTGAGCTGGTGCACCGCCACCACGTCGCCGTAGGTCGTCGCCATCTCAGGTCTCCAGTTGCTCGACGAGATCGTCGACCAGGCGGATCCGCCCGGCGATGCCCGGGTAGCCGAGGCGGTCCATCACGATGACCCGACCGTCGGCCACGGCCGGCAGCCCCTGCCAGATCGCATCCCGCTCGCGCTCGGCAAGCGCCTCGGCGTCACCCT
The DNA here is from genome assembly GCA_964649545.1 of uncultured Microthrixaceae bacterium. Taxonomy (GTDB): domain Bacteria; phylum Actinomycetota; class Acidimicrobiia; order Acidimicrobiales; family DATDAH01; genus JAEUJM01. The sequence goes on along the minus strand of CAZYPY010000105.1, from coordinate 11,049 downwards.
CGACCGCGTCGGACTGCATCAGCACCAGGGTAGGGGCGTCGAGCAGACCGACCTGTTCCTCGGACAGGTAGGCCCGGCCGTCGGTCTCACCGCCCGGCGTGCCGGGGACGGCGGCGGCGTCCGGCACCAGGGTGTAGCCCAGGTCGAGCAACGTCGCAGGGACATCCACCGGCCCGGCCACCCAGGCCGCCACGGTGTTGCCGGAGTACACCGTCGCGACCGACACCTCGCGGTCGCCGGCAGGGAGGTCGGCCGCCGTCTCGCGACCCTCGGCCACCGCGGCCTCGAAGTCGGCCACGAGCTGCTCGGCCTCGTCCTCACGGTCGAAGGCCTCGCCCAGGAACTCGACCTGGTCGACCGCGTCGCCGTCGGGGACCACCACGACCTCACCGATCTGGTCGAGGACGTCCCGGCCGAGGTACTCCTCCACGAACTCGTTGACGACGATCACGTCGGGCTCGAGCGCAGCCAGGCGCTCGATGTTCGGGTCGTCGGACGGCAACGGCTCGATGCCCTCGGCGTCGAGCCCGTCGAGCCCGACGAACTCGCCGTCGACGGTGGCGTTGGCGGTGGAGGCGACCGGTCGGATGCCGAGGGCGAGCAGGTCGGCCAGCACCCGCTCCTCACCCAGCGCGACGATGCGGCCGGTCGACGCCGCGTCCGACCCGGCGCCGGTCTCGCCGGTCGACGTCGCGGCGCCCTCGTCGGACGACCCGCCACCTCCCGAGCTGCCGCACGCCGCGACGAGACTCGCGAGCAGGGCGAGTCCGACCAGCAGGACGACCAGTCGTGGCCGACGGTGGTGGGGGGTGGGTCGGGGCATGTGCGGTCAACCTCGGTGGTGGCGTCCGACGGGGACGATGAGTGGAGTGTGGGAGACGGGGTCATCGATGACCCGTGCGTCGAGGTCGAACACCGTGCGGACCAGGTCCTCGGTGACGATCTCGGCGGGCGGGCCCTCGGCGACGATGCGGCCGTCGCGCATGGCGACCAGGCGCTGTGCGTAGCGGCAGGCCAGGTTCAGGTCGTGGAGGACGCACACGATGGTCCGCTCGGCGCTGCGGTTGAGCTCGGCGAGCAGATCGAGGACGTCGATCTGGTGGGTGAGGTCGAGGAACGTCGTCGGCTCGTCCAGCAACATGATGTCGGTGGCTTGAGCGATGGCCATGGCGATCCACACCCGCTGGCGCTGGCCGCCCGACAGCTCGTCGACGGAGCGGTCCGCCAGCTCGGCGGTGCCGGTTACCGCCAGTGCCTCCTCGACGGCGGACTGGTCCGTCACCGACCACTGCCGGAACCAGCGCTGGTGGGGATGGCGACCGCGCGAGACGAGATCTGCCACGGTGATGCCATCGGGCGAGACCGGCTGCTGAGGGAGTAGACCGAGACGCTGGGCCACCGTTCGGGTGGGCAGGCGGCGGATCTGCTCCCCGTCGAGCAGCACGACGCCGTGGCGGGGGGTGAGCAGGCGGGCCAGCGCCCGCAGGAGGGTGGACTTCCCGCAGGCGTTGGGACCGACGATCACCGTCACCTGCCCCGTGGGCACCTCGAGGCTGAGGTCGTCGACGATGGCTCGATCGTCGTAGGCCAACTCGACGCCGCGGGCGACGAGACGGGAGGGAGCGACGGTCATCCGCCGGTGCCGATCCGGTTGGAGCGAGCCAGCAACCACAGCAGGTAGGGCGCTCCGACGATGGCGGTGACCACACCGACGGGCAGCTCGATCGGGGTCAGCACCCGGCGAGCGAGGAGGTCCGCGTACACCATGATCCCCGCGCCGACCAGTGCCGCGGGCAACAGTCCGGCGGCCCGGGGTCCGACGATGCGGCGGGCGATCTGGGGGGCGACGAGGGCCACGAACCCGACCGGTCCGGCTGCGGCGGTGGCCACCGCCGCCAGGCCGGCACCGGCCATCGAGAGGGCGAGCTTCGAGCGGCGCAGGCCGACCCCGAGGCTTTGGGCCGCCTCGTCGCCCAGCTCGAGGGTACGGAGCTGGCGGGTGCACACCAGCGTGAGGGGGACGAGCACCAACAGCACCACGGTGAGGGGCACGACGTACTCCCAACCCCGACCGTTGAGGCTGCCGGTCAGCCAGACGGTGGCCCGCTGCGCGTCGTACAGCTCGGCTCGCGTGAGCAGGTAGGCCACGACGGCGTCGAGCATGGCGGTGATGCCGATGCCCACGAGCACCAGGCGGTAGCTGGAGAGCCCGTCCTTGATGGCGAGGAGGTAGATGGCGGCGACCGCCAGCGCCGACCCGCCCAGTGCCGCGCCGGTCACCAGCGTGGTGCCGCCGCCCACGACGACGATGCAGGCGACGGCGGCCACCGCGGCGCCCGACGACACCCCGAGGATGTCGGGGCTGGCCAGGGGGTTGCGGACCATGCGCTGGAAGATCTGGCCGGAGACGCCGAACGCCGCCCCCACGAGGACCGCGGTGAGGGCCCGAGGCAGGCGCAGGGTGCGGACGATGAACTCGCTCGACGGGTCGCCGCCGAGACCGGTCAGCTCACCGACGACGTCGACCAACGGGATGGGGAAGTCGCCGACGCTGACGCTCCAGGCGAGGCCCAGGAACACCACGACGCCGAGGACGACCGAGACGAAGACGCTGCGACCGTCCACCCGCGCCGAGAGCGGACCGACCCGCAACGCGAACACCTCCCCCGACCGGGCCGCCGCGATCGTGCGCCGCACCGGCCGTGCCGGCCCGACGGGCGCCCTCGGAGATGTCGGAGCCGGCGACGCGATCGGCGTCGGCGGGCTGGTCGTCGTGGTCACAGCTCGGCGATCCGGCGGCGGCGGACGAAGGCGATGAACACGGGCGCGCCGAGGAATGCGGTCACGATGCCGACCTCCAACTCCCCCGGACGCACAACGACCCGGCCGATGACGTCGGCCACCGTCAACAGCACCGCACCGACGGCCATCGAGTACGGAAGGAGCCACCGGTGGTCCGGTCCGGTGATGGCCCGCGCCACGTGGGGCACCGTGAGCCCGACGAACCAGACGGGCCCGACCGCGGCCGTGGATGCGCCGCAGAGCAGGACCACCGAGGCGGCGGCGGCCGCACGAACGAACCCGACGCGCTGCCCGAGAGCGCGGGCCACGTCCTCGCCCAGGGCGAGGCCGTTGAGAGCTCGGCTGGCGCCGATCGCGACCGACGCGCCGAGGAGCAGGAAGGGCGCCACCGCCCGGGCCACGGCGAGGTCACGACCGGCCACGGAGCCGACCGCCCAGAACCGGTACTGGTCGAGCGTGGCCTGGTCCATGAGCAGCAGGGCCGAGGTGAACGAACCGAGAAGGGCCGACAGGGCGGCGCCGGCGATGGCCAGCTTGACCGGTGTGGCACCACCGCGGCCGATGGCGCCGAGCACGTAGACCACGAACCCGGCGGCGGCCGCGCCACCGAAAGCGAACCAGACGTACTCGCCCGGCCCCGAGAGCCCGAGGACGGCGATCCCGGTGACCACCACGAGGGCCGCACCGGCGTTGATGCCCAGCAGACCCGGGTCGGCGAGAGGGTTGCGCGTGACGCCCTGCATCACCGCGCCGGCGAGGCCCAGCGCCGCGCCGACCGCCAAGGCGAGCACCGTCCTGGGCACCCGCAGCTCCCGCACGATGAGGTGGTTCTCCAGGCTGCGGTCGTACTGGAACAGGGCGTCGAGCACGTGCCCGATGCCGACGGGCTTGGCCCCCACCCCGATCGAGAGCAGGGCGGCGGCGACCACGAGCGCGCCCAGCACCGCCAGGCCCGCCACCCGGCTGCCGCCCTGACGGAAGCCCTCGCGGTTGCGGTGAGGGCGCTGAACAGTAGGTGGAGACATCTCCTGTTCTCGGTTGTTAAGTACACCTACCATTCGGGAGACGCTAGGGCGCCACCCACCCCATCGGCAAGGAGGCCCGGCCCATGTCCGAGGACATCGATGCCATCGCGACCCACGTGACCGCCGTGCGAGCCACACGCTCCCTGACCCCGGGAGTGCGCCGCCTCACCCTCGGCGGCGGGCTCGAGGGCTACCGCTCGGCCGGCCCCGACAGCTTCGTGTACGTGCTGCTGCCCCCGCCGGGGCGAAGCGCACTCACCGTCGGCCCCGGATTCCGGTGGAGCGAGTACGTCGCACTCCCCGATGATGAGCGCCCCGTCGGCGCCTACTACACCGTGCGCCACCATCGACCCGACGACGGCGAGGTCGACCTCGACGTCGTCCTTCACCACGACCCGGGCCCGGCCGCCGGCTGGGCCGCCACCGCCGCGCCCGGTGACCCGGTCGCGCTCTGGGGACCCCGCACCGCGTACGCACCGCCCTCCGACACCGAGGCACTCCTGCTCGTCGCCGACGACACCGGGCTGCCGGCGGCGCTGTCGATCGCCGGCAGCCTCTCACCACACCACCGGGCCCACCTGATCGCCGAAGTGGCCGATGTCGACGAGCGCCAGCCCGTCGAGTCGCCGGCGGTGGTGACGGTGACCTGGCTCCACCGGGACGGTGCGGCAGCAGGCTGCACCAACCTGCTGACGGACGAGGTGCAACGCCTCGCCCCACCCGAGGTACCGACCTACGTCTGGGGCGGCGGCGAGAGCCGGGCCATGACCGCGATCCGTCGCCATGTCCACCACCAGTGGGGCCTGGCCCGCGACCGGGTGAGCCTCACCCCGTACTGGCGCCACGCCGACAGCCCCACCACGGCCGACGTCGACGAGTGACTATCACTCTTCCTTGCATTATCTGTTAGGATAACCTAACACTATCGCCCATGCCCAAGGACCCCGACAGTTCTCAGCCGGTTGCGCTCCGCAGTTCCCACCGTCCCCGCCGCCTCTCCGTGACGCTGGCGGTCGGCGCGGCGATGATCCTCGCCGCCGGCCTCGCCGCGTGCGGGTCGTCGGCCGGATCGGGCGACGACGCGTCGGGGGGCGGGACGTCCGGCGCAACCATCGAGCACGCGTTCGGGGAGACGGTGGTCCCGGACGACCCCCAGCGGGTCGTGACCTGGGGGTGGGGTAGCGCGGACGCCGCGATCGCTCTCGGCGTGAACCCGGTTGCCATTCCCTTCCAGGCCTACGGCGGCGACGGCGACGGGGTGCTCCCCTGGATCCGCGAGGAGCTCGAGGCCCGCGGCGACGAGATCCCCGAGGTCCTGCCCGACGCAGAGGAGCCGCCCTTCGAGGCCATCGCCGCGTCCGACCCCGACCTCATCCTCGCGGTGTACTCCGGCATCACCGAGAACGACTACGAGTTGCTCAGCCAGATCGCGCCGACCGTCGCCTATCCCGACGAGGCCTGGGCCACGCCCTGGGAGGACACCATCGAGATCGTGGGCCGGTCACTCGGCCGGGCGGACGAGGCAGAGGCCCTGCTGGACGACATCAGCGGCACCGTGGCCGAGCAGGCGGCCGCCCACCCCGAGCTCGACGGCAAGACCGTCGCCCTCGTCTGGGACACCCCCGAGGAGTTCTACGTCTACAAGCCCGCCGACAGCCGGGTGGCGTTCACCCTCGACCTCGGCTTGGTGTCGGCGCCCAGCGTCGAAGCGCTGTCGGAAGGCGAAGAGACCTTCGTCTACACGCTCAGTCCCGAGCGCCTCGACGAGCTGAGCAGCGACATCCTCGTCAGCTACGCCGACGACCAGGCCGCGTCGGACGCCTTCCTCGCCTCACCGCGTGCCGAGCTCCTCGATCAGGTGGAGCGGGGCACCGTCGCCGAGGTCGTCGGCACCGAGTTCATCGCCGCGGTCTCGCCTCCCACCGCGTTGTCGCTCACGTGGGGTCTCGATGAGTACGTGGCCGCCCTGTCCGAGGCGGCGCTCGCCGCCGACGCGAGCGCCTGAGCGCGCCCCGAGCCCGGCATCCCGAGACCACATCGTCGCGTGTGCACGACCGAGTGAGCCCGCGCGTGAGAGAAGCGAGTAGACGGAGCGAGAGCCGGCTCGCTAGGCCGCCCAGCCGAAGAGACGGGCGAACTGGTCAAGCGCACGATCGACGCCGTCGCTCGCCAGGCGACCGGTGCGACGGGCCTCCGCGGAGGTGGTCCTGCCCCGGGCGAGGTCGACCAGCGTGCCGAGTGTCGCGCGCACCGTGACGTCGGGGGCGGGGGCGCCGGCGGGCGGCGGATCCGAGAGCCGTAGCCGGCCGAGCGGTCCGCCGGGGGATCCGCTGGCTGTGGACCGCGGGCCGACAGTGAGCCCGACGGGACCGTCGGGCAGCTCGATCAGCGCCGTCCACGCCGCCGACCCGAGGCGCTCAGGAGCCATGAGAGCGAGCAGCGCGCCCCGGAGCAGCCGTCGCGGCGGAGGATCCCCCTCCGGGTCCTCCCACTCCTCGACCCCGAAGCGGGCGAGGCCGTGGACGACGGGAGCCAGCTCACGGCCCCGGGGCGTCAGCCCGTAGACCGCCCGCGCCGCCGGTGGGGGCAGATCGACCTTCTCCACCAGGCCCTCGTCGACCAGGCGGCGGAGGCGCTCGCTCAACAGGTTCGGGGCCAGGCCGGGGAGGCTCGCCCGCAGGTCGGTGAAGCGCATCGGGCCGAACAGGAGATCCCGGACGATCAGCAGCGTCCAACGCTCGCCCACCAGGTCGAGGGCGTGGGCGACGGGGCACGGCTGCCCGTAGCTGCGCCTCGTGGTGGTCTCGATCGCCATCGTCGGTTCACCTGCTGGTTGAGAAACAGCCCTTGGCTGGTTGAGAAACACATACTACCGTCGGCCGCGACCGACCGATCCGCCGACGCCCCAAGGAGCCGACGATGACCGTGATGACCTCGTACCCGCCCGGTGTCCCGAGCTGGATCGACCTCGCCACCCCCGACCCGGAGGCCGCCAAGTCCTTCTACGGGGCGCTGTTCGGGTGGGAGTACTCCGAGGAGGCCACCGACCAGCCCGGCGTCCACTACGTGATGGCCCGCAAGGACGGCCACAGCGCTGCAGGGATGATGCAGCTCTCGGAGGAGATGGCCGCCTCGGGCATGCCGCCGGTCTGGAGCAGCTACGTCACCGTCACCGACGTCGAGGCCACCGTCGCCGAGGTGGCGCCGGCAGGCGGCACCGTCCTGCAGCCGGCCATGGACGTGATGGAGGCGGGGCGCATGGCGGTCGTGGCCGACCCCGCCGGCGCGGTCATCTGCCTCTGGCAGGCCAAGGAGCACATCGGCGCGGAGGTGGTCAACGAGCACGGCGCGCTCACCTGGAACGAGCTCATCACCCCCGACCCCGCCGCGGTCGCCCCGTTCTACGCGGCGCTGTTCGGCTGGACCACCGAGGCCGTCCCCATGGAGGGGGGCGAGTACACGTTGTTCCGTGTCGACGGCGGCAACGAGGGCGGGATCGCCGGCGCCATGGCGCCCCCGATGCCGGGCATGCCCGCGTTCTGGGGCGTCTACTTCAACGTGGACGACGTCGGCGCGACCGTCGAACTGGCCAAGGGCCTCGGCGCCCAGGTGCTCATGGAGACCACCGCCATGCCCGGCGTCGGCACCCTCGCCGCCCTCACCGACCCCCAGGGCGCGGTCTTCTCGCTCATGACCCCGGAGGCGTGAGGATGGGGGACGACGAACGGTCCGACGACGCGTCTGCCGACGCGTCCGACGACGGCGGGTTCGACCCCGAGGCGCTTCCCACCGTCGCGGCGGCGGACGACTCGCTCCCGGGCACCCTCGAGCTCGGCGCCTTCTCCCTGTCGCTCGCGGTGGCCGACCTGGACGCCTCGCGCCGCTTCTACGAGGCGCTCGGCTTCGAGGTCACCGGGGGCGACGCCGACGGGGGCTGGCTGATCCTCAAGAACGGCGAGTCCACCGTCGGCCTGTTCCACGGCATGTTCGAGCGCAACATCGTCACCTTCAACCCCGGCCTCACCTCCCGGATGGAACGCCTCGAGTCGTTCACCGACGTCCGCGAGATCGAGCGGCGGCTCCGCGCCGCCGGCCTCGAACTGGAGACCGCGCCCGAACCGGGCACCGACGGGGCGGCCTCGATCACCCTGGTGGACCCCGACGGCAACCCCGTCCTGATCGACCAGTTCTTCTGACCCCGCCGAGCCCGCGAGCGGCGGCGACCGGGTCAGGACGCCGATGAGCGAGACGCCGATGAGCGAGACGCCGGCTCCGGGGCCGTCCCGCCGCAGGCGCGCCAGACGAGTGCCGCGGTCCGCCTCGGCCAGTCGGCCGGCGGCACCGTGCCCGCGAGGGCGAAGGCGTACCAGGAGCCGGTGAGGAAGGTGGTCGCGACCGTCAGGTCGGCGTCGGGGTCGACGAGCCCGAGGTCGACGGCCCGCTCGAGGCACGATCGGATCCGGGCGCGGCGCGGCGCGACGACCTGGTCCCGGTACCGGTCGCGCACCTCGTCGTCGACGCCGTCGGTGAGCATGAGGCCGGCCACGGGAAGCGAGCCCGCCAGGGTGATGCAGTGGCGGAAGTGCTCGAGCTCGCCGACGAGGGCGTCGAACGGCCCGTCGGCGGCCTCGGGCGGCTCGACCCGCGCCAGCCGGCCGATGGCGTCGACGACGAGGGCCGCCTTGTCCGGCCACCGGCGGTAGAGCGCAGGGCGTGACGTCCCCGCGCCAGACGCGACCGCGGCCAGCGACAGGCCTGCGTAGCCGTCCCGGGCCAGGAGGCGGATCGTCTCGTCGAGCACCGCACGGTCGATGGCCGGATCCCGCGGCCGGCCCGGCGGCGCCCCGTGCAACCCGTCGTCCGTCGCCACCCGGCCACATTACGTGACAGGTACGCATTGCAACTCGGACCGCCGACCGGTAGGGTCCTTTCATTCCGTGACAGCTACGTAATGAAAGGACCGTCGATGTCCGCGACGATCGATGTGCACGGCCGGCCCAAGCGAATCCTGATGGTGGCCTCGAACCCGTCGGTGTCCGAGCAGACCGGGTGGCCCATCGGGTTCTGGTGGGCCGAGCTCACCCACCCCTACTGGGACTTCACCGAGGCGGGCTACGAGGTGACCGTGGCGTCGCCCGACGGCGGCGCCCTCCAGGCGGACTCGTTCTCCGACCCCGACGACGAGTCCGGCTACTCGGCCCACGACCTGATCTCCCGGGGCTTCATCGCCAGCCAGGCCCACCGCGCCCTGGTCGACGCCACGCCCGCGCTCGACGACCTCGACGTCGACGACTTCGACGCGCTGTTCCTCGTCGGCGGCCAGGCCCCGATGTACACGTTCCGCCAGGACCAACGGGTGAAGGACCTCGTCGGCCGCTACGTCGCCGGCGGGCGAATCGCCGCGGTGGTCTGCCACGCCACCTGCGTGCTGCTCGACGCCACCACCCCCGACGGCGACCTGGTCGTGGCCGGCCGGACCTGGACCGGGTTCGCCGACAGCGAGGAGTCCTTCGCCGACGAGTTCGTCGGCCAGCGGATCCAGCCCTTCTGGATCGAGGACGAGGCCCAGGCCCTCGAGGGCACCAACTTCATCGTGGCGGGCCGGTTCCGGCCCCACGCCGTCCGCGACGGCAATCTGATCACCGGTCAGCAGCAGTACTCCGGGTCCGCCGCGGCCCGGCTGGTGATCGACGCGCTGGGGCGATGAGCCGACGGCGCTCGGGTGCCGGCGCCGCTCGCGCCGGCACCGCGCGGGCGGCCGGCCGCGCCCTGGGCAACCGGCGGGCGCCGGGGCCGGCCGAGCTGGGCTCGCCGGCGATGACCCGTCGAGCATGATCGTCAAGCCGAACCTCGCGCCGGCCCAGGTCGTGCGCTACACCGCCGCCCCCATGGCGTGGGCGGCGGTCTGGGCGGTGGTCGCGCCGGCCGCGTACGCCGTCACCGACGACGACCGGCTCCTCGTGCCCTTCCCCCCGATCGCCACGATCGGCGCGGCCCTCGCCCTCGTCGTGGCCTTCCGCAACAACGCCGCCATCGCTCGCTGGAACGAGGCGCGGGCGGCGTGGCAGAGCGTGCTCGTGGCGAGTCGTGCGCTGCTGCGCCAGACCGTGGCCTCCACCGACAACGCCCAGGCCGGCGGCGCCATCGGCCCCGACGACGCCGCCGCGTTCCGTCGCGAGGTCGCGGGCCACCTGGTGGCCTTCGCCCGGGCCCTCGCCGACCGGACGCGACCCGGCCATCGGCCGCATCCCGACGGGCGGGCGCTCGACGTGGCGGCGCTGGCGCCCGGGCTCGGGGCCGACGCGCCCGACCAGGTCCTCGTCCGGCTTGCGGTCACGGTCAAGGCGGGCATCCGCAGCGGTGCCCTCGGTCAGTTCGACCCGATCTCGATCGAGCCGCAGCTCGTGGCCCTGAACACCGCGCACGGGGTCGTCGAGCGGATCGCCACGACCCCGACCCCCCGCCAGTACGACTACTTCACGCGGCGCACCATCCAGCTCTTCGCCGCGCTCACCCCCTTCGCGCTCCTCTCGCTCACCCCGGCGACGCCGTGGCTCGCGGCACCGCTGGCGCTGGCGGTCAGCGGCACCTTCATCGTCCTCGCGGTCACCGCCGCCGCGAACGACGACCCGTTCGCGGGCAGGGTGACCGACGTCCCCATCGACGCGGTCTGCACCCAGCTCGAAGGTGACGTGGCCGCCACCCTCGACCTCCCCGGGCCCGCCCCCGCCGTCGCCGTGGAGGGGTACCTCTGGTGAGACCCGGGGCGTCGGGCACGGGGTGGACGGTAGGCGGTCGAGCACGCCCTCGAGGGTGTGGTCGTGGAGCTGGGCCTGTCGTGGCGCCCGGAACCCGTCGGCCCGCTCGACATCCACCCCGGTCCCCCGCGCGGTCGCCATGCGCCCGCAGTCACCAGAACGGCGCCCGGAGATGGGGCGGGTCCCCGGATCCGAGGCCGCAGGGGCGCCGGTAACCTCGTTCTCCGATGCCAGACGGCCACCACGAGCGGGCGGCGCTCGCACGTCGCCCGCGCCCCCGACCCCGGGGTCGGCCGTCGTGCTGACCCGGCTGCTCCGGTCGGGCCTGCGCCCCTACGTCCGGCTGCTCTGGTACGTCGTGGGCCTGCAGATCGTGGCCACCATGGCCACCCTCACGCTGCCCAACCTCAACGCCGACATCATCGACAACGGCGTGGTCACCGGCGACACCGACTACATCTGGC
>CAZYPY010000104.1:0-11559 GCA_964649545.1 uncultured Microthrixaceae bacterium | reverse complement strand
CCAGCACCAACCTCATCACGCCGCCGCGTGACCCACATCTCCGTCAGGAGAGCCGTTTTTCCTGCGCCGTCTTCCACAGCACGTCGAGGTCGGTCGATGTCGAAGTAGTGGTGGACCCGTCGATCGCGCATACGCGCTGCTGCCGACCACGCGACGTCGGGGTGCTCGCCCTGGGTGGCGGCGCTCACCTGCTTCGCCGCTTCGCCGACGATCTCGACCAGCTTGGTCAGCGCGAGCTGGAGGAGCTCGTCGTCCTCGAGGTCGCGTCGGGTTCGACCCTCGGTGTAGGCGATCGCCTTCTCGGCGGCGTCTCGTAGGTGCCGCAGGCGGACGAGGTCGTCAGGCGGCGTCAGAGAGCGGTCGGGCTTCGGCGGCCACCGCCGCACGGAAGTACGCGCTGACATCGTCGCGAGTGCGCAGGTCGACTCGGCGTCCGAGCAGCTGTTCGAACTCGAGCTCGATGGCCGCGAAGCGCAGGAGACCTGGAACGCGGTCGTGCTCGAACTCCACGAGCAGGTCGACGTCACTGTCGGGACCCAAAGCATCGCGAAGGGCCGAGCCGAAGAGGGCGAGATGTCTGATCCCGTTGCGACGGCAGAGGGCCGCGAGCGCCTCGTCATCGACGGAGGTACCCGAGGCAAGCTCCACCGCCTCATCCGCGCACGCGGTGACACGAGCCGGGCGGAGGGACCACGGTCGGCGGGTAGTGGAGACCACTGATGGACCACGTGCGGCTGTTCCGGAGGCGGGTTCAGTGGGGGTGCTGCCTCTCGAGGGCCGAGGTCACGGGTTCATCGGGGCCGCCTCCGGGGTCACCGTGACCGGCGGCACCGACGTGGCCGGCATCGACGCCACCCTCACGGGGTAGCGGAACGCGGGCAGGGAGTCAGCGGTCGAGGAGGCTGCGCCGGGCGTCCTTTGTCATCAGGACGAGGTGGAGCTCGTCGGTCGGGCTCGGAAGGAGCTCGGGGATCAGGTGCAGGTAGAAGTCCCGCGCGTGATCGGACTCTGCGTGGATCAGTAGTCCACGACAGCCGATGTTCGCTGAGAGGTCGAGCATTCGGGTGATGACGTCGACGAGCAGGCCGGCGCCGAGCCCGTGGCCTTCGTGGTCGACGTGCACGCCGAGCCGGGCGAGCAGCGCGACAGGTTGTGGGTAGCGGCCCGCTCCCTTGCGGAGCCGTGAGGGAGCGGATGCAAGGTCGAGCTGCGCCATGCGCCAGGCGTAGTAGGCGACGACGTCTCGGCTGCTGGTCGTGGTGACGACGAAGACCGCCGTTCCGCCCGACGATGTCGACTGACGGGCGTGGCGGCGCAGCCAGTGGGTCTGCTCCGCGGACCTGCAAAGGAACTCGTCGACGCGGTCGACGGCTTCGAGGGGTCGTGGTGGCCGGTAGCGGGTCACTCGGTGAAGGGCGAGGGCCGCTGCATCAAATGCCGCAGCCCGGCGAGCTCCTTGGCTGGACGGCGGTTGATCCGGTCCCACTCCGCCGCGGCGTCGGCGTCGAGCGTGAAGCGGTCCCGATCAGCGAGGACCTGCCGGGCTGCGTCAGTGAGGTGCTCGATCACGAAGGACGTGAGGTCCGTGCCGGATGCCTCGGCGGCGCGGTCGATGAGCTCTCTCTCCTCGGCGGTCGTGCGAACCTCGAGTCGGCGGTCGCGTGTGCGTGTCCGGGCCGTCATCGATCATCCTCCGGTGTCCGGCCACCGTACGGCCATGATTCACGGGATGCAAACCACGCACCGTGAGTAGCCGCTCCGGCAGACCACAGACAGGCCACGAAACGGCGGTCACTCATGGTCACTGGCGGTCAACGACGGTCACTCGGATCGGGCCGCTGACCAGGGGAGACGCCGGAATCTCGGGGTTCTCGCCGGCTGTGTTCGTGCCTCCACACGGCAGAGGCCACTGGTCCGAAACCAGTATCGCCCGCCCGCCGGAAACCCCGTCTCGGCGGGGGTTCCGGCTGTCTTGGGTCCGATGTCCGGCCCCCCTGAGTGGCCCAGGCCGCGCCGGTCTTGGCGATCCATGCGAGACGGGTCACGATGGCGAGCGGCCTGATGCGCGAAGCAGACGACGCTGCAGTCGGGCGTTCTCAGGGATCGACCCAGGCATGTCGCACGCGGCAGCTTGGCGACCGGCGTGGTCCCGGAACACGCGTGCCGACAGGCACCGCCGCACCAGCCGTTCGTGCAGCGTGTCATCTGTGTCGATGGCGCAGGCCAGGTCCCAGGTGTGGATGGTGATGTCCACGATGCGGTTCTCGAGGAGCTCTCGACCACGGAGAGGGCCCCTCGGGTAGTCAACGACGCGCCGCATGGCACCTGGCGCGCGTAAGGCGGCATCAAGCACGGCGGCGGCGTGCGTCCAGTCCTCGACGGGGTTGTCGCCGACCACCGGCGCAGAACGGGTTTCTCCTTCCCGCTGACGTGTGAAGTCCTCGCTGCTCCCACCATGGAGGAGAGCGGCGTAGCGAAGGTCGGAGCCGACGACATGGTTCACGAGCTGCCGAACGTTCCACTCTGTGCAGGGCGTTGGCCGTTCCCAGTCATCGGCGAGAACGAGCTCGAGTCGATGACGGAAGCCCACGCGCGCGAGGGCGAGGAGGTCGAGGTCGCCAGCGATCGACGTGCGCTCGTGGGCATCCACCATGGATCCAGTTCGTACCGTCCATGCAGGCTATGACGTAGAGCGTCGGTCTCGCGAGCATCCTGCTACCTGACGGTTTGGAACCGGGTGCAGAGCTGCCGGGCGGGCTGTCCCGACCAGCGCGCGACCGGGTGAAAGCTGTCCGCATTGCGGTGCGCGTTGGGGCTACGAGACGTTCGTCCAGAAGTAGTCCGACCCGGACGTCACCCCTCGATGATGAGCGAACCGTGACGCGCTGGTCTCGGCCCTGATCGGCCAGCCACGGGGGCTCCCGGGGCCCGGAGCCGGTCGACCTCGCCCGGTGATGTCTGGAGTGTCCACCTCGCCGACACGATTCCACGTATCGCAACCGGCCCGTCGGACGCCGGCGGACGGAGCGCCGCCGGGAGCTCGGCGGGGATCGGGGAAGTCGTCCCCGAGGGGAGGGGTGCGCCGTCGTCATCCCATCTGGTTTGCGGTGATGGTACTGTGGGTACATGGGTGGGACACATACGGTGACGATGGGAGATCGGGGCCGGCTGGTCGTGCCCGCCGACGTGCGCGAACGCAGCGGCTTGGCGGAGGGAACTCGGCTCGTGCTGCTCGAGACGCCGGCGGGGATCGTGCTGATGACCCAGGCGCAGGCGCGGGACCGGGTGCGCCAGGAGCTGCGGGGCCTCGACCTCGTGGGCGAGCTGCTGGCCGAGCGGCGGCGCGAGGCGGCGGGCGAGGACGCCGCGTGAGCGCGGTCCTCGATGCTTCGGCGCTGCTGGCGTTCCTTCAGGACGAGCCCGGCGGCGACGTGGTCGAGGACGCGCTCGTCGAGGGCGCCCGGTGCGGCGCGGCCAACTGGTCGGAGGTGGCGCAGCGGGTGCTGGCGACGGGCCGCGACTGGGAGTTGGTGCGGGCCCTCCTGGCCAGCTACGACCTCGTCGTCGAACCGGTCTGGGCGGAGGACGGCGAGTGGGCCGCCCGCCGGTGGCGCCGCGGCGAGGGCCTGTCGCTGGCTGACCGGCTCTGCCTGGCCCTGGGCGAGCGGGCGGCGGCCGAGGTGCTCACCGCCGACGGTGCCTGGGGCGACGGCGGCCGGGTGCGTCAGATCCGCTGAGCCAAGCTCCGCTGAGCATCGAGACCCGGACTCCGGGTGGGCCGATGCTCGCTCCGGAAGGTCCGGTCACCGGAGAGGGTCGCGATCAGGGGTTCCGGTGCGTTCTCCGACCACCGAAGCCCTCACGGGAGGGCCCGGACCTCGGCGAGGCGTGCGACGGCATGGTCGTCGTCCCAGCAGACCGCTGCCTCCCAAGCGGCCCAGGCCTGTGCGGCGGCGTCGTGGGTGTCCTCGTCGAGATGGGCGGCGTTGTGGGGGAGCACGAGGTCGAGGTCGGGGACGTCGACGTGCGCCTCGTCCCAGTCGATGAGGCCCACCTGATCAGCCGTCATCCGGATGTTGCCGGGGTTGGGGTCGCCGTGCACCACGCGGAGGTCGCGTCCTTCGAGTCGCGCCCACGCGGTCCGGCATCGAGCGACCGCCTCGGCCGGCATCGCGGCGAGGTCGACCTTCGTCCCGGCCTCGGCGTGCAGCAGATCGAGCGACGATCGCCATCCCGGGCGCTGAGGCCAGCCTTCGGTCAACCGGTGGAGCCGACGGAGGGTGTCGGCGACCCGGCGCCAGTCGGCTTCCGACTCGGGCGGGCGGCCCTCCACGTAGGTCATGACGACCAGGCCGTCGGCGAACAGCCGGCCCTCCATGGTGGGGATCGGCACCGGGACCGCCATGCCTTCCCGGTCGAGGTGTCGCAGCAGCTCGGTCTCCCAGGCGAGGTCGGCGTCGGATCGTCGGCCCAGACGGGCCACCGCCTGCCGTCCATCGAGCCCCACGAGCCAGACCTCGTTGACGCCGGCGCCGCCGGTGAGCGGCCTTACTCGGGTGACGTCGTCCCCCCATCGCTCGAGGGCCTCCCACCCGGTCGGCCCGACGTCGTCGTTCGCCCGCGACACCTTCGTTCAGGTGGCTAGAAGCAGGCGGGCCACGGTGTGCACGGCGGAAGCGTCGAGGTGCCCCAGGAGAGGACGAACGTGCCGCTGGCGGCCGCCTTGCCGTCGACAGCGACGAGGTACGACGTCCCCCCAGTGGCCCTGAACACGAGGCTGCTGCGTCCACCGGGGCAGTTGCCCCCCGCGTCGTCGTTGGATGCCACCTCGACCAAGCCTTCTAAGCCCGGGACGTACACGGCGAGCAGGGTGTCGAACGTCGTGCCGGCGGAGCAGGTGCCGATGCCGACGTCGGCGTCATAGAGGGACCTGACCCGGTACCACACCGACCGGCCACCCGGGTTGCCGGCATGGTCGGGTTCGCCCGGCTCCTCGGAAGCGTTGACGTTGCTGCCCGTCAGGGTCGTGGGAAAGAGGAACGGCGGGTCGGCGATCGCGGTGGCGGCGGCGCGCGCATCGTTCGCGGGCGCCGGTCCGCTCCGGAAGGTGCAGGTGATCTGCTGCCCGGCCGTGATGGTGATGGTGGCCCGGGCGTTGGGGACATCCGCCGTACCGCCGGTGTCGCACGTGAGGGCGTCGAGCCGCCACCCTGCGGGAACCGCCTGGCTGACGATGTAGGTGCCGGGATCGAGCCCGGGGGCCAGCAGCTTGTTCGACGAGGTCGGGTCGGCGTCGTCGTCGAGGGTGAACGGACCGCACTGGGATTGCGCGTTGCACCCCGTGAACGCCACGTCCTGGGCGCTGTCGGGGACGCTGTCCTGCACCACGGTGATCAGCGTCGGCTTGTTGGTGAACGTGCACGTCACGTGCTCGCCGGCGGCCAGCGAGATGGTGACCCGACGGGCCGCGAGGTCCACGGTCTCCTGGCTGTCGCAGGTCAGGCTCTGCAACGGCCAGTTGGCGCCCGGCGAGGTCTGGGTGATCGTGTAGGTGGCCGGGGCCAGCCCGCCGCCGGTGACCGATCGGGGCAGGGCCGGGTCGGTGTCGTCGTCGAGCTCGAACGGGGCGCACCCCCCGCCCAGACAACCAGTGAAGGAGAAGTCCTGGCCAAGATCCGGTGACGTGTCCTGCACGATGGTGATCGACGCCGACCGCACGGAGAACGTGCAGGTCACCCGCTCGGTCGCCGCGAGCTGGATCGTCACTCGTCTCGCCGCGAGGTCGACCGACTCGCCGGTATCGCAGGTCAGCACCGTGAGGTCCCATTCGGGGACCGCGGCCTGGGTGATCGTGTAGGTCCCGACCGGGATCGCCGGCGCGGTCAGGGTGTTCGAGAGCGTCGGGTCGGTGTCGTCGTCGAGGCTGAACGACGAGCAGCCCGCCGACACCAGGCAGCCCTGGAAGTTGAAGTCCTGAGGGCCGCGAGGGTCGGCGTCGAGCACGATCCTGATCCCCTGCGACCGCACCGAGAACGTGCACGTGACGTTGGTGTCGTCCGCGTCGAGTTGGATCGTCGCCCGGCGGTTGGCCAAGTCGATGGTCTCACCGGTGTTGCACGCGATCGCGGTGACCGACCAGTGCTCGAGTGCCGCCGCGGTCACCGTGTAGGTCCCGGGGGCCAGCGTGCCCGACGTGCGTGAGCTCGGCAGCGTCGGGTCGTTGTCGTGGTCCAGGGAGAACGCGCCGCACGCGTCCGGACCGGCGCAGCCGGTGAACGCGAAGTCCTGGCCCGTGTCCACCCCGGTGTCGAGCACCACGGTGATCGTGGGCGGGGCCGACAGGTCCACCGCGGGCAATGCGTCGCCCATCTCACCAGGGGCGTCGCCCCGGTTGGCGGTGTCGCCCTGTCCGAGCTGGCCGTGGTCGTTCAACCCCCAGCACTTCACGGTGCCGTCGTCGAGCCGGGCGCAGGTGCCCGCGCCCGTCGTGATCGCCGTGGCGGTGCGGCCGGTGCCGAGGTCGACCACCGGCAGGTTGTCGCCCATCTGGCCGCCGCTGGTCCCACGCGTCGTCGTGTCCCCCAACCCGAGCTGGCCTGACGGGTTCAACCCCCAGCATTTCAGCCCTGCGTTGTCCAGGGTCGCGCACATGTGCCCGTCGCCGACGCTCACGGCGGTTGCCGTGCGCCCGGTGCCGAGGTTGATCGTCGGGAGGTTGTCGCCCATCTCCGCGGCCGCGTCGCCGCGGTTGTTCGTGTCCCCGAGTCCCAATCGGCTGTCGCCGTTGAAGCCCCAGCACTTCACCGTTCCGTTGTCCAACAACGCGCACGCCTGGCCGAAGCCCGCCGACACCGCGGTCGCCGTTCGACCGGTGCCGAGATCCACCGGCAGGAGTGAATCACCCATCTGTCCCGGGCCGCTGCCGCGGTTTGTCGTGTTGCCCTGGCCGAGCTCGCCGCTGCCGTTGAAGCCCCAGCACTTCACCTGCCCGTTGTCCAACAGGGCGCACACGAGGTTCGCGCCCGCTGACACCGCGACGGCCGTCCGCCCCGTGCCCAGCGCGACCTCCGGCAGGTTGTCGCCCATCTCACCGGGGAGACGTCCCACGCTGGTGCTGTGACCGAGTCCCAATCGGCCCTCCCCGTTGTAGCCCCAGCACTTCACCTGCGCGTTGTCCAACCGCGCACAGGTGAAGCTGTAGCCCGCCGTCACCGCGGTCGCCGTTCGATCGGTGCCGAGATCCACCGGCGGGAGTGAATCACCCATCTCGCCCGGGCCATCACCCCGGTTCGACGTGTCACCCAGGCCCAACTGGCCGTTGTTGTTGTAGCCCCAGCACTTCACCTGGCCGTTGTCCAACAAGGCGCACGAGTGCCGGTCGCCCACGGCGACGCTGGTCGCCGACCGACCCGTCCCCAACGAGACCGGCGCCAGGTTCGCACCCATCTCGCCCGGACCGTCGCCGAGGGCGGCCGTCGTGCCTTGACCGAGCTGCCCGTGCTCGTTGAGTCCCCAACACTTCACGGCGCCGGGGGGAACGATCGCGCACGTGTGGTAGCTCCCGTGCGCCGTGAATTCCGGCTCGGGCGCTGACGCCACGTCCACCGATCTCGACCCCGCGGATGCCGCAGCCGGCTCGGCGACGACCACCAGCGCCGCCACCGCGCAGACAACCGCCAGCACCGCGCCCCGGGCTCGGCCGAGCTGCGACGACCCTTGCGCTCTTCTGGCCCCCAAGAACCGCCTCCCCTTCTCACCCGAATCGTACACCGGCGTCGACCCACCTTTTTTGGGGCTCAGGTTCGTACACCGTCACCACCCTCCTCTTCGGACGGCGTCGACGACGGCCACGACGTGGAGCGAACCGATCTCGGCGGAGGACGCCGAGTGGGCCGCCCGTCGGTGGCGCCGGGGCGAGGGCTTGTCGCTGGCCGATCGGCTCTGTCCGGCCCTGGGCGAGCCGGAGGGCGCGGATGTGCTCACCGCCGACGGCGTCTGGGGCGACGGCGGCCGGGTGCGCCAGGTTCGCTGAGCCGGGTTCCGCTGCACGTCGAGATCCGAGCGTTCGGTGGGGGGGTGCGGATCTGGCAGGCTCGCGGGGCCGGCACGGTCGAGGGAGGTGACGTGGACGGCACCGCACATCCCGACTTCGAGTCCGTGGCCCGGGAGTTCGAGCGCCAACTGGCCCGGACCGCCGGCGGCGCGGCCGTCACCGTGTACCACCGGGGCGAGCCGGTGGTGGACCTGTGGGGTGGAGCCCGGGACGAGGGCGAGCCGTGGGAGCGGGACACCCTCGCCATGTGCTTCAGCACGACGAAGGGCGTGGCCAGCTTCGCCGTCCACCTGCTGGCCGACCGGGGCCTCATCGACTATGACGAGCCGGTGGCCACCTACTGGCCGGAGTTCGCCCAGAACGGCAAGCAGGCCGTCACGGTGCGCCACGTCCTCAGCCACTCGGCGGGGCTGCACCGCCTGCGCAGCGTCATCGAGCGGGCCCACCACATGCTCGACTGGGACCACATGGTCGACGCCCTCGCCCGTGAGGCGCCGGCGTACGAGCCCGGCACCCAGTGCGGCTACCACGCCCTCACCTACGGATGGCTGGCCGGCGAGATCGTGCGCCGGGTCGCCGGCAAGGGCTTGGCCGACGTCGTGGCCGAGGACATCGCCGAGCCTCTCGGCCTCGACGGGCTGTACCTGGGGTGCCCCGCCTCCGAGCGCCAACGTGCGGCCCCGCTCGAGCCCATCGGTGACCCCCGCCGTCGGCTTCCCCGCCCGGTGCGGCAGGTCGAGAAGAAGGTGGGCGAGCTCGGCGGCAAGGCGGTCAGCTTCCTGCGCCTGCCGATCAACACCCGGCGCATGATCAACGCGCTGGTGCCGCGGGGGATGGAGGACATCTTCTGGGGCCCCGAGATCATGGATGCGTCGGTGCCGGCGGCCAACGGGTTCTTCACCGCACGCTCGCTGGCCCGGATGTACGCCGTGTTCGCGGGGCAGGGCGAGCTCGACGGGCGTCGGCTGCTGTCGGCACGGACGGTCTTCACCGTCGGCGAGATCCAGAACGACCGACCCGACCTGGTACTGGTGGTTCCGATGCGCTGGCGGCTCGGCTACCACCGGGTGATGACCAGCCGGGGCCAGATCTCCGAGGCCTTCGGGCACTTCGGGTTCGGGGGCTCGGGGGGCTGGGCCGACCCGTCGCGTGACCTCGCGGTGGCCATGGTCTGCAACCGGGGCACCGGCACGCCCATCGGCGACCTGCGCCTCATGCGACTCAGCGCCGCGGCCCGGACAGCGGCCGAGCACCGTCCCGTGGGCGGGCGCACGGGGACCGGGGCCGAGCTGGCCTCCTGACCCCGGTCGTCCACCCGGCCGCCGACGCGGCCTCGCGGTTGACGTCGTCGCCCGCCCACCGGTCGAGCGCCTCCCATCCCCCGACCCGTCGTCGCGGATCGCCGACGTCCCTGGCGGTCGGGCGACGAACCGCTCGCCGGCGGGCACAATGTCGGTCGCATGAGCGAACCAGCGGAGACGAGCGCCTCGAGCTCACGCCGGCGAGCGCCACGTCAGCGCCGACACCGGTTCCACCCGGCGGTGGCGCTGATGATCGGCCTCGGTCTCGCCAGCTCGGGCTGCAGCGACGGTGGCACGCCGAACGCCTGTGATCTCCTCACCGTCGACGAGGCGACGGAGATCCTCGGCACGGCGACCGTGGGCCCCGAGGAGGACACCGACCGCACCATCGGCGGCAGCTTCTGCAGCTGGCGGGCGGAAGGGACACCGTCGGGTGAGGGTGACCCCGCTTACACCGTGTTCATCGACGTGGCTGGCGACCGGGGGCCGGCCGACTTCGCCCGGGGGCTCGCCGGCAACGACGAGCTCGACGACGGCGGCGAGCCCGTGCCGGTGAGCGACATCGGGGACGAGGCCTACTTCACCGGGTTCGCCGAGAACGAGCTCCCGTTCCTCGAGGTCCGGGTCGGCGACGAGTACCTCACCCTCGGGGTCGCCGACGACGACGAGCACCCGGTGACCGTGAGCGAGGCCCGGGAGATGACACGTCAGATGGCAGAGCCGGCCGTTCGCCGCATGACCTGAGCACCCTTCGCCGCCGTCCTGGCCGGGATCACGCACCGGTCACACGACTCCGGGGCGTTCGACCCCACGCGTGGGCGCGGCTGACGGCGGCCGGCGTCGACCCGCTCCGACGTCACCCGCGACGACGGGATCCCGGCCGTCGCCGGTGACCTCATGTCGGGTGCCCTCCGGCGGTAGCAGGCGGATCCCACGAGGTGCGCAGCCAACCCGTCACCGTCGGCGAATGACGAAGCCGACGGTCACCTTGCCGCGCCGACCGTCCTTGCCCGTGCCCTGGGCGGGACCATCGACCCAGGCCCGGTCGGGGAGGTGGCGCGACGGTGGAGGGAGACGAAGGAGGTGCAGCCATGACCTCGGTGCATGGACCTTCGGGGCGAGTGGTTCGAGTCGTTTCCCTCGCGTTCGGGCTCGCTGCCTTGCTGTTGGGGGTGCTGGTCGTGGACCCGGCGGTGGCGGCGACGCCGTTGCGGCCCGACGCACGCGTGAAGCTCGCCGGTGACTCCGCCTGGGTCGGCAACGACGTCTACAACTCGACCGCGGCGGGCCAGGTCCGAGAGGCGACGGTCCTCGCGGGAGCGACGGCGACGTTCAAGGTGAGCCTGCAGAACGACGGACGAGCAGACCCTTGGCGCGTCCGCGGTACGGGCAGCGGTGCGGGCTTCACCGTCCGGTACCGGTACAACGGCACGGTCGTCACCAGCGCGGTGGTCGCCGGCACGTTCTCGCTGAGTGCGGTACCCAGTGGGGCGACTCGCACGCTCGTGGTCGACGTGACCGCGGCGGGCTCGGTGGCACCCGGGACGGTCAAGACCGTCAAGGTCACCCTCACCTCGCGGACGAACGCGACCAAGGTGGACGTGGTGAAGGCCAAGACACGGGTGCGTGCCCCCAACCAGGCGCCGCAGTTCCCGAACCCGCTGAACGTGAGCGTGGAGGAGTTCATCGACTACGACGAGTTCGGCCACCTCATCGGCGTCACAGACCAGATCACGGTCGACGCGTGCGTCGACCCTGACGGGGACCCGCTGACCTACCGCTGGTCGGCCACCAACGGCAGCCTGGATCCGTCGACCACCACGACGGCGACTTGGCACCGGCTGATCATCGGAGGACGGGTCCAAGCGGGCACCGTGACCGTCGAGTGCGAGGATCCCGACGGCGCGAGTGACAGCCACCTGATCCGCTTCCCCTGACGGTTGGCTCCGTCTCGTTGCGTGGCCGCAAGGGCGATCGGCCGAGACGTGGTGGGTCCGGCGCTAGCGTCGTCGCGGTGGTCGGACCTCCCGCCGGTGAGCCGCACCGTTCCGGCCTGATCGGGGGCGTCGTCGGTCGGCTGGCGCCCGCGGTCATGCGCCAGATCGACACCAACGATCTCGTCGACGCGCTCGATGTCGTCGTCATCGCCGCTGACCGGAAAATCCTCTTGAAGTGGGGCGAGGCGTTCCGCGCGAGGGCCGGGGT
>CAZYPY010000103.1:0-11633 GCA_964649545.1 uncultured Microthrixaceae bacterium | reverse complement strand
TCAACGTCGAGCCCGGCATGGTGCTCACCGAGAAGATGGAGCTCAACCAGCGGGCCCTCGGCCTGGAGAACAAGTACCCGGTGGCGCCGCCGTCGGTCCCCGCCAGCGTCGTGGTGTGGCTGGCGACGTCCGAGGAGGCAGCCGAGCACAACGGCGAGA
This sequence comes from uncultured Microthrixaceae bacterium, assembly GCA_964649545.1. GTDB lineage: Bacteria > Actinomycetota > Acidimicrobiia > Acidimicrobiales > DATDAH01 > JAEUJM01. Next base: position 11,474 of record CAZYPY010000103.1, on the reverse strand, counting down.
CCTTCACCGCCCGGCGCGTCGCCCGCACCCAGGGCCTCCACCCCGACTGGCGCTGACCAGCCGGATCTCTTGGTGAAATCCCCCTGTATCGGACGTGGATCACCAAGAAATCCCGGCTACCACTCCTCGCGGGGCTTGTAGGTGGCCGAGCCCTCGGGGCGGGTGATGTGGTGGCCGAAGAAGCCCCCCTTGGGGCGGGCGTGCTGCCGGACGCGGCCTGTCTTTCCTAGACGGGTAATCGCCGGATCATCGCTCCTGCACGCTCCATCCCCATCGAGTCAGGGTTTCGCAATGCAGACGGATCGTCCGCTTCGCAGCATTCAATCGAACCTTTGGACGGTGCTCGAGGTAGTGGACCGGCCCACGATGCGACCAGATGAAGACTGGGTCGTCTTCGTGATAGGCGAACTCGAACTCACGTCGCAGAACACCATGATGGATGAAGGCAACAGTGGCGTCATCGCCGACGACGCACAAAGCACTTCCTGTGGTCGACCCGGTTCCTGAACTCAGGTAACCATTGATGTTGAAGTGGAACCTTCTGACGGTTGCAGGTCTCGCCTCGTCTGGGACCCAGTCACTCCACTGAAACGTTGCACTCCGCGCCTCCCGCCAGGTCTTGAGGCGAAGCCACAGGTGGCACGCGACCAAGACCACAGCGCACGCACCCATCAGCAGGAACGTGACTGGGACAAGCGCTCCCATCTCGCTAGCTGCCTTCTTCGTACAGCCATCGCGCCTCGCGCCACTCGTCCCTAGGCCGATGCGTAGGCGACTCAGGCGGGCGCGTGATGCCGTGCCCGAAGAAGCCAGGAACACCCTTGTTCGAGGGTCTGGCGTGGGCGTGGTAGTGGTCGGGGATGTTGCGCATGTTGTCGTCGATGTAGAACTCGCCGATCTCGGCGAGGGCGACGAGGCCGAGCTGCTCGTGCATGTACTGGCGCTCGTCGGCGGGGGGCTCGACGCCGTGGCTGCGCCACACGACCATCGGGGTGGCGCAGAGCTCGCACTCGGCGATCCAGCAGACGTCGTCCTCGAAGTGCCAGGGCGTGATCTTGGCCGCCTGGCACAGGTCGCAGCCGGGGTCCTTGGGTCGCTCGACGCCGTCGCTCATGCGCCGGACCGTAGCGGGCACACACCATCCCGGCGGTGGGTCGCGGCGAACTCGAGGCAATGCCCCCCGGATTCCGGGGGCTACTGCCTCGAGTTCGGATCCTCGTCGGACGTGACGCCGAGGATCCAGCCTTCGCGGGCGACGACGTCGTCGTCCGGTGCGTTCAACGGAACGTCGGGGAGCGCCAGCGCCACGGCCAAAGCGTCGGCTGCGTCCGGCGACCGCTCGAGCCGCTCCGCCATGGCGTCGTCGATGCCATCGACATGGGCACGCCAGCGGCGCACCTGTTCGCGGCGGTCGGCGTCGCTCCCCTTGCGCAGCTCCGTGTCCAGCCACATGGCCGGGTAGACCTCCGCGATCACCAGCGACGCGTCTCCCACCCGCTCGCGGTCGAAGGGCCAGATGGCGAGGTGGGGCAGGCCGGCGAGGCGATCGAGGACGGCCATGCCGTGGATCGTGCCCAGGCCGACCTGGCGCTGGAACTGGACGAGATCGCACACCGACTGTGGCCGTGGGGAGCACGCGAGCTCGGTGCGGCGCATCAGTCGCTCGGCTCGATCCCCGCGGACGAGACGGAACTGCGGGCGTTCGGGGGCGGCGTGCAGCGCGGCACGAACGTCGCCGTCGTGCGCCGCCGCGAGCGCGGCGGCCCAGCCGCGGATGTCCGACCAGCTCCAGTGATCCCGATCAGCGAGCGCGAAGGCCTCGGGGAACGAGAACGAGAAGTCCAGGCCGGCCAGGGTCCGACGATCAGGACGCTCACGGAGCTCGGCTTCCACGCGGTCCCGAGAGGAGCGCTCGACGCGGACGACCCGAAACCGGTCGGCCGGCCCAGGGACCACCTCGGCCAGGAACACGTTGCCGCCCGTCTTCGCCCCCGACCAGTCGACCCCCAGGAACCGCTCGAAGTCCAGATCACGGGCCGCCCCCACCCGGCGCCAGTAGACGATGCCCGCCTCGCCGTCGACGGCGTCGGGGATGCGCCCCACCTGCTGCCAGCCGAGCTCCTCGTACATCGGGCGGGCGGGGTTGGACTCGAAGACCAGGTTGAACACGATGGCGTCGAAGCCCAAGGAGGGCGCCGCCTCGATGGAGTGCTGCACGAGCCGCCGGCCCAGGCCGAGGCCGCGCGCCGACGCGTCGACGACGTAGCCGGCATTGGCGATGTGGCCGGCCCGGCCGGCGTAGTTCGGCTTCAGGTAGTAGGCGCCCACCAGGCGGCCGTCGAGGCGGGCCACCGTCACGGTCGCCACCGGGGAGCGCCACAGCGCGTCGTGGTCGGCCCGGGTGAGGGGGGCGTGGTGGGGGTAGCCCTCCCCCGCCTCGACGATGCGGGCGAACAGCGCGAAGAGCTCGGCGGCGTCACGGTCGGCGTCGAAGGGGACGAGCTCGAGGGCGGCGGGGTCAGTGGGCACGAGCGCTCCTCATCCGGCGGCCGGGGCACCGGACCGGCCCGGCGGCGCGTCGCCGTCTGGCCGCGGCAGGCCCGGGGCGGGTGCGGCGACCGGGGACCATCTCAGGCCCGCTCGGTCGGCGGTCGGCCCGAGCGGGGAAGGTCGGCGAAGGGGACGTCGCGGTCGACCGACGGCTCCCGGGGCAGGCCGAGGGCCCGCTCGCCGAGCTGGTTGCGCTGGATCTCGTCGGTGCCGCCGCGAATCGACAGCGAGGGCGCGGTGAGGAACGTCGTGGCCCACTCGCCCTCGGCCAGCATCCCGGCGGGTCCGGACGCCTCCAGCGCCAGGCTCGACGACGCCTTGAGGCCGTCGGCCAGGGCGAGCTTGGCGCCGGGCGCGCCCCGACCCGCCCATTGCCGGGCACTCGCCACCGAGAGCAGGCGCATCGCCCGGTCCCGCGCCACGGGATCGTCGAGCCTGCCGGTCGCCCGCAGATGGTCGAGCAGCGCGGCGGAGTCGCCGAGGCCCAGGCCCGCCGCCGGCGCGCCGGCGCCGCCGCCCCGCTCCAGGGCCAGCACCGAGCGGGCGATCCCCCAGCCGGCCCCGGTGTCGCCGATGCGATCGGTGTCGGGCACCTCGACCTCGTCGAGGAAGACCTGGTTGAAGTGGGCGTCGCCGTTCATCTGGACCAGCGGCGCCACCACGACGCCCGCCGTCCGCAGGTCGAGGCCGAAGACGGTGATGCCGGCGTGCTTGGGCACCGACCAGTCGGTGCGGGCCAGCAGCAGGCCCCGGTCGGCGTAGTGGGCCCGGCTGGCCCAGACCTTGGCGCCGCCGACCCGCCACACGTCGCCGTCGCGCTCGGCCCGGGTGGTGAGCCCGGCGAGGTCGGAGCCGGCGTCGGGCTCGGAGAAGAGCTGGCACCAGATCGCCTCCCCCCGGGCGATGGGCGCGAGCCAGCCGGCCTGCTGCTCGGGGGTCCCGTGGGCCAGCAGCGTCGGGCCCACGAGGGCGAGCCCGACCGCGAACGGGTACAGGTCGGGCACGGCCAGCCCGGACAGCGCCCGCTGAATCGCAGCGACGGCGTCGCCCGCGAGGCCCATGCCGCCGTGGGGCTCCGGCCAGCTCGCGACGACCCACCGCCCCATCGCCGCCAGGTAGTCCCGCCCCGGCCCGAGGTCGTCGTTGCCCGCCCCGAGCACGGGGGCCGGGCTGCCGTCGCCCCGGCGGGGCACCCCCGCGGCCTCGGCGTCGTCCCGCACCCGGGCGGCGAGGTCGGCGGCGGGCTCGGCGCTCACCCCCTCATCCCACCACACCGCTCCGAACTGGCTCCCGATTTCGGTGCCACAGCACCGAAATCGGGAGCCAGAACGCCAGGGAGGTCACCAGGGCGAAGGGGTCCCCCAGGCGGCGTCGGTGCGGGCCAGGTTCCAGAGCCAGCCCGCCAGGTGCTTGCGCTTCACGGTGGCCCTGGGCTTGAACGCCGTCGAGGCCGGACCGCCGGCGCCGAGGTCGTGGGCCTGCCACCAGTCGACCGCGCCGGCGTACCAGGCGGCGTCCGGGACATCGTCGTACGTGTTCGGCGCCGAGCCCGCGAGCGTGCCCGAGGCCCGGTGCATCCAGACCGCCAGACGCGCCCGGTTGAGGGTCGCCCGTGGCCGGAAGGTGCCGTTGGGGAAGCCCGAGTCGATGCCGGCGTCGTCCATCCAGTCCAGCGCCGCGTGGTAGCGGGCGCCCGCGGGGACGTCCGAGTAGGACGCACCGTCGCCGGCGGCAGCGGGCCGCCCGGCCAGGTTCCAGAGCGCCATGGCCACCTGGGCCCGGGTCGCGCCCTTGGCGGCCTTGAACGTGCCTCCGGCGAAGCCCGAGAGCACGCCGTAGGCCGTCGTCCAGTCCACCCCCGGCGAGAACCACGCGGTCGGTCGCACGTCCGAGTACCCGGCGGGGCCCGGCGAGACGTCGGAGGCGGTCGAGGGGGGACCGTCGCCGTCGGCGTAGCCCGCCGTGACCGTGAACGCGTACCGGGTGCCCGGGTCCGGCGCGGGATAGGTGAGCGAGGTCGCGCTCGGGGCGACCGGCAGGGTCTCCCCCGTCGGTGCCACGGTGACGGTGTAGCCGGTCACGGCGTCGTCGGTGGCGGGCGGCGTCCAGGACACCTCGATCTGGCGGTCGACCACCGCGGCCGTGACGCCGGTGGGTGCCCGCGACGGCAGGAACTCGCGGCAGGGTTGCGAGCGCAGCGAGCCGCAGGGAGCGAGGCCCGTGGGCACCGCCACCGTGGGCAGCACGGGCAGGACGACCGACGACGGGCGGCCCGACGAGTGGGCGACGTCGACGAGCTGGTCCTCCGGGTAGGTCAGGTTGGCGAACCCCCACTGGGGACGGTTCCCCCCCGGCGCCTTCACCGTGATGCGGATCCGCGAACCGGCCCGGAACACGTGGGCGAACGGGTAGATGCCGACGCGTGCGGCGACGAACTCGCCGGCCGGCAGCGGTGCCGCGTCGGCGGCCAGCTGGGTCGGGAACGGGTACAGCTCCGTCGACACCGTCGGGTCGAGGGCCCGCCGGCTCGCCCGGAGCCACCCCGACTGCACGTACGTCTCGTCGCCGTCGGGACGCACCTCGGTGAGGTTCACCTCGAGGTCGACGTCGGGGGCGGTCGAGCGCAGCCAGAGGTCGACGCTCCCGGTGCCGGCCATGGCGAGGTCCTCGGTCAGTACCGGCGAGACGAAGCTGGACGACTGGTGCTCGGGGTACTGGGGCCACTGCCAACCCGGGTCGGGGTGCATGAACCCCCGGGTCGCCCCCACCATCTGGCCACCGCCGGCACCGTCGTAGCGGTAGGTGGTGTGGCCGCGGGGCGCGTCGTCGGCGACAGCGGGCGGGGCGTCGCCCAGCATCCCGTCGGGCTGGAGGTAGAGGCGGGTGGCCTCGGTCTCGGGCGGCGGCCACGACTCGAACTGGTGGTCGAACCCGGCGTAGGGATAGCCCGCCGGGCAGGGGTCGGGTGCCCCGTCCTGGTCCGGGCAGGGATCCCCGTCCGCGCCGGCGGCGCCGTGTTCGAAGTTCACGCGCACCGGGGGTTCGGCCTCGTAGAAGGCCAGGGCCTCCTCGTAGTCGTCGGGGAAGGTGCGATTGGGGGGCAGGTCGACTCCCGGGACGCCGACCAGGTTGGCGAAGCCCACGTTGGCGAAGGACCGCAACGGCCCGACGAGCTGGGGCACCCGCCGGGCGACGTAGAGGTCGAGGAACTCGAACAGCCGGAGGTACAGCTCGGGGGTGTACGGCTCCGCGTGGGCGCCGTTGAGCAGCTCCGCCCGCAACGGGGGCTCGCCGGGACCGCCCAGGCCGGTGAACCGGGAGAGCAGGTTCACGGCGTCCGAACCCGTCTGCTCGTCCTGCCAGGACTGGGCGAAGAACGTGGGCACGGAGATCCGGTCCACGAACGTGCGCGGTGCCAGCGAGTCGCCCGAGGCCTCGTAGAAGCGCTCCGTGCCGAGCTGGGGCAGGATCGGGACGTACTGCGAGTGCAGGAGCTGGTTCGCCTCACACGCCGTGTCGCCGGCGTCGATGCGGTTCCGCACCCACGCGTCGTGCCAGGGCTCGGCCTCGGCGTCGCGTTCGGCCGCCCACCACGACGAGTGCCCCTCGTTCAGGATGCCGCCCGGGTACAGGCTCGACCGGTAGGTGTCGGCGATGGTCGAGAACGGCGCGAGGGCCGCCAGGCTCGGCGGCTGGGTGGCGGCCACGAAGAGCTGCGCGATCCCGGGTACGACAGTCCGATCATGACGACCCGCTCGGCCCACGGCTGCGCGGCCACGGTCTCGATGACGTCGTAGCCGTCGAGCCCCTGGAGCGCCTCCCAGTAGGAGAACGCACCGCCGGAGCACCCGGTCCCGCGGAGGTTGACGCCGACCACCGCGTAGCCCGCCGCCCGGGCCACGAACATCGGGCGGTGGTCGGGGTCGCTGCTGAACGGGTCCGGGTCCGACGGGTCGTACCCTGAGTAGTCGACGACCACCGGGTAGGGCGGCGAGAGGTTGGGGTCGAGGGGTGGCAGCACGTTCACGCTGAGGGTCGTGCCGTCACGGGTCTCGAGGTACTGGAAGCCGGTCTCCTGGTCCGGGAAGATGCTCGCCGGCGCGATGTCGAGGTCCTGGCCGTCGTAGAAGGACTGCGGCGGCGTGGACGCCTCCCGGGTCGAGCACCGTGACCGGCGCCGAGGTCGACCCGCCCTGCCGCACCCGGTAGCCGGCGCCCGGTGCGATCGGCGTCTCCTCGAGGGGGTGGTTCCCGAAGATGAACGCACCCTGCTCGTCGGCGACGCCCGAGGCCACCGCGACGCCCGAGCCGTCGAGGAGTTCGACCGTTTCGCCCGGCGTGGCGCCGGTGACGAACACCTGCTGCACGCTGCCCTGGGCCACCAGGGTGACCGCGCCCGCCGACGGTGACGCCACCAGCTCCACCAGCGCCGCCACCAACACGATCACGACCGTCACGCCGATGCTGCGCGTCGTCCCCCGTCGCCTGCTCGTGTACGCGTGCTCCCCGTCCGCCGACCGGTCGTCTCGGTCCGGCAACCCTGCCGGCGCCGGCCGCCCGGTGGACCCTAGCAGGCGTCACCCCGGATTTTAGATCACGTTTCAATTCCGGCCAATCGCCCGTCTACGCTCCCCGCATGGAATTCGGCATCTTCAACAGCCTGTACGTGCCCCACCACGTCGCCGATCTCGATCCCGACAACATCGAGCACACCCGGCTGATGGACGAGGTCCACTGGACCCAGGCCGCCGACCGCAACAACTTCAAGTACACCTGGGCCACCGAGCACCACTTCCTCGAGGAGTACTCGCACCTCTCGGCCAACGAGTCGTTCCTCGCCTACCTCGCCGGCGTCACCGAGAACATCCACCTCGGTAGCGGGATCATGAACATCACCCCGCCGGTGAACCACCCCGCCCGGGTGGCCGAGCGCGTCGCCATGATCGACCACCTCAGCCAGGGCCGGTTCGAGTTCGGCACCGGCCGCGGCTCGTCGAGCACCGAGCAGAAGGGCTTCGGCATCGACGACCCCGACCTCACGAAGCTGATGTTCGACGAGGTGCTCGCCGAGCTCCCCAAGATGTGGGGCGACGACAAGTACCGCTACGACGGCACCTACTTCTCGATGCCCGAGCGCAACGTGCTGCCCAAGCCCTACACCAAGCCGCACCCGCCGATGTGGGTCGCGGCGGGCAACCCGGGCACCTTCGAGAAGGCCGGCAGGCTCGGCCTCGGCATCCTCTGCTTCGGCGTCAGCTCGCCCGAGGCCCTCAAGCCCCTGATCGAGAGGTACAAGACCGCCATCCAGGACGCCGAGCCCATCGGCGGCTACGTCAACGACAACGTCATGGTCACCACCCAGATGCTGTGCCTCGAGGACGGCGACAAGGCGCGCCGCATCGCCACGGACATGACCACCGGGTACCACACCACCAACGTCTTCCGGTACCTCGACACCTTCCCCAAGCCCCCGGGCATCCCCGAGTGGCCGACGGTGCTGCCCGAGCCGACCTACGAGCAGGTCGACGCCAACATCCGCAACGGCGAGGTCTGCATGGGCACGCCCGAGGAGTGCGCCAAGGCGGTCGAGCGCTACCAGGCCACCGGGGCCGACCAGCTCACCTTCGGCATGCTGTCGACCACGATGCCCATCGAGATCGCCATCGAGGCGGTCGAGACCTTCGGCCAGCAGATCATCCCGGCCTTCGACAAGGACCCGGTGCACCGCACCACCCGCCAGCGCGAGGCCCAGCTCGCCGGCGCCTCTGCCTGACGCAGCCCGGCCGACGCCGGTGACGCCGTAGCCTCCGCCGGGTGAGCACCGACACGATCGACGGGTTCCTCCGCGCCCACGCCACCGACCCCGGCGTGGCGTTGCGGTTCGAGGACGAGTCCTGGACGTGGCCCGAGACGACGGCGGCCGCCGCGCAGCGGGCGGCGCTGCTGCTCGCAGAGCGGCGGCCGGGCCCGAGCGGCCCCCCAGAGCGGGAGGCGGCACCGCTGCACGTCGGCGTGCTGGCCGACAACGTGCCCGAGTACGTCCACTGGCTCAGCGCCGCCGCGCTGGCCGGCGCCACCGTGGTGGGCATCAACCCCACGCGCCGTGGTGCCGAGCTGGCCCGCGACATCACCCACACCGACTGCCAGGTGCTGATCGTCGACCCCACCTACGCCGACCTGCTGGACGGGCTCGACCTGGGCGACGCGCTCGGCCCCGACCGGGTGTGGGGCCTCGACGACACCGCGTACCACGAACGCCTCGCGGCCCACGCCGGCGCCGACCTCGCCACCGTCGACGCGGCCCTCGCCGCCGAGGGCCGCACGGTCGGCCCCGGGGACCTCTACCTGCTGGTGTTCACGTCCGGCACGAGCGGCGCCCCGAAGGCGGTGAAGTGCAGCCAGGGCCGCATCGGGCGCATCGCGGGCATCGTCAGCATGGGCTTCGGGCTCGGGCCGGACTCGGTCTGCTACGCCTCCATGCCGCTGTTCCACTCGAACGCGCTGCAGGCCGGGTGGGCACCGACGATCGCCGGTGGCGCCACCACCGTGCTGCGGCGCCGGTTCTCGGCCTCCGCCTTCCTCGACGACGTCCGCCGCTACGGCGTCACCTACGCCAACTACGTGGGCAAGCCCCTCGCCTACATACTGGCCACACCCGAGCAGCCCGACGACGCCGACAACACCCTGCAGATCGTGTTCGGCAATGAGGCGTCGGAGGGTGACATCGCCGAGTTCGGCCGGCGCTTCGGCTGCGTCGTGATCGACGGGTACGGGTCGAGCGAGGGCGGCGCCAGCGTCAGCCGCACGCCCGAGACCCCGACCGGCTCGCTCGGGCCGGCCGGCCCCGACAACGTCGTGCTCGACCCCGAGACCGGCGAGGAGTGCCCCGTCGCCGTCTTCGACGTGCACGGCGCTCTCACCAACGCCGATGAGGCCATCGGCGAGCTGGTCAGCCGGTCGGGCGGATCGCAGTTCGAGGGCTACTGGCGCAACGAGGAGGCCGAGGCCGAGCGGCGGCGCGGCGACACCTACTGGACCGGCGACCTCGCCTACAAGGACGCCGACGGCTTCCTCTACTTCGCCGGCCGGTCGAGCGAGTGGCTGCGGGTGGACGGCGAGAACCTGGCCGTGGCCCCCATCGAGCGCATCCTCCTGCGCCACCCCGACGTGGCCATGGCCGCGGTCTACGCCGTGCCCGACCCGGTGGTGGGCGACCAGTGCATGGCCGCGCTGGTCCTGCGCCCGGGCGCCACCTTCGACCCCGAGGGCTTCGCCGCCTTCCTGGCCGAGCAGGCCGACCTCGGCACGAAGTCGGCACCCCGCCTCGTCCGCATCGTCGAGGCCCTGCCCACGACGCAGACCAACAAGGTGCTGAAGCGCCATCTCCAGCAGGAGGCCGCCGACGTGGACGACCCCGTCTGGCAGCGCCCCGGAGGCGACCTCACCTACGAGCCGCTGACGCCCACGTGAGCGCACGCCACCGCACGAACACGCCGCCGTCGCGACTCAGCGGACGAGGCGGAAGAAGGTGCGGAGGTCGTCGACGAAGAGCTCGGGCTGCTCCCACGCCGCGAAGTGGCCGCCGCGGGGCATCTCGACCATGTGGACGAGGTTGCAGGTGGCCTCGATCCACGACCGGGGCGGGCGGATGAGCTCGCCCGGATAGGCGGCGTAGCCGGTGGGCACCTCGATGAAACCGGGGCCGCCGCCCTCGCCGGCGCTGTCCATCGCGCTCGTGCGGGCACGGGCCGACTCCCAGTACAGGCGGGCCGCGGAGTTCGCCGTACCGGTGACCCAGTAGGTCGTGGTGTCGGCCAGCATCTGGTCGTCGCTCAGCGCGCTCACCTCGTCGGGACCGTGGTCGGTCCAGGCGTGGAATTTCTCCAACAGCCACGCGGCCAGGCCGGCCGGGGAGTCGGTGAGGCCGTAGGCGAGCGTCTGGGGCTTGGTCGACTGCAGCTGGAGGTAGCCGATCCCCGTCTCGGCCACGGCGGCACCCTCGCCGAGCGCGGCCAGCTCCGCCTCCGTGAGACCGTCGAACGCCCCCTCGGCGGGCGGGCCCACGATCATCATGTTCACGTGGATGCCAGCGAGGTGCTCGGCGTCGATGCGCCCGAGGCGGCGGGTCACCTCGGACCCCCAGTCGCCGCCCTGCGCGCCGTAGCGGTCGTAGCCGAGACGGGCCATCAGATCCTTGACGACCTCGGCCATGGTCCCGGCGTGGAAGCCGGGATGGCGGGTCGGGCCCGAGAACCCGTACCCGGGGATCGAGGGGACGACGACGTGGAAGGCGTCGGCGGCGTCGCCCCCGTGCGCGACGGGGTCGGCCAGTGGCCGGATGACGTCGAGGAACTCGACCACCGAGCCGGGCCAGCCGTGGGTCAGCACGAGGGGCAGGGCGCCGGGCTCGGGCGAGCGCACGTGCAGGACGTGCAGGCGTTCGCCGTGGCTCTCGGTGGTGAACTGCTCGAAGGCGTTGAGCTGCGCCTCGACCGCACGCCAGTCGAAGCGGTGGGCCCAGTAGGTGCACAGGTCCCGCACCGCCCCGAGCTCCGCGCCCGGCTCCCAGCCGACCTCGGGCAGCTGGTCGGGCCAGCGGGTCCGGTGCAGCCGCTCGCGCAGGTCCTCGAGGACGGTCTCGGGGACCTCGACGCGGTAGGGCTCGATCGACGCGGTCACTGTGCGAACATAACCCCGCACGAGAACACGTTCTCGTCTCGCCGCACCTCAGCTCACCTCACCGCATCGACCGACTCGCCACCGCAGGGGGACCCTCACCATGACGGACGTCGCGGCGCCCGCCGGCGCCGGCCATCCCGACCGCAACGAGATCGACCTGCTCGACGGCGCCCTGTACGCCGGCGACCCCGAGCCCACCTACGCCTGGCTCCGGGAGAACGCCCCCGTCTACTGGGACGCCACCA
>CAZYPY010000102.1:0-11798 GCA_964649545.1 uncultured Microthrixaceae bacterium | reverse complement strand
CGTCCGCGTCCCGTCAATGCTCGAACCGCACCCGGGGCAGACGGCGGTCCAGCCAGCCGGGGAGCCACCAGTTGCGTTCGCCGAGCAAGCCCATCAGGGACGGGACGAGCATCATCCGCACCACGGTGGCGTCGAGCGCCACCGCCACGGCCAGGGTCACGCCGAGCTCGGTGGGTGGGATGGGGCCGGTGACGCCGAAGGCCACGAACACCACGATCATGATGAGGGCGGCGTTGGTGATCGGCCGGCCGGTGCGGGCGATGCCCTCCCGGATGGCGAGCTGGGTGTCGCCGGTGGCCTCGTAGCGCTCCCGGATGGCCGCCAGCAGGAACAGCTGGTAGTCCATCGAGAGGCCGAAGAGCAGGGCGAAGAAGAACAGCGGCGCCCAGGCGTCCACGAAGCCCTGGTGGTCGATGCCGATGAGGCCGGCGCCGATCCCGTGCTGGAACACGATGGCGGCGAAGCCGAAGCTGGCCCCGACGCTGATGAGGTTGAGCACGATCGACGAGAGCGCCACCGTCAGGCTGCGGAACACCAGCAGCAGCAGGAGGAACGCCACCGCCATGATGAGGCCGACCGCGAGCGGTGCCCGGCCGAGCAGCACCGAGGTGAGGTCGTGGTTCTGGGCTGCGGGGCCACCCACGAGGGCCTCGGGGACCTCGGCGGCGACCTCCCCACGGAGGCGTTCGACCAGGTCGGAGGTGGCCTGGTCGTCGACCGCGGTGGTGGGGGTCACGCGGACCACGGTGCGGCCCGACTCGGCGGGGTCGGCGACGATGCGGGCGTCGGCCACGCCGGTGTCGGCGGCGGCGATGGCGACCACCGCCTCGGCGTCCTGGGCGGGAACGGTCACGAACAGCGCGGCGGCGGCGCCGGGCCCGAAGGCCTCGACCACGAGCTCGTAGCCGTCACGGCTCGAACGGCCCTCGTCGACGACGCGGGCGCCGGGCATGCCGAGGCGCAGGCCGAGGGCGGGGGCGGCGAGCCCGAGCAGCAGGAACAGGCCGAGGGCCAGGGTGGCGCCGGGCCGGCGCAGCACCCGGCCCGTCCAGCGGGCCCAGCGGCCCTCGGCGGCGCGGTCGGGGTCGTCGTGGCCCTTGGCGACCAGCACCCGGTCGCCCATGGCGATGAGCACCGCCGGCAGCAGGGTCAGCGAGGCCAGTGCGGTGGCCGTCACCGAGAGCATCATGCCGAGGGCCATGGCCCGGAAGACCATGATCGGCACGACCAGCACGGCCGCCAGTGACAGCACGACGGTGAGGGCGGAGAGGAACACGGCCTTGCCCGAGGTGGCGAGGGTGCCGACCATGGCGTCGACCGGGCCGCGGCCGTCCTCGCGCTCCTCGCGGTAGCGGGAGACGATGAAGAGGCTGTAGTCGATGCCGACCGCGAGGCCGATCATCATCGAGAAGTTCATGGACCAGACCGACAGCGGGGTCAGGCCGCTCAGCAGGTGCAGGGCGGCGAAACCGACCGCGATGCCGGCGACGGCGAGGATGAGGGGCAGGCCGGCGGCGATGGCCGAGCCGAAGGCGATGAAGAGGAGGATGATGGTGGGCAGGCCCGAGACGAGCTCGGCCAGGTGCAGCGCCTCCTCGTTGGTCTCGTTGAAGTCGCTCCACACCGGCCACTCGCCGGTGACCTCGACCCGGGCGCCCTCGGGGACGTCGAGGTCGCCCACGTGGTCGATGAGCTCACCGGCCGACTCGGGCAGGTCCGCGTCCTCGTCGGCCGCGAGGCCCACCGGGATCAGCGCGGTCCGGCCGTCGGGCGAGACCAGGCCGGCGTCGGCGGGCTGGGTGAGCGGGTCGACCACGGCGGTCGCGCCTGGGGCGCCGTCGAGGCCGACGACCACGGCTTCGAGGCCGGCCGGGTCCTCGGCGATCGGGGCATCCTGGCGGTAGACGACGATGGCCGACTCGGCGCCGAGCTGGGGGAAGTCGCGGCGCAGCTCGTCGCGGACCTCCTGGGCGGTCGAGCCCTGGGCCTCCCAGCCCGCGCCCGAGAGTGCCCCGGACAGAGTGATCGCGAGCGGGGCGGCGAGCAGCACGACCGCGAGCCACACGAGCATCACGAGGCGGCGCCGGCGGGCCGAGAAGCGGGCGAGGGCACCGAACCAGCCGTGGCCCTGGACGAGGCCGTCGGGTGGCGCGGCGTCCGGATCGTCGGACCCATGGGCGTCGGGGCCGGGAGAGGTGCGGTCGTCGAGAACGGTCATGGGCACCGAGCCTAGATACCCCCAGGGGTATCTGCAACCTGTACCCCCGGGAGTACCCCGGCGGATGCCCGCGTCGCTAGAGCGTGTCCACCGGGACGATGCGTCGGCAGGCCGCACCGTCGGCGCCCGGGCGGGCGGGATCGACGAACCACACCTGTCGACCGGAGCCGGGTTGGGTGTCGACGTAGACGAGGCCCTCCTCGCCCTCGACCGTGGCCCGTCCGAGCAGGGTGGTCGGAACGGGGAAGTCGTCCTGGCAGACCGGGTCGACGCCGGCCGGGTCGGGGGTGGGGTCGAGGACGAGGCGCCCGCGCACGGCGGCGGTGAGGTCCTCGCCCTTGGCGAAGGTGCCCAAGCTCACGAGGTCGGGGTCGACGCCCGAGCCCGTGGCGGACGACGGCGCGCCCGCGGTGGTGGTCGGGGTCGACGTGCCCTCCCCGGCGCCGGCCTCGTCGCTCGCGGACGGCGCCGCGTCCCCGCTGCTGTCGGCCCCGTCGTCGGCGCCACCTTCGACCGCACCGAGGGACTCGGCGCTCGAACGGTCGTCGGACTCGGTGGCGACCTCGTCGCCACCGCCGGAGCCACCCAGGTCGGCGAGGCGGACGAGGACCGTGCCCGCGGCCACGACCACGAGGAGCGCGGCGGCGACGGAGAGGAGCACACGGGACGCCACCGGCCGGCGCCGGTCCCGGGCCGCGGCCAGGTCGGCGACGGGTGGGGGTGGGGAGGGAGCCGCGGTGCCCGTCGCGGCGGGCGGATCGGCGGCGAGGCGGCGGGCCTCGGCCAGCGCGGCGGCCAGGTGCGCTTCACGCACGGCCGGGTCCACGAGGGGGACCGGCCCGCCGACGGCCGCGGCGACGGCACGCACCTGCTCGAGGCGGGCGGCCAGGCGGGGGTCGGACGCGACGCGCTCGGCCTCGTCGGGCGAGGCGTCGCCGTCGAGGACGGCGGAGACGAGCAGATCGTCCGGCGTCGGGTCGGGTTCGGGCATGGCTCCCTCCTCTGACGTCACGAGGGGCCCTCCTGGTTCCCGGTGGACGCGAAGTGCTGGGCCAGCGCCGCCCGTCCCCGCGCGATCCGGGACCGGACGGTGCCCGGCGGGATGTCGAGGGTCTCGGCGATCTCCGCGTAGTCGAGCTGGCACAGGTCCCGCAGCACCACCGGGGCCCGGAACTCGAGCGGCAGGGTCGCCAGGGCGGCGTCGACCTCGAGCCGGTCGGCGAGGGCGTCGGCCACCCCGGGCCGGGGGTCGACGGCGGGTCCCGGGCCGCTCGCGCCCCCCGACCCGCCCCGCTCGTCGCCGACGGCCTCGACCGGCACCGGGCGGCGGCCCCGCCGGCGCAGCTCGTCGAGGCAGGCGTTGGTGGCGACCCGGTAGGACCAAGTGGTGAAGGCGGCCCGGCCGTCGAAGCGGGGGAGGCCCCGGACGATCGCGAGCACGGCCTCCTGGGTGGCGTCGTCGGCGTCCGCGGCGTTGCCCGCGAGCCGGCGACAGATGGCGTGGATGCGGTCGTAGTGGCGGCGCAGGAGGGCGTCGAGGGCGGCGGTGTCGCCGGCCTGGGCGGCGGCGATGAGGGCGTCGTCGGCGGCGGTGGGGGTCACCGCTCAGGCGGCCGCGACGGCCACGTCGGCGATCTCCACGGCGCGGCCCTCGGGCAGGCTCGTGATCCAGATCAGCACCGCGCCGCCGGTCGCGCCCCCGAGGTCCACGCTGGTCTCGGCGCCCATGGCCACCCCGGTGGCGACGGGCGCGCCCCAGCCCGCGAGGTCGGGGGCGGCATGCTCGGCCACGTAGACGTCGGCGGTCCAGCCGGGGGTGGGGGAGGCCACCGTGAGCGACGCCAGCTCGGCGGCCCGGTCGAGGGTCAGCACCAGCCCGACGCCGTCCTTGAGGCCCCCGAAGTCGACCGAGTTGTAGGTGGACGTCACCCAGGCGGTGGCGGGGTCGCCGTCGACGGCCCGCGGCGCGGCGTCCTCGTTCTCCTCGCCGTCGTCGCCGAACGGGTCGAAGGAGGTCGCGGCGGTCACGGTCAGCGGGATCTCGCCGCCCCCGGGAGCGGTGGTGGTCGGGGCGGCGCTCCCGTCGTCGCCGAAGAGCCCGCCGTCCGACAGGGTGTTGCCGATGAGCACGCCCGCAACCGCCAGGGCGAGGGCGATGAAGACCACGACCATCACGGGGAACAGCACCGAGCGCCGGCGCGGCTCGGCCGACGCCGCCCCGGTGGCACCGGTGGTCCCGGAACCGCCCGCTCGACCTCCCGCGCCGGCGCCGGCCGCGCCTCGGCCCGCGGCCGTCCGTGCGTCGCCGCCGACCGCAGGCGTGCCCGCGGGCGGGGTGCGCACCGTGACCGCGGTGTTGTCGGCGTACGACACCGGCTCGGGAGGGCCCAGGTGGGCCGCCTGCAGCGCCGCCCGCAACCCGGCGGCGCTCTCGTAGCGCTGCTCGGGGTCGCGCGCCATGGCGCGCATGATCACGTCGTCGAGGTCGCGGGGGACGTCGGCGGAGATCTGGCGAGGGCGGGGTGCATCACCGTGCAACCGGGCGAGGGCGGTGGCGGCGTCGGTGTCGGCCTCGAACGGGGGGCGTCCGCAGACCATCTCGTAGAGCACGACGCCGAGGGCGTACACGTCGGTGCGGGCGTCCACCGGGCCGCCCTCGACCTGCTCGGGGGCCAGGTACTTGGCCGTGCCGAGCATGGTGCCCTCCTGGGTGTGGTCGCCGCCCTCCTCCAGCTTGGCGATGCCGAAGTCGGCCACCATCACCCGCTCGTCCTGGCAGAGCAGGATGTTGGCCGGCTTGATGTCGCGGTGGACCAACCGGGACTGGTGGGCCACCGACAGGGCGTCGGCCACCGCCACCCCGATGCGGACGACCTCGGCCGGCGGCAGGTGGTGGCGGCGATCGAGCTCCTGGCGCAGGGTGATCCCGTCGACCAGCTCCATCACGATGGCCTCGGTGCCGTCGCCCGAGTAGGTGTCGTAGATCGACACGATCGACGGGTGGGCGAGCCGGGCGGCGGCGATGGCCTCGCGCCGGAAGCGCTCGACGAAGCCGGCGTCGTCGGCCAGGTGGGCGTGCAGCAGCTTGACCGCCACCCGACGGTCGAGGACCAGGTCGGTGGCCTCCCAGACCTGGGCCATCCCCCCCGTGGCGATCAGGCGCTCGAAGCGGTACCGGCCCGCCAGCTCGGTGCCGACCAGATCGCCGCGTGGGCGCGAAGGGGGAGGGGAGTCGGACACGACCCCCTGAGGCTAGCCAGCAGGGCGCGAAGCGCCCGTCCAGGGTTCAGGCGCGCGTCTGGCGGAAGCCGATGCCGATGACGCCCGGGCCGGCGTGGGTGCCGATCACCGGGCCGATGGTGCAGATGAACAGGTCGTCGCGGGAGTACTTCGGCGAGAGCATGTCCACGAACTCGTCGAAGTCGGTGGCCAGGCCGTTCAGCACGCACAGGTCCTCGACGTCGTCGGCCAGGGCCCGGTCGCGCAGCCACCCGAGCGCCTTCTTGCGGGTGCGCTGCTTCGACGCCTCCTCGACGTGACCATGGCTGATCTCGAGGATCGGCTTGATGGCCAACATGTTGCCGACCAGGGCCT
Organism: uncultured Microthrixaceae bacterium; assembly: GCA_964649545.1. GTDB lineage: Bacteria > Actinomycetota > Acidimicrobiia > Acidimicrobiales > DATDAH01 > JAEUJM01. Next base: position 5,986 of record CAZYPY010000102.1, on the reverse strand, counting down.
GGGCGCCGCCGATGCGGCCGCCCTTCTTCAGGTTGTCGAGGGTGTTGAGGGCACCGAAGATGCGGGTGCGGTCGGCCTTCTCGTTGAGGTCGGCCTCGATCTCGTCGGCGCTCTTGCCCGCCTCGGCCGCCCGCGCGGCCTCGATGCAGGCCAGGCCGATGGCCCCGCTCACCGTCTGGGTGTCGATGATCCGGACGTCCACGTCGACGCTCTTGGCCGCCTGCTGGGCGGACTCCATGGTGGCGGACAGGCCCGAGGCCAGGTTGATGCACAGGACGGTGTCGGCGCCGGCCGCGGCCTGCTTCTCGAAGGCCTCGGCGAAGCGGCCCGGCGCGGGCGCCGACGTCTCGGGCAGCGCCGCGTGGTGGGCGAGCTTGTCGTAGAAGGAGGTGACGTCGAGCTCGAAGCGGTCGACGTACTCCTCGTCGCCGAAGCGGATGTTGAGCGGCACGATCTCGATGCCGTAGCGCTCGACCAGGTCGTCGGGCAGGTCGCAGGCGCTGTCGGTGACGATGCGGATGGACATGGGTGGCGTGCGCCTCCTCGGTCGAACGGTGGCCCTTGGACCCCCGGGGTGGCGCGAACGTTACAAGTTGGGGGCGGGCGGGTCGCCGGACTCCGCCGCGGCGATGGCCGCCGCCGCATCGTCGGCGTCGACCAGGCGGCGGGCGCGGCGCACCCGTCGGAAGTGGCTGGCCCACCACAGGGCCAGGAAGGCGCCGGCGCCGACGGAGAGCACCAGGCCCACGCCCGAGACCGCGGTCGACCGCACGGTGAAGCGCGACCGGGACACGAGCACGATCTCGTCGGGCGAGGTGATGGTCATCCGCAGCGGGAACGAGCCCGAGCTGCGCGCCGACACGTCGACGTCGAGCGAGGTGACCGCGCTCCGGGGCAGGTGGACGATGACCGTGTCGCCGTCCGGGAACGTGAGCTTGTCGCTGTCGAAGCGCAGGCGGACGGTGACGTCGTAGAGGTTCTCGTTCGAGAGGTTGAGCGGGATGCGACCGTCGCGGGAGGTGAGGGTGACGTTGCCGCTCTCGGGGGCGACGACCGCGGCGGCGGCGCGGTCGACCTGACGGCCGATGGCGTCGAGGTAGGCCCGGCGCTGGGCCAGGTCCAGGTCGGCCGACCCGGACACCAGCACCCGCCGCTGCATCGATGCCACGACGGGGTTGTCCCGGCCGGCGAAGCTGGCGAAACCCTCGACCGTGAGGCGGGTGAGCGGGAGGGCCTCGGGATAGCTGCCGAGCGCGGGGCTCTCGGCGGGGACCAGCGTGCGCACGAGCGGGTCACCCCCGGGGTCGGTCGAGCCACCGGTGGTCGCGGCCGGCACCTGCGCGAACAGGTCGTCCACCGACACCGCCTGCACGACCGACGGCTCGGACAGGCCCGCGAAGAGGGTGTCGAGGAAGGCGGCGTCGGGCTGCCAGACCCGCGGCAGGGTCAGGGCCACCCCCCGGTCCTGGGTGGGCTGGTCGAACCAGATCACGGCCAGGTCGGCGAGCACGTTGGCGGCGTCGAGCACGGGGTCGCCGCTCTCACCCACGTGGGCGGCCAGACCCGGGTCGGCGGCCACGGCGCGCACCGGGCGGCCCTGGCTGTCGAGCAGGCCGAACGGCTGGGCCAGCGTCGTGGGGAAGGCGTCGGCGTCGAGGGGGGCGAGCGCCGCACCGGGCACCACCACCTGGTCGGCGCCGAGTTGCTCGAGCCGGGTCAACGCCTCGGGGGTGAGGGTGGGCGCGGCCACCGCCGTCCGGCGGTCGGGGCGGTCGACCAGGTGGTCGGCCAGCGCCTGCTCGCCGGCGGTGGTCTGGCGGGCCAGGTCGTCGTCGAGGCCGGCCGACACCCAGGCGGCCACCTCGACGGGCACGTACTGGGACGCCACCACCTGGCGGTCCTCCACGGCCCGGCGCAGGCGGGCGATGCGGGGGGTGCCCGAGGCGGCCACCACGGTCTCGGGCGTGGGCACCAGGGTCGCGGCCACGTCCGGGTGGTCGGTGAGGGCGTCGACGAGGGCGTTGACCCGGCGGTTGGTGGCCGGGTCGGTGCGGCGCTCGCCGTTGGGCCGGATCCCGGGACCGCCGTCGATCGGCACCACGAGCGAGAGCCGCAGCGGTGGGGCCTCGCTCTCCGCGGTGGGCAGGCGGACGAGGTGGGTGACGAGACGGTCGAGCTCCGCGCCCGTGGTGTCGAGCAGGCGCACCTGGACCGCGTAGACCCCGGACCCGTCGAGGCGGGCGTCGACCTCGCCGGCCTCCGGGGTGCCGTCGGTGGCGACGCGCACCTCGACCGCGGCCCCGGTGGTGGACGCGGTCCCCCCGGGGTCGACCGGCTGGGTGGCGGGCTCGGCGACCTCGTCGCCGAGCCCGTTCCCTGCGACCTGCTGCGCGAACTGCGACCGTGAGCCGGTGGCCTCGTGCACGGTGGTGACGACCGTCGCCCCGGCGGGCGCCGCACCGTCCAGGCGGACCCGGGCGGTGAAGGTGGCCCCCGGCTCGACCCAGGTGGTCTGCTCCTCGAGGCGGAGCTGGGGGCCGTCGTCGGCCGGATCGACCTGCGCGCCGGCGCCGGACGCGACGAGCGCGGTGGTGCCGGCGGCGAGGAGGGCGGCGGCGAGGACGACGCGGGTGACCCGCGGCAGACAGGTCACGCCGCCGGCCCGGGGAGGGGTGGGGCGTCGTCGGTGAGCACCAGGGCGAGCACGGCGAGGCCGCCGGGCTGGCGCTCGAAGCCCTCGTGCTCGTAGAGCGCGAGGGCGACCTCGTTGCGCTCCTGGGTGTTGACCATGACCCGCCGGATCCGTCGGCGTTCGAGCCAGCGCAGGCCGTCGACGAGCAGGGCCCGCCCGAGCCCACCCCGGTGGTGGTCGGGATCGACGGCGAGGCGCTGGACGTACCCGCGATGGGACGCCCGTCCGATGACCGAGTAGCCGAGCACCGGGGCGTCGGGCACCGGGCCGGCCGTGGCCACCCGGAAGCGCGCCGACGGCGTGGCGCGGATGGCGTCGTCGAGGCCGGTGTCGTCCAGGCGCCAGAAGGGCTCGAAGGCCCGGTGGTCGACGTCCAGCACGCTGGCGCGGTCTGGGGCCTGGCCCCGTCGCAGGACGACGCCCGGGGGGACCGGGGCGACCGGGGCGGGGGGCAGGTCCCGGGCGAGCAGGTGGAGGCGCTCGTGCACGGAGAAGCCCGCGGTCAGGAAGGCGGACTGGTCGGGTGGCGCGAGGGCGGCGGTGACCACGGCGGCGTAGCCCCGGTGCTCGAGCGCGGCGACGGCGCGGTGCACGTCGGCCACCGCGCACGGCATGCCGCCGTGCACCGGGGCCACCGACGCCACCCGGTGCTGACCCTGCCAGGGTCCGATGCGCAGCGGTGAGCCGTCACCGTGGAGGACCTCGGACCGGCGCCGATCCGCCCCCCGGGGCCCCCGGAGGCGAGACGCGACGAGGCGGGACGATGGGCGGGGCACGACCCCACCGAGGATAGAGGGCGGCTGCTTCGTGCCCCGGTCGTCGGCACCCGGCCGGGCGTGGGGCCGCCCGGGTCGCCGGCGGTACCGTGGGCGCCACCATGACGGTGCTGTTCGCGACCCATCCGGCCTACGCCGGCCACGACACCGGCGCGGGCCACCCCGAGCGGCCCGAGCGCCTCCGTGCCGTGCTCGACGGCGCCGCCGCGGCCGGTCTCGGCGACGCCCTCGTCGATCTCGAGCCCCGCCGGGCCACCCGCGCCGAGCTCGAGCGGGTCCACCCGCCCCGGTTCGTCGAGAAGATCGAGGTGTTCTGCGCGTCCGGGGGCGGCTACCTCGACGGCGACACGTGCGCCGTGCCCGAGTCGTGGGACGCGGCACTGCTTGCGGCGGGCGCCGGGCTCACCGCCGTCGAGGCCCTCGACCGGGGCGAGGCCGACGCCGCGTTCTGCGCGGTCCGCCCGCCGGGCCACCACGCCCGCCGCAGCCAGGCCATGGGCTTCTGCCTGTTCAACAACGTGGCCGTGGCCGCGGCGGCGCTGGCCGAGCGGGGCGAGCGGGTGCTCGTGGTCGACTACGACGTCCACCACGGCAACGGCACCCAGGACATCTTCTACGCCGACCCCCGGGTGCTCTACGTGTCGTTCCACGAGTGGCCGCTCTACCCGGGCACCGGCGCGCTCGACGAGACCGGAGTGGGCGACGGCCTCGGCGCCACCATCAACTTCCCCCTGCCGGCCGGTGCCACCGGCGACGTGCTGCGCGCCGGCGTCGACCAGGTGCTGGCCCCGGTCGTCGAGTCGTGGCAGCCCACCTGGGTCCTGCTGTCGGCGGGCTTCGACGCCCACCGCGACGATCCCCTCGCCGGGCTCAGCCTGGCCTCGGGTGACTACGCCGACCTGACCGCGTCGCTGCTGGCCTTCGTGCCCGCGGGACGCCGCCTCGTCTACCTCGAGGGCGGCTACGACCTCGGCGCCCTGTCACGTTCGACCGCGGCCTGCCTCGGGGCCATGGCGGGCGTCGACGTGCGGCCCGAGCCCGCCACCTCGGGCGGCCCCGGCGCCACCGTGGTGCGGGCGGTGGCCGAGCGCCGGGCCCTCGACGCCGAGCGCGCCGCCGCCGGCGACGGCTGAGCCGTGTCGATCCCCGAGCCCCTGCGGCCGGTGCTCGAGCCGGTCCTCGCCGACGTGGCCCCCCTCGCGGCGCGCTTCGCCGACGCCGGCCATCGCCTCTACCTGGTCGGCGGCGTCGTGCGCGACCTGCTCCTCGGCGAGCCGCTGCCCGACCACGCCGACATCGACCTCACCACCGACGCCCGCCCCGACCAGACCAAGGCCGTCGTGGCTGGCTGGGTCGACGCGATGTGGACCCAGGGCGAGCGCTTCGGCACCATCGGGGTGAAGAAGGACGGCCGCGAGTTCGAGATCACCACGCACCGGGCCGAGGCCTATCGCCCGGACTCGCGCAAGCCCGAGGTCGAGTTCGCCGACGCCATCGAGGCCGACCTCTCCCGCCGCGACTTCACCGTCAACGCGATGGCCCTGTCACTGCCCGAGCCCGAGCTCATCGACCCCTTCGACGGCATGGTCGACCTGCTCGTGCACCGCTGCCTGCGCACCCCGCTCTCGCCCGAGGAGTCCTTCACCGACGACCCGCTGCGGATGCTGCGCGCGGCGCGCTTCCTGGCCGGCTACGGCCTCGCCCCCGAGCCCGAGCTCGTCGCCGCGGTGAGAGCGCTCGCCCCGCGGCTCGAGATCGTCGCTCCCGAGCGCCTCCGCCTCGAACTCGACAAGCTCATGGTCGTCGACGACCCGTCGGCCGGCCTGTGGTTCCTGGTGGACACCGGTCTGGCCCAGGAGTTCCTCCCCGAGCTACCGGCCCTGCGCCTCGAGCAGGACCCCATCCACCACCACAAGGACGTGCTCGCCCACACCATCGCGGTGGTGGCCAAGACCGGACGGCTCGATCGCGAGGGCCGGCCGAACAAGCGGGTGCGGCTTGCGGCCCTGCTCCACGACGTGGGCAAGCCCAAGACCCGCTCGTTCGCCAACGGTGGCGTCAGCTTCCACCACCACGAGGTCGTCGGCGCCCGCATGGCCCGCGAGCGGCTCACCGCGCTGCGCTACCCGAACGACGAGATCGACGACATCGTCCAGCTCGTCTACCTGCACCTGCGCTTCCACACCTACGGGATGGGCTGGACCGACGCCGCGGTGCGCCGCTTCGTGCGCGACGCCGGCCACCTGCTGCCCGAGCTCATCGAGCTGACCCGGTGCGACTGCACCACCCGCAACCAGCGCAAGGCGGAGCGGCTCTCGCGGCGCATGGACGAGCTCGAGGAGCGCATCGCCACTCTCCAGGAGCAGGAGCAGCTCGACGCCCTGCGCCCCGACCTCGACGGCAAGGCGGTCATGGACCACCTCGGCATCCCCCCCGGCCGCGAGGTGGGCGAGGCCCTCGACTTCCTCCTCCAGCTCCGCCTCGACGAGGGCCCCCTCGGCGAGGACGAGGCGTACCG
>CAZYPY010000101.1:0-11865 GCA_964649545.1 uncultured Microthrixaceae bacterium | reverse complement strand
GCGTCCCCAACTGGCTCGACACCGAGGGCCACGCCAGCGGCTCGATCTTCTGGCGCTTCTTCCTCGCCGAGGAGCGTCCGAGCTCGATCACCTGCACCGTGGTCCCGATCAGCGACCTCTGAGCCACCCGGACCAGGGCCGCCCGCAGCGGCGACGCAACACCGTCGACCCGAGAGGTCGAGTCCACCGCTAGTGTCTGCGCTTCGTCGTGAGGTCGAGCGGGGAAGCGACACACGTCTGTAACCGTGCATCTGTAACGGCCGGAGTGGGCGCACCGGTCGGTAGTGACTAACGAGGCAGTCGGAACCCTCCGGCCGCTCGAGCAGGACCGACGAGAGAGAGTGCGGGTGACCATGAAACGGAACCGACGGTTGAAGGTTGCCGCCGCAGGGGTGGTCGTGGGGGTCGTGTCCCTCGCGTCGCTGGCGGTGGGATCGATGAGCTCGGCGCAGACCGTGTCGATCGACCGGTCGCCGTGGCGCATGTTCATCCCGCCGACCCCGAACGGCGCGCCGTCGAACGGGCAGACCGACATCAACGACGCGGAGCCGTGGTTCGTCGACGCGTCGATCCCCGACACCGCCGACCCCGGCTGGCAGTCGGCCCCCGACCCCGACGTGATCGGGTTCGACGGGCAGACCGACCCCAACTTCGGTGGCGGGCAGGCCTCCCGGCTCACCGGCTGCGGCACGGGCGTCGACTACACCTACTTCGAGACCACCATCACCGTGCCGCCCGGCGTGACGCCGAGCACGTTCACGGTCGACTTCGTCAACATCGACGACGCCGCCCAGATCTCGATCTTCAACAGCGCCAACCCCGGCGGCACGCCGGGCTCGGACGCCACGGTGCTGGCCGACAGCGGCGGCACCCAGACCGGGAACCTCGCCGACAAGTTGGTGGAGGGCGAGAACCGGGTCGTGATCGTCCAGATGGACAACTGCAACCCGGGCAACACGTTGCAGTCCGCCACCATCACGCTGGACGGCGAGGAGGTGCCGGTCGAGGAGGACGCCCCGCCCACGACCGTGGTCGACGACACGACGACCACCACGGCGGTCCCGCCCGTCCTGCCGCCTCCGCCCGCGAGCTTCGGGGACGTGCACTTCCGCACCCCGGACGCGCTGGTGTTCGACATCCAGGACGTCGGTGACTTCGTGCTCCTCCAGTCCACCGACGGCACGGTGGTCATCCAGTCACGCCAAGAGGCGCTGGACATCCGTCCGGGGGTGTCGATCAACACCGCCACGGTGATGAACGTCGACGGAGACTCGCTCGAGTTCTACCTGAACCCCGAGCCCACCTTGCTCGTCAACGGCGTCGACACCCCGCTCCCCGACGGTGGCCTCGACCTGCCGCAGGGTGGCGTCGTCTCCGGTTCCATCACCCAGAGCACGGTCGGGCCGGAGGAGACCGAGCCCAACGACTTCCAGATCGACTGGCCGGACGGCAACACCGCGGCCCGGGTCCTGTTCAAGCGGGGCTCGCACCTCGACATCGGCGTCGTCCGGTTGGGTGGCGACCTGACCTTCGAGGGCGTGCTCGGGAACCTCGACGGCGACCCCGACAACGACATGACCCTCCGCGACGGCACGGTCATCGAGCAGCCGGCGAACGAGAGCAAGGTGCGTCGGTTCTCCGACAGCTGGCGGGTGCCCGAGCCGGAGTCGCTGGTGAGCGTCGGCGAAGCGCCGGTGCCGGCTCCCGACGCCGCCGAGGACCTCGTCACCCCGGACGACCTCGACCCGGCTGCGGTCGAGGAGGCGACGCAGGCCTGTGAGGACGCCGGCGTCGACGACCCGCTGGCCGTCGAGACCTGCGTCTACGACGTGGCCGCCACGGGCAACGAGGACTTCGTCGACAGCTCGGCGACCCTCCAGGAGGCGGTCGAGGAACTGCCGGAGTCGGCCCCCGAGCCGGTCTTCGCCACCGAGGAGCCCGACCTCGTCCCCGACGACGACGGTTCGAGCTTCCCATGGCTGCTGATCGGCGCCATCGTGGTGGTCGCCGGCGTCCTGATCGTCGTGCTGGTCGCCAGGGCGAACAGCAAGAAGCAGCAGCAGCCGCCTCCGGGCGCCGGGCCGGCGAACCCGCCGGTGGCGCAGGGCTCCGGCCCGCCCGCCGCCGGGGTCTGACGAGGCCGAGCCCGACCGGGGCCGCCACCGCCGAGCGAACCGCTCGCCGGTGGCGGCCCCGCCGCGTACTGGCCCGTCGCCGGGGCAGCCGGGCCGCAGGTGCGAGGATGCACGGCTGATGTCCCGCGTCCGGCCCGAGCTGCTGATCGTCGGTGCCGCCGTCCTCTGGGGGACGACGGGGACCGCGCAGGACCTCGGTGACGTCGGGGCGTCGCCGGTCGCCGTCGGCACCCTTCGGATCCTCCTCGGCGGCCTGCTGCTGGCCCTGATCGCCTGCCGCTCGCGCCGCCCGACCGGGCCCTGGGGCGCGTACGTGGTCGGCGCGGTCGCGGTGGCGGGCTACCAGGCGTCGTTCTTCGCCGCGGTGGAGCGGGCCGGCGTCGCCCTCGGGACGCTCGTGGCCATCGGCAGCGGGCCCGTCTTCACCGGCGTCGTCGCCCTCTTGGCGAGCGGGGAGCGCCCGGTGGCGCGCTGGTACGCGGCGACGGGACTCGCGGTGGTGGGCTGCGGCCTGCTGCTGTCGCCCGGCGGTGGCAGCACCATCGACGCAGGCGGGCTCCTGCTCGCGCTCGCCGCCGGGCTCTCGTACGCCGTCTACACCGTGGCGGCCAAGACCGTGCTCGACCGGGAGGTCCCGGGCCCGACCGTCATGGCCGTGTTCTTCCTCGGCGGCGCCGTCCTGTTGCTGCCGTCGCTGCTCGTGGCCGACACCGACGGCCTCCTGAGCGCCCGCGGCATCGGCATGGAGCTGTGGCTCGGCGTGGCGACCACCGCGGTGAGCTACGTGCTGTTCAGCGCCGGCCTGCGGCGGCTCCGGGCCTCCACGGTCGCCACCCTGAGCCTCACCGAGCCGCTCACCGCCGCCCTCCTCGGCGTCCTCGTGCTGGGGGAGCGACCGAACGGGACCGCCGCCGTCGGCGCGGCGCTGCTGTTGTCGGGTCTCGTCGTCATCAGCGCCCAACGGGCCCCGACGGTCGTCCCCGAGCCCTGACGCCGCCGCAGGTCGACAGGCGGGGGCGCGACCCGTGAAGATCAGCGCCGCGATCGCCGTCCCCGCACCGACCTGGAGGCTCCCATGTCCGAACCGCTCGTCCTGGTGGAGGCCGAGGGCCCCGTCCTCGTCGTCACCATCAACCGCCCCGAGAAGAAGAACGCGGCCAACGCCGAGGTGCTCTGCCGGATGTACGACGCCTGGGTGCGCCTCGACGAGGACCCCGAGCTGCGGGTGGCGATCCTCACCGGCAAGGGCGACACGTTCTGCGCCGGCATGGACCTCGGTGAGATCGGCCGCCTCCAGGCCGGCGTCGTCGACAACGAGTGGCTCCAGCGCTTCAAGGACGAGCCCGAGGTGATCCTCGGCGGCTGGCTCAAGACCTACCGGCCGACCAAGCCGGTGATCCTCGCCGCCGAAGGCTACGCCCGCGCCGGCGGCACCGAGATCCTCCAGGGCACCGACATCCGGGTGGCGGGGGAGAGCGCCGTGTTCGGGGTCACCGAGGTGCAGCGGGGTCTGTTCCCGATGGCGGGCTCGGCGGTGCGCCTGCGCCGCCAGGTCTCCTACGCGGTGGCGGCCGAGATGCTGCTGACCGGGGAGGACATCTCCGCCCAGCGGGCGTACGAGCTCGGCCTGGTCAACCACGTGGTGCCCGACGGCACCGCGCTGGACAAGGCCCGCGAGATCGCGCAGCGCATCGCCCGCAACGGCCCCCTCGCGGTGAAGGCCATCCTCGCCACCCTGCGCGAGACCGAGGCCATGCCGGAGGCCGCCGCCTTCGACATCGAGATGGGCCACGGCATGGTCGTGATGGGCTCGAAGGACGCTGCCGAGGGCCCCCGGGCCTTCCTCGAGAAGCGCGACCCGGTCTTCACCGGCGAGTGATGGCGGGCCCGGGAGGCTCGCTGGCGCTCCCCGCCCCGGCGGCGGTGCGGCCGGCCGTGGGGCGGTTCGCCGTCATGGCGTCCACGCCGCTGTCGGTGGCGGAGCCGTCCCTGCTCCCGGTGGCGGAGCGCTTCCGGGCCGACCTCGCCACCTACGCCGGCGTGGCCCTGCCGGCGCCCGTGGTGGTCTCGGACCCCGCCGTGGGGTCGGTCTTCCTCGCCCTCGGGAGCCCGCCGGGGCCGGCACCCCGCCCGACCCGGGGCCTGCGGGCCGACGGCGCGTCCGTCGACGTCGAGCGCCACCGGCTCTCCGTCGACGAGGACGGCGTGCGGGTCCTCGGCCCGACGCCCGAGGCGGTCTTCCGGGGCCTCACCACGCACCTCCAGCTCGTGGCGGCGGGGGACGGTGCCGTCGGGTGCGTCGAGGTCGACGACACCCCCGAGCTGGCCTGGCGGGGCCTCAGCCTCGACGTGGTGCGCTGGTTCGTCCCCGTGGCCGAGGTCGAGCGGGTCATCGACGCGCTCGCGCTGCACAAGCTGAACGTGCTGCACCTGCACCTGACCGACAACGAGGCCTGGCGCCTCCAGATCGACGGCCGCCCGGGGCTCACCGACGGCAACGACGGCTCGTACACCCAGGACGAGCTCCGTCACCTCGTCGCCTACGCCGCCGAGCGGTTCGTGACGATCGTCCCCGAGGTCGACCTGCCCGGCCACACCGCGGCGGTCCTCGCCGCCCACCCCGAGCTCGGCGTCACCCGGCCGGTCGAGGGCGGCGTCCCCCTGAAGGTCGCCTACCTCGACCCCGACCGTCCCGAGGTGTGGGCCTTCGTCGAGGACGTGCTCGGCCAGGTCGCCGCGCTCTCGCCGTCGCCGTTCCTGCACCTCGGTGGCGACGAGGCCTTCGGCATGCCGGCGGACCGGTACGAGCGCTTCGTCGACCACGCCCTCGAGGTGGTGCGCGGGCTCGGCAAGCGGGTCGTGGGCTGGCAGGAGACCTGCCGGGCCGGCGTCGGGCCCGACGAGGTCGTCCAGCACTGGATCGACCTCGACGCCCTCACCGGCGGCGCCGGCGGGAGCGATGGCGGTGCCGGGCTGCCGCCCGAGGTGCTGGACCTGCTCGCCGCCCACTTCGGCGAGGCCCTCGGTGACCTCGACCGCATCGCCGAGAAGGGCGCACGGCTGCTCCTGTCGCCGACGACCACCTTCTACCTGGACCAGCCCCACGGCGACCCGTCGCTCGATCCGACCCAGGACGCTTCGCGCTCACGACTCGGGTTGCAGTTCTACGGCCCCCGCACCCTCGAGCAGCTGCTCGATCGCGACGTGGCCACCGCGATGGGAGCGGTTCCGCCCGAGCGCCTCGTCGGCGTCGAGGCGGCGCTGTGGTGCGAGAGCGTGCGGAGCGCCGAGGACCTCGAGCTGCTCCTGCTTCCCCGTCTCGCCGGCGTCGCCGAGCTGGGCTGGAACCCGTCGGCGCCGGCGTCCTGGGCCGACCACCGGGCGCGCCTCGCCGCCCTCGCCCCGCTGTGGGACCGGGCCGGCTGGACCTGGTGGCGCGCGGACAGCGTCGACTGGCCCGACGTGCCCTGATCTCCGACGCGCGGCGGGTCAGGCGCCCCGGGTCTGCTGGCGGCCGCGCTCCATGACCGCCTGGCGGCGGGCCTCGACCTCGCCGGGGCGGGTGGCCAGCTCCGCGAACCAGGCGTCGGACACCCGGGTCTCGTTGCGCCAGGCGTCGGCGCCGGTGAGGAGCTCGTTCTCCGCGTAGGTGCGCAAGATGCGGCGGACGCCGGCCTGGTCGTTCGACACGATGTCGGCGGCGAGGGCCCGGCAGCGGGGGAGCAGCTCGTCGTGGGGGACCACCTCGTTGACGAGGCCCCACGCGCACGCGGTCTCGGCGTCGAGGAAGTTGCCGGTGAGCGAGATCTGACGGGCCCGCCGCACGCCGACTGCCTCGGCCAGCAGGATGGTCAGCCCCCACCCCGGCTGCACGCCGATGCGGCAGTGGGTGTCCGCGAACCGGGCCCGCTCCGAGGCGATGAGCAGGTCGCAGTTCAGGGCCAGCTCGAACCCGCCCGTCACCGCCACCCCGTTGACGGCGCCGATGATCGGCTTGGCGATGGTGGGGAAGGGGCCGGGCCGGGTGTCCAGGTCGCCAGCGTCCCGCGACGGCTCGGTCGCCTCGGAGGCGAGCCCCGGGATCGAGCTGCTGGCGCCGAGCTCCTTCAGGTCCACGCCGGCGCAGAAAGCCGGGTCGGCGCCGGTGACGATGACCACGTCGACCTCCGGATCGTCGCCGGCGCGGCCCACCAGCTCGTGGAGCGAGGAGATCACCGCCCGGGACAGCGCGTTGCGGGCTTCGGGGCGGTTGAGGGTGATGGTGGCGACCCGGTCCGCCACCTCGTAGAGCACGACGTCGGCCATCGCGGCGGTCTACCACGTCGGCGGCTGGATCGATCCGGGCGACCGACGACCTGCGAAGATCGGGCATGGCTGACGACGAGGCGACGATCGAGCGGTACGAGGTGTCGCGGGTGCTCCCGTACGACGCGGCGACGATCTTCGCGGTGGTGAGCTCGCCGGCCGGCCACGTCGACATCGACGCCTCCGGGATGCTGCAGGACTACACGGGTGAACCCGCGACCCAGCTCGGCGACGAGTTCGTGATCCACATGGACCGCGAGGCGCTTGGCGACATCGACCTCGGCAAGTACGACGTCACCGTCACCATGACCGGGTGGGAGCAGGACCGCTTCCTCACCTGGGAGGTGTCCGGCGCCGGCTTCCCGAGCCTCGGCCACTACTACGGCTACCGGCTCGAGCCCAACGACGACGGCACCACCACGGTGACGTCGATCTACGACTGGTCGAACCTCGACGAGAACCTCAAGCCGCACTGGCCGGTGATCCCCCTCACGGCGCTGAAGGCCACGCTCGGCATCCTCGAGCGGGTCCTCCGCCAGCAGGCCGCGCGCGCCGGCGGCGCCTGACGCACTCGAGCCTCGTCGCGCCGCCGTCAGCCGACCGCGGCGGCCGGGTCGTGGAAGGCCGCGCCGGTCCAGACGGGGAACACCACCTCGGGGTCGCAGGTCTCGTCGACGATCCACTTGCACATGCGGCGCATCGGCTCGAGCGCGTCCTGGGGGCCCACGCCCGTCACGCTGCAGGCATACCCGAGCGACACCAGGCGCTGGGCGCCGTGGAGCGGCAGCTCGTCGCGGATCTGCTCCTTGAGGCGGTCGGGCCAGATCCCGACCGTCTGGGTGTAGGCGTTGACCGCGTCGGTGACCTGGTCGAGGCGGGCGACGGGCACGAGGTTGGCGACCTTGCCGCTCAGCATCGGGGCGTAGTCGACCTCCTCCTCCAGCTGGGACACGATGACCGCGCCCTCGTCGTCCTCGCCGCCGATGACCCGGAAGAACGTGTCGTCCATGCGGGTGCCGTCGAGGTGGTCGCGCAGCTCCCGGTCGACGTAGCGGGGCTTGGTCGACAGGTGGCCGGGCAGGCCCACGAGGTAGCCGTAGATCAGCTCGCCGAGGCGGTTCAGGCGGGCGAGGTCCTCGTCGCCCGTGCCGCAGAGCACGTAGATGACCCGGGCGCAGGCGCAGCCCTCCTGGTTGGCGGTGCCGATGTCGCATGCGGCCCGCACCGCGACCTCGTGCATGGTGGCCTCCGACCCGAAGGCCTCCGGGCCGATGATGGTGGCGCTGCGCTTGGGGTCGAGGGCGATGAGCTCGAGCCCGGGCTGGAGGTAGCGGGTGACGTGCTTCATGGCCGCGAAGCCGCCCCACGCCACGATCTTCTCGAGGTACCGGGGCTGGTAGAGCGCGGACTCGACGGCCTCGTCGCCGCCCTTCCAGTAGCCGACGGCGAGGTGGCGGGTCAGGGGGTGGCCGGGGGCCACGTCGGCCAGGGTGCGGGCGATGGCCACCGCGGTGAGCGGGTCGTTGGAGGGGGCCTTGATGATGGCGTCGCTGCGGCACAGGAAGTTGCGGATGATGCTCATGGCCGACACCACGCCGCCGTTGCCGGCGGGGATGTGCAGCGTCCGGGCGCCGAAAGCCCGCACCGCCGCGGTCCGGCCGTCGTCGAGCACGGTCGGCACCCAGCCCTCGAGGTGGGCGCGGCCCACGCTCTGCTCGACCATGGCCTCGAGTCGGGGCCGCTCGAACACGAAGGGGAGCCCGACGTAGCTGTTGCGCAGCATGCTGGCCGGGTACGGCGCCGCGCTGAGCCCCGCCTCGTAGGCCGCCTGGAGGTGCGGGTTGGTGTCGATGTCCAGCGCGGCGCCGAGCTCGACGAGGACGTCGATGATCTCGTCGAGGGGGAGCTCGTGGAGGTCCCGCAGCAGCGCCGGCGAGCGCAGCGGCAGCCGGTCGAGGTGGCGGCGCACGTCGGTGGCCTCGAAGGCGAAGGCGGAGCGCCCGCCGTGAGCGACGAGGTCCTCCTCGATCAGCTCCCCGCGGACGAACAGGGGGACGCGGAACTCGGCCGGGCCGTCCGTCACGCTCGTCATCCGCGTACCTGGCGCATGAAGTCAACGGCCTCGTCGGCGAAGCTCTGGGTGGCGTTGCAGGTGATGCGGTCGTCGTCGGCGCCCGCCTTCTCGCTGTAGCGGATGACCGTGTCGGCGATGTGGACACTGGTGCGCCCGCACGGGCACGGCGTGTCGAAGTCGATGGTGACCTCGTCGCCCGTGATGACACCGCCCCAGTGGCTGTCCGAGAGCAGGTCGTAGAACGCGCCGCGGCCGGTGACCTCGCCCTTGCGGGGGAGCGGCTCGCTGGTGTCGGGGTCGAGCACGAAGGGGATGACCCACGGCATCACGTGGTACCGGTCGTGCTCGCAGCGCCAGTGGAAGGCGCCGCCCTCGGAGAACCCGTAGCCCTTGCGGAGGCGGTCGACGCCGAGGAACTCGTGGACCGCGTCCAGCCAGTCCTCGGGGAGCACGGCGCCCTTCATGCCGCCGCCGGTGAGGATGACCGAGTCGGGGGCGAACACGCCCTTGGCGCCTCGGGCCAGGCCGGCGCTGGCCATGTTGTAGAGCTGCTGGGCCGAGCCGATCATGAAGACCCGCTCGCCGGCCAGCTCCTCGGTCATCTGCTCGAGGAACCGGTTCATGTCCTCGGGCATGGTCGCGATGCGCGCCTCCCACGCCTCCTTGCGGGCCCAGAGCTCGGGGTCGATCTCGACCCGGTCGAGCTCGCCCTTGGCCGCCGCGATGCGCAGCTGGCTGGCCAGCACGAGCAGGTCGGAGTCGACGCCGAAGTCGTAGAGGGCGTGGAAGCGCGACTCGTCGCCGCCGCAGAACGCGTCGATCAGCTGGGGGATGGTGCGCATCACGCCGACCGTGCCCTTGGAGAAGGTGGGCCACACGACGTCGACCACGGCGCCGTCCTGCTCGGGCGTCGGCGCGGTCCCGAACTCCTGGAACATGTAGCGGTGCCAGACCTCGGTCATGTTGTAGGCGGTCATCACCTTGGACTTCGGGATCAGCGACATCGTCCCGGTGGTGCCCGACGAGGTCAGCACGTTGACCTCGGTCTGGTCGTCGAGGCGCTCCACGAACTCGGTCAGCCCCGAGCAGCCCTCCATGTCGACGCCGCCCACGTCGAACACGGTCTGCTTGTCGAGCCACTTGGCGAGCGTCCCGAAGCGCTTGTCGATCAGCAGCGACGCCGGGTACGCCTTGAACGCCGTGTGCGGGAACATCAGCGGGACGAGGTCGTCGAACTCGTCGACCGCGGTGATCCCCTGGCGGTCGGCGAGCTTGCGCAGCATCTCGATGCCCTCGTAGTGCTCGGCGAAGCGCGTCCGCATGGCCCGGTGCTGGATCTCGGCCAGCGTGTCCCGGTCGACCGAGTCGGCCTGGGTGACCGAGCGGTCGAACAGCCCGAGGGGGTCGGTGAGCAGCATCGCGGCGGCGGCGTCGAGGTCCTCGATCATGGTCGTGCTCCTGTTCTGGAGGTCGGTGGGATCGGCGCGCAGAGCGCCAGGAGGGTCGCGGCGGTGGCGGCCGCCTCGGCCCGGACGTCGAAGGCGGGGTCGGCGCTCCAGTTGGCGGTGAGCACGGCGATCGCCCCCACGACGACGTCGGCCAGCGAGTCCGCCGGCAGGTCGGCCCGCACCTCGCCGCGTTCGACGCCGCGGTCGAGCAGGCGACGCACGGCGGTGTGCAGCACGCCGCCGCGGACGGTGGCGTCACCCCGGGCGGGGTGGCGCTGGAGCATCTCGCCCACGAAGTCGCGGTAGGCGGGTCGGGCCGCGAGGTAGTCGGACATCGCCGTGAGGAAGGCGGGGAGGCGCTCGGTCAGCGGGCGGCCGTCCGCGGCCAGGATGTCGAGGGCTGCGGCCACGTTGCGGGCCCGTTCCTCGGCGAGGGCGTCGTGCAGGTGGGCCCGGGTCTCGAAGTGGTTGAAGAAGGTGCGCACCGAGACCTCGGCCCGGTCGCAGATCTCCTCGACGCTGGTCTCGCGCACGCCCTGGGTCTGGAACAGGTCGACCGCGGCGTCGAGGATCGCGGCGCGCGTGCGCCGGCGGCGGCGCTCGAAGCCGTTGACCGCCTCGGTGTCGTGCACGGTCGTCACCGGCGGCAGCGTCGCACGTTCTGCATGTACATGCAAGAGTGCACCTACGTGCAGTGGTGGACGCGGCCGCTAGGTTGCGGCGCCATGGCCCTGAAGCTCGACGTCCAGCTGTCGCTCTCGCTCCACGACGCCGAGGCGCGCGCCCGTGCTCTCGAGGCCGTCGGCGTCGACGGGGTCTTCACCTTCGAGAACGCCCACGACGTGTTCCTGCCGCTGGCGGTGGCGGCCAAGGCCTGCTCGCTCGACCTGATGACCAACGTGGCCATGGCCTTCCCCCGCAGCCCGATGCACCTGGCAGTGCTGGCCAACGACCTCCAGCACTACTCCGAGGGCCGGTTCCGGCTCGGCCTCGGCTCCCAGATCAAGGCCCACATCGAGAAGCGCTACGGCTCGACGTGGCACAAGCCCGTGGCCCAGATGCGGGAGTGGACGCTGGCCACCAAGGCGATCCTGTCGAGCTGGCAGGACGGCACCCGGCTCGACTTCCGCGGCGAGTACACCACCCACACGCTGATGACGCCGGTGTTCGACCCGGGGCCCAACCCCTACGGGATGCCGAAGGTGCTGGTGGGCGCCCTCGGGCCCCGGATGACCGAGATGGCCGCGGAGGTGGCCGACGGGATCCTGGTCATGCCCTTCAACTCGGGGGACCACATGGCCGAGCGGACGCGGCCGGCCATCGAGCGGGGCCTGGCCGCGGCCGGCCGCGCCCGGGAGGACATCGAGGTCATCGCCGAGGTGATCGTGGGGGTGGGCCGCACCGACGAGGAGCTCGAGGCGGCCATGGGCGTGCGCAACCTGCTCGCCTTCTACGGCTCCACCCCGTCGTACCGGCCGGTGCTCGACGTGCACGGCTGGGGCGACGTCCAGCCCGAACTGAACCGCCTGTCCAAGGCCGGCGACTGGGCCTCGATGGCGGGGCTCGTCACCGACGAGATGGTGCGGACGATCGCCGTGCACGGCACCCCCGACGAGGTGGCCGCCGAGATCGTGCGCCGCTACGGCGACTGCGACCGCATCTGCGCCTACTTCCCGTTCTACGACGCCTCCGACGAGCTCGTCGCCGAGTTCGCCACGGCCCTGCGGCGCGCCTCGGCCTGAGCCCGTTGGTGGGCGCCACCGTCAGCGGGCGGCGGTGAGGTCGAGCACGGCGGAGCGGTCCTGCGGGAGGGCGGGCTCGCGCGAGATCCGGCGGAGGGCGACGTCCACGCCGAGGATCTCCTGCACCGTGCAGTCGTCGGCGAAGAGCACGAAGCGGTCGA
>CAZYPY010000100.1:0-12201 GCA_964649545.1 uncultured Microthrixaceae bacterium | reverse complement strand
CGTGCGAGCTGCCGAGGATGCAGCCGAGCAGCTTCTTCTCGGACGAGCCGAAGATCACCGCCGGACCGAGCTCGAGGTTCTCGTCGAGCCCCGGTGCGCCGACCAGCACGGTGGTGCCGCCGGGCCGGGTGGCGTTCACGCAGGTGGTGGCGAGCGCCCCCTTGCCCGCGGCCTCGAAGGCGTAGTCCGCGCCCACCGACGTGAGGTCGAGGGTCGCGGCGGTCACGTCGGTGTCGGTGGGGTCGATCACGTCGGTGGCCCCGAGGCGCAGCGCGGTCTCGCGCCGCGCCTCCACCGGGTCGACCGCGATCACCCGGGCGGCGGCGGCGAGTCGGGCCCCCTGCACCACCGAGAGGCCGACACCGCCGAGGCCCATCACGAGCACCGTGGCACCCTCGGGGACCTTGGCGGTGTTGAGCACCGCGCCGACCCCGGTCTGGACCGCACAGCCGACGACGCAGGCGACGTCGAGGGGGACGTCCTCGTCGATCTTGATCGCGCCGGCCTCCTGGGTGATCACCGTCTCGGCGAAGGCGCCCACGTTCAGGCCCCGGTAGACGGTCTCGCCGTGGCGTGACAGCCGCGTCGACCCGTCGGCGAAGGTCGCGGTGAACAGGCCGATGAGCTCGGTGCAGATGGCGTGCTCGCCGCGCACGCACCAGTAGCAGTGGCCGCAGGAGGGTGACGGGGTGAGCACGACGTGGTCGCCGACCGCGAGGCGGGTGACGCCGGCACCGACGGCCTCGACCACGCCGGCGGCCTCGTGCCCGAGCACGAGCGGCAGCGGCATCGGGAAGGTGCCGTTCACCGCGCTGAGGTCCGAGTGGCAGACCCCGCAGGCGTGCACCCGCACCGCGACCTCGCCCGCACGGGGGTCGTCGACGTCCACCTCGCCCACGGTCAGCGGTTCGTTGGGACTCTCCAGCACGGCGGCACGCATGGCGGCAGAGTCTGTCAGCCCGGGCGAGGGGTCAGAGCACGTCGGCGCCGTACATGTGGCCGAGGGGGTCGGAGATGAGCTCGAGGCGGGTGCCGTCGGGGTCGGAGAAGTAGATGCTCGAGCCGCTGATGTGCTCGTAGGGAATCCCGGCGTCGTCGAGCTTGGCCTTCAGGCGGGCCCAGTTGTCGGGCTCGACCGAGATGGCCAGGTGGTGCAGGCCGCCGAGCACCTCGGCGTAGGGCCCGAGATCGAGGCCGGGGAAGTCGAAGAACGCCACCGTGTTCCCGTTGCCGATGTCGAAGAAGAAGTGGGTGCTGCCCTGGTAGTCCCGGTTCTGGAACAGGTCGGTCAGGGGGAACTCGAGCAGGCCCTGGTAGAAGCCGATGGTGCGCTCCACGTCGGCGCACAGCAGGGCCACGTGGTGGACGCCCCGAGCGGTGGACGGCGGCCGCTGCTCACGGGGCCGGAGGTGCTCGGCCCGGAGCGCCTCCCACTCGGCGAAGCGGTCGGGGTGGGCGGGGTCGCCGTGGCCCTCGGGCCCGGCCGGGGCGTCGGCAGCGGTGTCGGTCATGGCCTCTAGTGTGACGGTGTGGACGACGATCTGCCCGGCGGAGCCCCCGACGATCTCCCCGACGATCTTCCCGCCGTCACACCGGACGACGGCCGCACCCCCGCCTACGACGAAGCCGCCGGCGTGGTGCAGGCGGCCGAGGCCCTGGTGGAGGCCGCCGCCCTCGAGGTCGACCTCGACGCCACCGCCGCGGATCTCGACGGGGTGGACGCGGCCCTGCGGCGTCTCGACGAGGGCACCTACGGCACGTGTGAGGTCTGCGCGGCCGACCTCGCCGACGAGGCCCTCGCCGCGGATCCGACCCTGCGCCGCTGCCCCGTCCACGTGCTGGCCCGCACCCTGCCCGGCACCGGCCTGGCCTCGGGGACCGAGCCTCACGGGTCGGATCGGGCGCCCGATCGACCGGAACTCCCCTCCGGCTCCCACGAGCCCGACGTCGGGGACGCCTGACCCGGCGACCGTCGCGGCCGGCTCTCGGTTGGGTGGACCGCCCCGGTCACGAGGCGGGCGCCGCTCTGCCCCGCTAGATCTGGTCGGGGGTCGTGACCAGGACCTCGTCGGGGTCGACGAGCAGGAGTCGCTCGCCCAAGGCCATGCGCCCGGCGCCGTCGACGGTGACGGAGCGGGCGCCCAGGTTGGGGATGCGCTGGAATTCGGCGCCGAGGTGGCGCTCGAGGGCGTAGATCACCCCGCCGTGGGTGACCACCACGACGTCGTCGGCGCCGTCGAGCTCGCCGAGGATGGTGTCGATGGCCCGCAGGACCCGCTCGAGCAGCACGTCGTCGTCCTCCCAACCCGGGGGCCGGCGTCGGTGCTCGCCCCGGTCGGCGAGGTAGCCGGGGTACTGCTCGTCGATCTGGGCCCGCGTGAGGCCCTGCCACTCGCCGGCGTGGCGTTCCATGAGGTCGGGCAGCACCAGGACCGGACCGACGCCGACCGACTCGCTGATGGCCTCGGCGGTGTGGTGGGCGCGTTCGAGGGGCGAGGCGACGACGGCGTCGACCGCACCGACCGTGGCGCCGGCGGCGCGCGCCTGTCGCCGCCCGAGCTCGGACAGGGGCGGATCGGCCTGTCCCTGCCAGCGACCCGCGGCGTTCCACTCGGACTCACCGTGGCGGACGAGGAGGAGTCGCGGCATGGGACCGAAGGTACCGGCCTCCAGCACCTACGCTCGTCCCGGCATGGATTGTCGGACGCATCCCGGGGTGGGGTAGAACGCGTGGCCGTGCTCCGCCTCTTCGCCGCCGCCCGCGAAGCCGCCGGCACCAGGCGCGACGACGTCGCCGGCGCCACGGTGGCCGAGGTCCTCGCCGCGGCCCGCGGCCGGTACGGCGATCGCTTCGCCGCGGTGCTGGCCGACAGCCGGGTGTGGGTGAACGGCGAGCCCGCCGCCGACGACCACCCGGTCACCGCCGCGGACGAGGTGGCGGTGCTGCCACCGGTGAGCGGCGGGGCGACCTGATGGCCGACGCGCCGACCCGGGCCACCCAGGGGGCCGAGGCCACCGCCGCGAAGGCGACCACCTCGAAGGCCGCCAAGGCGACGAAGGCGACCAACGTGACCAAGGGCGCGAAGCCGGCGAAGGGCACGACCGCCGCCCCCGGCACCAGGGTGGCCCGGCCGGCGGTCCCGCCGGGTCACCCGCCAGGCACGCGGGTCACCAAGTCGGGCCGGATCCGCAAGCCCACCCGCAAGCAGCGCCGGATCAACAAGATGCGGTCGCGGCCGCCCACCCGCTTCCTCATCACCTACGACATCAACGGCCCCAAGGTGCGCCTCGGCATCCTCTGGGCACTGCTCATCGGGGTGGCGACGCTCGGCCAGGAGACGGGCATCGCCGCGCTCTACGGCACCGTCGCCGCGGTGGGCGGCTGGCAGGCGGCCAAGGCCTGGAAGGCGTGGGGCGCGAGCCCCGAGGAGTACACCGCCGGCTTCATCGCCGGTGCCATCGCGATGGCCTCGGCCGTCGGCTTCGGGATGGTCGGGGTGGCGATCCTGGGCTCGATCCCCCTGGCCCTGCTCTCCGGCTTCACCTCGGACGGGGCGCGGCGCAACTTCCTCGGCGCAGTGGGCGTCACCCTCCAGTGCGGCCTGTTCCTCGGCGTGGCCGCGGCCTCGCCCGCGCTCACCTACCGGATCGACCTCGGCGGCTTCATCGCCCTCATCCTGTTCGTCTGCGTCTACGAGATGGGCGATTTCCTCATCGGCTCGGGATCGAGCAACCACATCGAGGGCCCGCTCGCCGGGATGGCGGGCATCGCGGTGTTCGCCTTCGCCATGGCGGTCGTGCACCTGCCCCCGTTCGAGGGCTACGAGGTGGCGGGATTCGCGGCCGCCGCCGCGGTGCTGTGCCCCCTCGGCCAGCTCGCCGGCTCGGCCGTCCTGCCCCGCTCCGACGCCCGCGCCCCCGCCTTGCGTCGCCTCGACTCGCTCATCCTGCTCGGGCCGGCGTGGACCTTCGGCCTGTACCAGTACCTGTCCGTGCGCGGGCGGTAAGGTCGCGTCGACATCCGAGGGGACCTGGGAGGCAAGGCGCAGATGGTCATTTTCGACACGTTCACCGGCACCGGCGGCGGTCTCGAGATGCTGTTCCGGTGGATCCACGTGCTCGCGGGCATCACCTGGATCGGCCTGCTCTACTTCTTCAACTTCGTGCAGGTCCCTGCCTACGCCGAGCTGAGCCCGGCGGCCCGCAGCGAGGCCTTCGACAAGCTGACGTGGCGGGCCCTGTGGTGGTTCCGGTGGGCCGCGGCGCTGACGTTCCTGACGGGCGTCAGCATCCTCGGCGTGCAGAAGGCCCTCGGTCCGGACTTCGCCGAGTACTTCGCCGGCAAGCAGGGCACCAGCATCGCCTGGGGCGCCATCCTCGGCACGATCATGTTCCTGAACGTCTGGGGCATCATCTGGCGTAACCAGAAGGTGGTCATCGCCAGCGAGCGCGACAAGCTGGCCGGGGGCGAGGGCGATCCCGCCCAGCCGGCCGCGGCCAAGAAGGCGGCGCGGGCCTCGCGGGCCAACGCGCTCTTCTCGATCCCCATGGTGTGGTTCATGCTCTTCACGTCGCACTTCGCGATCGTGGGTCAGTACGCCGATCCCGACGGCGGGGTGATGGTGGGCGCGTGGGTCGTCTTCCTGGTGATCGTCGCCTTCATCGAGCTCAGCGCCCTCGGCCTGCTCGGTGGCCTCGACAACTTCTTCAACAAGGCGGTGTTCGACAAGCACCGCAACACGATCATCGCCGGCTTCGTGGTGTGGGCCCTGCTCTTCGTCGGCGGCTGGGAGCTCATCATCGGCAAGCAGGACACCGCGTCGCCCTCGTCGGGGGTCGATCCCGTGACGGTGACCGTGCCGGACGCCGGAGGCGAGTGACCACCCTCGCGGAGGTCCTCGACCCGGCCTACGTGGCCGACCTTCCGGGGAAGGACCTGGACGAGGTGCGCGCGCGGCGCGACCGGGCCCAACGGGTGGAGAACGGCGTGTCGTACCTGCGCCGCCTCGCCCAGGGGCACCTCGACATCGTCAACCACGAACGCACTCGTCGACGCGAGGGGGGCGCCCCCGGAGACCTCGCCGAGGTCATCGGGAGCCTTCCCGACATCCTCGCCGAGCACACCCGGGGGCCGGGCCTGGCCCGGCCCCCCCAGGACCTCGAGCCGGCGATGGTGCCCGAGGAGCTGCGCGACGAGCTCGACGCCATCGTGGCGACGGCCGACCTGGCCGACCTCCCCACCCTCGACGACGCCGGCCTCGCCGATCTGGGCGAGCGCCTGGCCGCCTTCGAAGCCGAGGTCTCCGCTCGTCGCCAAGCGCTCCACGCCTGCATCGACGCCCTCCAGGACGAGATCAAGCGCCGCTACCGCGACGGCGAGGCCGACCCGGATTCCCTGTTGCGCTGAGGGGAACGGCCCCGCCGGCGCCGTTCCCCGTGCTTGCAGGCGTTTGGGGCGCGCTCGCGGGAGTCGCGTAAGGTCTCCCCATGCGCGACGACCTCGAAGAGCGTTGGCGCGACCTCGGGGAGTTCATCCGTGACCAGCGACGGGTCGGCCAGCTCTCGCTCCGCAAGCTGTCGGAGATGGCCGGCGTCTCCAACCCGTACCTGAGCCAGATCGAACGGGGGATGCGCAAGCCCTCGGCCGACATCCTGCGCCAGATCGCCCGCGCGCTCGAGATCTCCTCCGAGGAGCTCTACATCCGGGCCGGCATCCTCGACGAGCCCGACGGCGAGCCCGACCTCGTCGCGGAGATCCGCCGCGACCCGTACATCACCGAGGACCAGAAGAAGACCCTCGTCCACATCTACGAGTCGTTCCGCCAGAAGCAGGCGCCGAGGGAACTGGAATCCTGACCGGCGGGCCAGGGCAGGAATCCGCGCGGTGGTTTGGGTGTTGAGGGTCCCGTGGCCGACGTAGCCGTGCTCTCCCTGCACACCTCGCCGCTGGCGCAGCCGGGCTCCGGCGACAGCGGTGGCATGAACGTCTACGTCCGCGAGCTCGTCGGCTCGCTGGCCCAGGCCGGCGTCGGCTGCAACGTCTACGTGCGGTCCTGGCGCGACGACCTGCCCGAGGTGGTCGACGTCGAGCCCGGGTTCCGGGTCGTCCACGTGCCGGCCGGGCCCGTCGACCTGACCAAGGAGGAGCTGCCGGGGATCGTCGACGAGTGGGCCGACCGGGTCGCCGAGCACGTGGCCGGCGTCGGCAGTGTCGACACCCTCCACGCGAACTACTGGCTGTCGGGGGTCGCCGGTCACCGCATCAAGCACGCCCTCGACCTGCCCCTCGTCTCGACCTTCCACACCCTCGCCCGGGTCAAGGCCGAGACGGGTGACCCCGAGCCCGACCGGCGGGTGCGGGCCGAAACCGAGGTCATCGGCTGCTCCGACGCCATCCTCGCCTCCTGCACGGCCGAGGCCAGCCAGCTCACCCAGCTCTACGGCGCCGATCCGAACCGCATCGAGATCGTGCCGCCCGGCGTGGACCACGCCTTCTTCTCCCCCGGCGACCAGCGGGGCGCGCGGGCCGCGCTCGGCCTCGGCGACCACCCGGTGCTGCTGTTCGTGGGTCGCATCCAGCCCCTGAAGGGCGTGGACGTGGCCATCCGGACGCTGGCCGCGGTGGCCCACGCCGACGCGGTCCTGCTCGTCGTGGGCGGGGCCAGCGGCGTCGAGGGCCAGGAGGAGGTCGAGCGGGTGCAGAAGCTCGCCGCCGACCTCGGTGTCGCCGACCGGATCCGTTGGGTGCCCCCGCAGCCCCACCATCTGCTCTCCACCTACTACCGGGCCGCCGACGTCTGCCTCGTCCCCAGCCGCTCGGAGTCGTTCGGGCTGGTCGCCCTCGAGGCCGCCGCCTGCGGCACGCCGGTCGTGGCCGCGGCCGTCGGCGGGCTGCGCACCATCGTCGCCCACGGCGGCACCGGCTTCCTCGTCAACGGGCGCGACCCGGCGGTGTTCGCCCACTACACCGAGGAGCTGCTCGACTCGCCCACCCTGGCCGCCGAGCTCTCGGTCGCCGCCGCCCGTCGGGCCCAGGGCTACACGTGGTCCACCACCGCCGCCCGCCTCCGGCGCCTGCACACGGACCTCGAGGCCCGGTCCCTCGTGCGCTGCGCCTGACGTGCCCGACGAACCCTCCTCCCCGGAGGAGCTGGCCCGGCTCACCTCCCTCGTCGACGCCTGGCTGGCGGTGCAGCTCGACGAGAACCCCACCGTCGACGCCGTGGACACCGAGCCCGGCGAGCGGCGCTGGTACGTGCGCCTCGTGGGCGAGGAGAAGTCCACCTCCACGGTCTGGTTCACCCTGGGGCAGCGCACGCTGCACTACGAGACCTACGTGATGCCGGCGCCCGAGGAGAACCACGGCGCCTTCTACGAGCACCTGCTGCGCCGGAACCGGAAGCTGTTCGGGGCCGCGTTCGCCATCGGCGAGGAGGACGCGATCTTCCTGGTGGGCCAACTCCCCAACGCCGCCGTCGACGAAGGGGAGCTCGACCGCATCCTCGGATCGCTCTACGTCTACGTGGAGCAGTTCTTCCGACCTGCGCTGCGCATCGGCTTCGCCTCGCGCTTCGCTTCGTGATTCTTCATAGCATCTCATTGCTTTTCCGAATGCAGATCCGTAGGGTGGCCACGGCCCCCCGGGGGCGGGCCCGGATGCTCGGATCGGGGAAGTGCGGGTGACCACGCCACGACCCCCGGGGGCGCCACCGCTGCTGCTGATCTTCTCGATCACGGTCACCGGCATCCTCAACAACACCCTGATCGGGCCGGCGATCCCCGACATCCTCGCCAGCTTCGACCAGCCCGACAGCCGCGCCGGCCTGCTCGTGGCCTCGGGGGCCCTGCCGGGCATCGTCGTGGCGCCCCTGATCGGCGTCCTGTCCGACCGCTACGGCCGCCGCAAGGTGCTGACCCCGTGCCTGGTGGTGTTCGGGATCGGCGGTGGGCTGGCCGCGCTGGCCCCCTCGTTCGCCCTGCTGCTCGTGCTGCGCCTCGTGCAGGGGGTGGGCGGGGCGGGGCTGATCAACCTGGCCGTGGTGATCATCGGTGACTTCTGGACCGGCAACGAGCGGGCCCGCCTGGTGGGCCGCAACGCGGCCACCCTCACGATCTCGCTGGCGGTCTTCCCGGCCGTCGGCGGCCTCCTCACCGAGCTCGGCGGCTGGCGGCTGTCCTTCGCGCCCTACTGGCTGGCGGTCGTCACCGCCCTGCTGGTGTGGCGGCTGCTGCCCGACATCGACCTGCATCCGCAGCCCCACCTCCGGGCCCAACTCGGCAACGCCGCCCGGGTCCTGCGCCGGCCGCTGCTGGCCCTCTCGACCGTCGCCGCCTTCGGGGTCTTCTTCCTCATCTTCGGGCTCTACCTGACCGTGCTCCCGGTGCTGCTCGAGGACCGCTTCGGCCTGAGCGCCGGCGCCCGGGGCCTGGTGCTGTCCGCGCCGGCACTGAGCTCGACGCTTGCGGCCCTGACCGTGGGTCGGCTGCGCGCTGCCTACGGCGGTCGGCGCCTGGTGCTGGCCGGGTCGGTCGCCTTCACGGTCGCCTTCGTGATGATCGGCGTGGCCCCCTCCTTGCCGGTCCTGCTGCTCGGCGGCCTCTTCTACGGCCTCGGCGAGGGCCTCTCCATCCCGACCTACCAGGACTTCGTGGCCGGCGCGGCCCCGCCGGCCAGCCGTGGTGCGGTGGTGGCGGTCTGGGTGGGCGCGGCCCGGGCCGGTCAGGTCGCCGGGCCGCTGGCCGCCGGCGCGGCGTTGGCAACGATGCTCCCCGGGGCGGTGTTCGTGGCCGGGGGCGTGCTCGCCGGCGTGACCCTGATCGCCCAGCTCCGCACCGACCCCGACCCCCGCCGCACCCTCGCCCCCGAGGCCCCCTGAGCGGCGGTATCCGGGGCGGTAGGGTCGCCGGCCATGACGGCGAAGCTGCTGGTGGTCGGGGGCGGGAAGATGGGCGAAGCGCTCATCGCCGGGCTGGTGGCCGCCGGCTGGGGCGCCGCCGACGAGATCGCGGTGGTCGAGCGGCTGCCCGAGCGGCGGGACGAGCTGGCGGCACGGGTGCCCGGGCTGTTCGTCGTCGACGCCGCGGTGCCCGCCGAGGGGGTGGTCCTCGCGGTGAAGCCCCAGGACGTCGTGGCGGCCTGCGCCGACCTGGACGCCCCGGGCCGGGTCCTGTCGATCGCCGCCGGCGTCACCCTCGCCACCCTCGAGGGGGCCCTGCCTCCAGGCACGCCGGTGGTGCGGGCCATGCCCAACACGCCGGCCACGGTCGGCGCCGGCGCCGCCGCGATCGCGGGCGGCTCGTCGGCCACGGACGCCGATCTCGACTGGGCCGACGCCATCCTCTCGTCGGTCGGCATCGCCGTGCGGGTGCCCGAGGAGCAGCTCGACGCGGTGACCGGCCTGTCCGGCTCCGGCCCCGCCTATGTGTTCCTGGTCGCCGAGGCCCTCATGGAGGCCGGCGCCGCCGTGGGCCTGCCCGAGGACGTCACCGAGGCGCTCGTGAACCAGACCCTCCTCGGCGCTTCTCGGCTGCTGTCCGAGACCGAGCACTCGGCGGAGGCGCTGCGGATCGCCGTGACCTCGCCGAACGGCACCACCGCGGCGGGACTCGGCGTGCTCGACGCCCGCGAGGTGCGGGCCGCGATCGTCGCCGCGGTGGTCACAGCCACCGAGCGGTCCAAAGAGCTCGGGCGGGGCTGACCGGTCGCGTCGGCCCGCCCGACGAGCCCCACCAGCCCCACTTTCCCCACCAGCAACCCTCCGCTAGCGTGCGCCCCAAGCGGAGGAAGGGGTGAAGCCCTTGTCACAGTTCAACGCGCGCTCGCGGCTGCTCACGGTGGCCGAGGTCGCGTCGCTCATGCGGGTGTCCACCATGACCGTGTACCGGCTCATCAAGGCCGGGGACCTCGCCGCGATCCGGGTCGGCAAGAGCTACCGGATCAAAGAGGACGACGTCGACGCCTTCATCGCCGCCCGCTACACCGAAGCCGGCTGAACCGGCCGTCCCGCCCGCGGGCTCGCCGGGCGGGGGGCGGACGCCGTACCGTCGGGCGGGCATGGGCCGCCGCTACGACACCATCACCTTCCTGTCCGACTACGGGCGGGCCGACGAGTTCGTCGGCGTCGTCCACTCGGTGATCCGGTCGATCGCGCCCGACGTGGGGATCGTCGACCTCACCCACGACATCGCCCCCCACGACGTGCGGGCCGGGGGTCTGCTCCTCGCCCGCAGCGCGCAGTACCTCTGCCCCGGGGTGGTACTGGCGGTGGTCGACCCGGGCGTCGGCAGCGACCGCCGTGCCGTGGCGGTCGAGGTGGGCGACGGCATGTCGGTGCTCGTGGGGCCCGACAACGGCCTGCTGGCCCCCGCGGTCGCGATGGTCGGCGGTGCCTCCCGGGCGGTCCACCTGACCAACGCTGACGTCCACCTGCCCGCCGCCGGTACGACCTTCGCCGGCCGGGACGTCTTCGCGCCGGTGGCCGCCCAGCTCTGCCAGGGCGTCGACCTCGCCGAGCTCGGCGACCTGCTCGACCCGGGGCTGCTCCAGCCCGGCGTCCTCCCCCTGAGCCGAACCGAGGGCGGCCACGTCGTGGCCCAGGTGCTCTGGATCGACCGCTTCGGCAACGCCCAGCTCAACGTCGACCCCGACGAGCTCGCCGCTTTCGGCGACCGGGTGCGCCTGCGCTTCGCCGACACCACGCGCACCGCCCGGCTCGGCGCCACCTACGCCGAGCTCGGCCCCGGTGACGTCGGGCTGCTCACCGACTCCTACGGACTTCTCGCCATCGCCATGAACGGGCAGGGCGCGGCCCCCGCGCTCGGGCTGGCCGAAGGCGACGAGCTCACCGTCGAGGCGCTCGAGGACGGCGACGACGCCGTCCCGTCGGCCGGCGTCGTCACCCCCGTCACTCTCTCCGACCCCACCACACGATGAAAGGCGGGCCCCGATGAGGAAGGGCACCACCATCGCCATCGGCCTGCTCCTGCTGCTGATCCTCGGGGCGACGACGCTCCAGCTCTTCTTCCTCGCCCGCTGACACGGTCGAGGCGGCGTAGACCCCCAGGATCTGACCGTCTAGAATGAACGGTCATGAGCGTCGTCGTGCGACCGAACCCGGACAGGCTCACGGTCGAGCGGTTCCTCGCCGATCCCCACGCGGCCAAGTACCGCGACGTGGTCGATCGGGACGGCGCGGCCCTCGACCGGGTGTTCGCGATCCTGAACGACCACGAGATCGTGCACGACATGGCCAGTGCGACCCGACTCGATCTCCCCGCGCTCCAGGGTGCGGTCGAGGTCATCGAGGCCGACGAGGTCATCGCCGCGGTGCTCGACGGTCCGCACGGACAGCGATTCCGCCAGGCCGTGGGGGTGGCCGTGCGCCTCAAGATGGAGTCGCTGGGTTTTGCGACGACCGGTCGCAAAGGCTCCGTGCGCGCGCAGCGGTTCTCTCGTGCAGAGCGTTATCAACCGCAGACGCCAGAGGCCTGGTCCGCTCGACGCCGCGCCCGTGCGTTGGCCGGCCTCGACCTCGTGGCGGCGATGGGCGACGCCGATGAGCAGCGCGAGTCCCTCGAGATCCTCATGGCCGCGTTGGCCGAGACCCGTCGTCTCGAAGGCCGGCCGTTCTGAATGTTCGTGGTGCTCGACGCCGGGCCGCTCGGCCAACTCGCCCACCCCGAGGGTGGTCCGCTCGCAGACGGTGTGCAGGAGTGGGCGAGGGAGATCGAGGAGCGGGGTGACGAGCTCGTCGTGCCCGAGATCGCCGACTACGAGGTGCGTCGGGAACTGCTCCGTGCTGGTCGATCCGTGAGCGTGCGCCGCCTCGACGTGCTGGCGATGGCACTTCGCTACGAACCGTTGTCCACCGCGCAGCTGCAGACCGCAGCGCAGTTGTGGGCCGATGCCCGCAATCGAGGCCGGCCCACCGCACACGATCACGCCCTCGACGGCGATGTGATCCTCGCCGCCCAAGCCCGCCACCTCGGCGACGACGCCGTGGTCGCCACCACCAACTCCACCCACCTGTCCCGCTACGTCGACGCCCGCCACTGGCGCGACGTCTGAGCGAGCTGAGCCGCGGTCAGACCTTGGCGGCGAGGGCGTCGCGGGTGAACTTCCCCGCGCCGCGGGCGATGAGCCAGACCGCGAGCAGCCAGACGAGGGCGCCGATGCCGATCGCCACGGGCAGGTCGACGAGG